>JAKBAC010000041.1 GCA_021809365.1 Planctomycetota bacterium | reverse complement strand
AACGGAAATAGCGGCGGATATAGTCGTTGCTGGATTGTGCCCAATGCGACGGTAAAATGGATGAGGTTGTGATGCCGAGGTGACCACAGCGGCGGCCTGACCGGGGATCACAGGTTTGGACGGCATTATGGTAGCAGCGAATGAAACAATCTTGAATCGCAGGCCCTGCGGCTTCGCATCCCGTCGCAGGCGCTCTCTGTGTCGCTCGGTGATCTCTGTGGCAGATCGGCCCGTAGATTGCGTTGCGCCAACGTGCCGTCGTGGTGATTTCCCGTTGTCCGTTGCTGCTGTCGCATCTCCTGATATTCGCCATAAAACCCATTTTACTCATCACTCATTATTTCATTACTTCATTGAGCGCAGCGCCACCCTCCGCTCGCCTCCCCTTCCTCGTGGTTCAAATAACGTCGTGTCTTTGAGTCGCGGTGCAAACGGTTCAATCGGCTCCGGCGGAGATCAATACGTGGGCCTGGGAGAAGCGGAATGGGGACGTGATAAGTTAATTAAAATAACGGCGGCGGAAAACAGCCGCGCTCCCAGATAACTTCCGCCCTCGCCGTCGCTGCAGCGCCTTCCCTATCCTCCTATCTCCTGTCTCCTGAAAACTAAAAACTGAAAACTGAACACTGTGTTATTACCCACCCCCGCCGCCCCCTATAGCTTCTCCACGGCACCCAGACCACCCATGATTGTCCGGGTGTCGCACGGCGCACGCCGAATTTTTGATCTTTGCTCTTTGCTCATTGATCATTAAGCTGGCTGGCCGCCGTTTGACAAGTAAATAACATGCCGCCACAGTGATCGCGGAAAAGAATCCTGAACAGAAACCCGTTGCTCGTCACTCGTTGAGTGCCCGTGTGTTTCGTTGCTCGCCGCTCGTTAAGCGCAGCGTTTCGTTGTTCGTTGTAGCCAACAGCTCGCGCCCATTCCGCGCCCAAAAAGCCTCCTAACTCCTAACTTCTCAATGCTAAATACTGCCCCCCCCTGGGGGCCAAAAACATCTTGAGCATCTGGGGCACCTTGAACCAAACCCGCTAAAATCAACGCTCCCATCCACATGCTCAACTTGAGCACCTTGCCCTCCTAACTTGAGCATCTTGCCCCCCTAACTTGAGCACCTTGGTCGTCGCAGCGACAGCTCCACTCCCTACCACTCATCTGTTCCGTCGTCGTATCTTTGTGTCGTTGTGTCGTTGTGGTAAATACCGTCGTCGTCGCCACCCCTTTGCGTTCTTACGCCTCTTTGCGGTTAACCCCGTCGTCGTATCCCCGCGTCGCACCTCTGTGTCCTCTGTGATCTCTGTGGCAAATCGTCGTTCCGTCCCCGCGTCATTGCGGTGCGTTATCACTCTGTTGCTCGTCGCTCGTTGCTCGTTGAAGCGCAGCGTTCCGTTGAAGCATGTCGTTCCGTCGTCGTATCTTTGTGTCGTTGTGTCTTCGTGGTAAATACCGTCGTCTGTACCCCAACCTCTGTGATCTCTGTGCCCTCTCTGTGGCTACTCGCCGTCGTTCCCTCCGTTTACCTCCGTTGCCTCGTGGTAAATTCCGTCGTCGTGGTCGTCCCCTTTGCGTTCTTTCGCTACTTTGCGGTTAACCCCGTTGTCGTCGCCGCAGCGACAACTCAACTCTCGCCTGCTCGCCTGCTCTAGCCGCCGTAGCGGCACCTTGAAAGTAGAAAATAGAAAGTAGACCGCAGGGGGTTGCCTCATATTGCGACAGCATTTCTTGAGTTCCAGCCTTATGTGCTCTACTGCTCGACTCTCTACTGTTCCCCTGCTCTAGCCGCCGTAGCGGCTACCCCTCCGCTACCTCGTGGTAAATATCGTCGTAATCGCCCGTCTTTGCGTTCTTATGCCCCTTTGCGGTTCGCATTCCCGCCGTCCCCTGCCCCCCGAAAAAATCGCTCCCCAGAACCCCGGTTCGGATTTATTGCCACGCCCTTTTATTCCACTTGTGCCGGTGCAGGATTGACGATGATGTGCGAACACGTAATACTACGAGTTATGGCCGTGTTGCGACCTTGTTTGGGAACACTCCACCATGAGAACATTGTTATTACCTGATGACCAGCGCTATGCCGCCATGTCGGCGGTGGATTTGCGCAAGCACTTTCTCCTGGAAAATCTTTTTTCCAATGGTCGCATTGAGCTGGTATGGTGTGATGTGGATCGCGCCATAATTGGCTCGGCTGTGCCGGGGACAGAACCGCTGACACTGGCCGCGGAAGCGGACATGCGCTGCGACTATTTCTGTGAGCGCCGGGAAATGGGAATTCTCAATATCGGCGACGGCGGCTGGGTCCGTGTAGATGGGCAAACCTATCGGCTGGAAAATCTGGATTGTCTGTACGTCGCAATGGGGTGCCGGGACATCCGCTTCAGCAGTGACAAGGCTGAAACGCCGGCAAAATTTTACCTGTTGAGTTATCCCGCCCATTGCGCTTATCCCGTAGCACTGGCGCGAAAAAGCGATGCCACGGCGGTCCGGCTTGGTTCGGCGGCGACGTGCAACAGCCGAACCATATATAAATATATTCATCTCGATGGAATCCGGAGTTGCCAACTGGTCATGGGCTTTACGTTGCTGGACGTCGGGAGCGTATGGAACACCATGCCGGCGCACACGCATTTGCGCCGGTCGGAAGTGTATCTCTATTTTAATTTGGATCCGGCAGCCCGCGTGTTTCACCTCATGGGGCGGCCCGATGAAACGCGGCACCTCGTGGTGGCGAATCAGCAGGCGGTCATTTCTCCGCCATGGTCGATTCATGCCGGCGCAGGCACAGCGGCATACGCCTTTTGCTGGGGTATGGGTGGGGAGAATCAAGTGTTTACGGATATGGATGCCGTACCGGTCAGTCAGTTGGTCTGAATTGGAATTTGATATGATGCGCAAGAATATCATGGCGATATATGCAATTGTGCTGTTGGCGGCGGTATTGGTTCCCGCAATGCGAAGCGCGGCGGCCACAATCACACAAGCCCGCATTCTGCATCAAATTGAACGCTGTGCGAATGCTGAAATATCCAAGATCAAAGAACCGGCACCCACCGGCTGGGTGCATGGCGTACTGTATACGGGATTGGTTGAATTGTACCGGGCCTCTGGAAATAACCGATACCTTGAACCTGTACTCAAAGCGGGCGATCATGTGAAATGGCATCTTGATTTCGGCCCCAGGAAATTGAACCTCGCACAAGCCGGCAATTCCTTTTCCTTCGGCCAGGCCATCACCGGAATTTACGCCATCAATCACAAGGATGTCCGAATACAACCGCTGAAATCATGCGCGGATCAGATGCTGGCTTACTTCAAAGCCAATGCCTCCAATCCCCGAAAACTCGCATGGTGGTGGTGCGATTCGCTCTTTATGGCCCCACCCGCTTTCGCACATCTTTCAGTACTTACCCATAATCCAAAATATCGCAATGCCATGAATCAGCAGTGGTGGGCGGTCACACATTTACTTTACGATAAAAAGGAACATTTGTTTTTTCGCGATCAAAGCTTCTTCAAAACCAAAAGCCCCAATGGACAACCGGTGTTCTGGTCACGCGGCAATGGATGGGTGATCGCCGGAACTGCGCATACGCTCAAATATCTACCTGAAACGTTTCCGGATCGCCCACGTTATGTTCAACTGCTGCGGCAAATGGCGACGAAACTCGCATCCTTACAAGGCCCGGATGGCCTGTGGCGGACCAATTTGCTGGATTACAACCAATTTCCCATGCCTGAAAGCAGTGGCACCGCGCTGGATTGCTATGGTATGGCATGGGTAATGTATCATCTTCTGTTAAGCAAAAAGAAATTTATGCCCGTGGTTGCCAAGGCGTGGGCCGGACTGCTGGCGATGCGCAATAAGGCTGGAGATATTGCCCATGTGCAGTCTCCCGGAGATCAACCCGAAGCGGTCACACCGGATGTAACCGAACCTTACGCATCCGGCGCATTTATCATGGCCGGCGCGCAACTGATGAAATTGGCACCATTCAATTTGCCTGCCGTTACGAAGGCGGCCAATTCGAAATAAACAAATACTGTGATGTTCCGGAAAATCAACCCGGTAATTGACGGACTTTGACGCGCCCCGCCGTAACAGTATAGAGACGCCTGGGCGAGAGGCGTTTATAACGCTCAAAAAGCCTATCCACGGATGCCGCCAGTGCGTCGTTCCCGACAAGCAGCAATACCATGCACAAGGGATACTTCAGGCCCTGCTCATATACGCCATGAATAAAATCGCGATCATCGGTCAGCAGGCACCATTGCCGCCTGGTCAATTCCGCCAGAAATTCCGCGGGCGATTGCGGCATCGGTTCTTCCACGGTGAATTCCGAGGCATCATGAATCCGATGCCCCTGCCGTTGCATGGCAACGCCAACTTCCGCCGTCAACCCGCCATGTATAAAAAACTGCATGTAACAACCTCGCCCGTGGCGTTCCTGGTGCACCAATTGGAAATTCCGGACGCCGCAAACTCCGCAGATCCAATGCCGATGCGGAGATTATCCGCGCAACCGCGCCATCCGCCAAGTGTCACACGGACGTTTGAGGAATATGCAGATGTATCGCCAGAGCCATGGCCGCAAGCCTGACATGATGAACACGGTGTACCAGTACGCCGCGTTGCAGCGCACAACCCGTAACCACCGCGGTAGCCATGTCCCGATTATCCCATGATTCGCTGGCGGCACTGGGCACAACATCGGCGAGAAATCGTTTCCGTGATACGCCCAACACCACGGGAAACCCCAGGGCGACAAGCTCGCCAATCCCGGCGATCAAGCGCCAATTGTCCTGCGAAGCCTTTCCGAAACCAAGTCCCGGATCAAGTAAAATGCGAGCCTGCGCAATGCCCGCGGCCATTGCCACATCCGCACGACGCCGCAGATAATCAAACACGTCCCGGCATATATTTTCACGCGGGATCGGCTGCTGTCCGGGAGTTTCCGGCCACAGGTGCATCAAAACAACAAAGCATCCGTGCGCTGCGATGATGCGAAACATATCGGGGTCATGTTCTCCGGCGGAAATATCATTGATCATGCGGGCACCCGCTGAAATAGCCGCCTCCGCGACCTGACTATTTCGTGTATCCACGCTCAGTATGGTGTTGCCGCTGATATCCGCGGGTTCATTCATACGCTTTTTCAAGCCGTTGATCACCGGTACCACGCGGTGTATCTGCTGCTGCGCCGGCACCGGCGCGATACCGGGCCGATGAAATGATGAGGCCTCACCTCCCACATCAATAATCGCCGCGCCCTGGCGGGCCAGTTCAATGGCTTGCTCAATGCTGGCCTGATGATCAATCCCGGAAGAGGTGGAAAATCGTCCGCCGTCGCTGAAGCTGTCCGGTGTGACATTCACCACGCCCATGATCATAGGCCGTGTGATCTGCCTGTATGCAATCATATTCACCTCTAATTCCACCGATTCAGACTTGCAGCTTGCAATCTAGTGCCCTGTTCCACCCATAATTACGGGTAATTATGGGTGGAACAGAGCACTAGTATACTCCGATCCGCGCCCAATGCGAAAAATAAGCCGCCTCCATGATCGAAAAACCTTTCACCAATTCCGCCGAAAGTGGATGCTTCATCCGTTGAATTTACTGGATGTCGGCAATACTTGCCGCAGGCGGGCGATAATTTCCGGGATTACCCGCAGCGTCCGGATAATCTCTTCGTCGGTTGTGAATTCCGATAGCGAAAACCGCACGGCCCCATGCGCAATTTTTTCCGGTACTCCCATGGCTTTGAGTACATGCGACGGCTCCAATGATCCGCTGGAACAGGCCGCTCCGGCGCTGGCACAGATATCGTGTTGATTTAATAAAATCAAAATAGCTTCCGCTTCCAGTGCCGCAAAGCCGATGTTGGTGGTATTCGCCACACGGTGATCGCGATCCCCATTGATGAAACTATCGGGCACGGAATTTATAATCCCCGCTTCGAGCTTATTTCGCAGATCCGCGATGCGCTGTAAATATCCGGAATCAGCCGATTTGGCCATGATGCGTACCGCGGCCCTTCCCATGCCCACAATGGCCGCCACATTTTCTGTACCGCCCCGCCTCTGTCGTTCCTGCGGCCCGCCGCGAATCAACGGTTGAAAGGCGATTCCGCGCCGCACCGCCAGAGCGCCCACACCCTTGGGGCCATGAAATTTGTGCGCGCTGATGGAAAGCAGGTCAATGGGCCGCTCGGCAAACCGCAATGGAATTTTCCCGGCCGCCTGTACCGCATCGACATGAAATGGGACATGATGCTGTCGGGCGACGGCACCGACAGCATCAACATCAAACACGACCCCGGTCTCATTATTCGCCCAGATCAGGCTTAATAACGCCACATCCCGATCGGCCAAAGCGGTTTGTAACTGGGCCATATTCAATCGGCCGAGCGTATCGACACCTATTTCAATTACCTGATAACCGCAATGGGCCAAATGAGCGGCCTGCTCCCGCACGGCGCTGTGCTCCACTTGCGAGGCAACAATCGTTTTCCTGTTTGGACGGCTCGCCAGCACACCAAGGATTGCCGCATTATCGGCTTCAGTGCCGCCGCTGGTAAAAATCACCTCCGCGGGTCGGCACCCGACGAGTTCCGCAACCTGATATCTGGATTCCTCCACAGCGTGCCGGGCCTCCTGACCGGCCTGATGCACGCTGGACGGATTGCCGTAGGAATGTTCAAGAAATGGCCGCATGGCCTCAAACACTTCCGGCGCGATTCGCGTGGTCGCATTGTTATCAAGATATATCATCGCGTCGATTATATCGCGCGATCGTGTTTTCTTCGTCGGATAAAAACTGAAACTTCCGTTATGATCACCGAGATGATTCAAGATCCCAGGTTATTGGCGGCCCGCATTCTTTCAACATGGACGGAAATACATGATCCGCCACGCATTGAATCACGCGATGCGCCGGAATGGCAAGCTCTTTCTTCGCGCGACCGGGCCTTGGCCTTCGAGCTGACGTGCGGCGTTATTCGCCGCAGGCTAACGCTTGATGCGCTGGTTCATGCGGTTTCCAAGACTCCGCTGGATAACATTGAACCGGATGTGATGGCGGTGCTGCGCCTGGGTGTTTATCAACTGATCGTGGCGCAGGGAATCGCCGATCATGCCGCCATCGCCACGAGCGTGGAACTTGTGCGGCACCTCGGGGCGGTTCGAGCGGCATCATTTGTCAATGCGGTCTTACGCAATATCCAAAGACTTGACGGAGTCGTGCAACCGCTTTGCGCCCCTGATGCGTTTGCATTTCCATTGGACGATCAACGGCAGATACACTTTTCCAAGGCGCTATTCCCTGATCCACAACGCCAGCCTGTTGACCATCTGGCGGTTACCACCAGTCATCCGCGCGAACTGGTTACCGCGATGATTCAATGGATCGGCATGGACAAAGTCCGCGGCGTACTGATCGCGGACAATGTGCCCCCCGTGGTAACGCTGCGTTCGGATAATCCCGTTTTCATCCCACCACCCGCGGCCAGACTGGTACCGCATAAGTCCCCCCAGTTTTTTGTTGCGGCCAATGGCTGGAATTCAACTATTGAGGCGCTGATTTCCGCGGGCGAGCTGTCGGCCCAAGATCCAACCGCAGCACGCGCCGTACGCGCCATGGCGACGGTATTGCCAGCGGAATCAGACAGGGCAAATACTTTGCGCATTCTTGATCTGTGTGCGGGTCTGGGAACCAAAAGCCTACAGATGGCCCGCACATTTCCGCACGCGGATATTATCGCGTGCGACATCGCCGCGGATAAACTGCTATGCGTTGAGCGCCGCGCCAAAGAGGTCGGCGTTACGAATATCCGCACGATGGCCCCGCCAACACTCCATCAACAGCGGCGGGGAATATTCGATGCGGTGCTGGTGGATGCTCCATGCTCAAACACCGGCGTCATGGGGCGGCGGCTGCAGGTGCGGTGGCGCTGGCCGCTGTTTGTGTCCGGCACCGTGCGGGAAGTTCAAACCCGCTTGCTGGACGACGCCGCGACATTTCTCAAGCCGGACGGGGTGTTGACTTACAGCACATGCAGTATTGACCCAAATGAAAATCGCGCCGCCGTGGAGCACTTTCTAAGATCGCACCCCCATGAGCCATGGCAGGTTGTTCGGCGGGAATCCCAACTGCCCGTGACCGGCGGTGCCGACGAACGCTGTGATGGCGGATTCGTTACGGTTTTCAAGCGTCACCGGGCCGGATAGACTTTATAGGATTGCAATTGCGGATCGTGATGATTTTGAGATGGTATCTGGAAAATGAATATGACAAACCAACCAATTAAACTGGCGATTTGCGGCGCTCTGGGACGCATGGGATCACGCATTTCGGCCCTGGCGGCCCAGGCCCCGGAACAATTCCAGATTGTGGCCGGTATTGATCGCGTCTCCACCAACGCCGGCACGGCGGTTGCGGACGTGCGATCAGATCTTCCAGCGGGGGTGGATGTGCTCATCGATTTCTCCTCACCCGCGGCAACGCGCGCCATGATCGCCGCTTGTGTCAAACATAAAACCGCCATGGTCATCGGCACCACAGGTCTGACCAGTGATGATCAGACACTCATTGATAACGCGGCCCAATCCATTGCGATTTTGCAGGCCGCCAATACCAGCCTGGGCGTCAACGTCATGCTGGCAATTGTCGCTCAAGCGGCGCGGCAACTCGGTGATGCTTATGACATTGAAATTGTGGAAGCCCATCACAACCAGAAAAAGGATTCCCCATCCGGCACAGCCCTGTCACTGGCGCAAGCCATCTGTACCGCCACCGGTCGCAACATGGATAACACGCTGGTACATGGCCGCCATGGTGGTGATACACCGCGGAAACCGGGAACCATTGGCATGCATGCGGTGCGCATGGGCGACGTGGTGGGGGAACACACGGTTTATTTCGCGACGCGGGGCGAGCATATCGAAGTAAAGCACACCGCCAGCACGCGGGACACCTTCGCCCTCGGAGCCTTGCGGGCCGCCACTTATATCGCCGGACGAAAGCCGGGCCGCTATACCATGCGCGATGTGCTGGGATTATCCGGGCAGTGAGACTTTCTCAAATCCACGTGGACATGTCATGGAACATTCGACAAGCTGGCCAGCGTTTCTTCGGTAACGCTGCTGCCGCTGGACCATACGAAAAAGAACATGGCTTCACGCAACCGGCGCTGCGCGGGGTGTTCCATCATCAGGCCGCGGCCTTTGGCCAGTTCCAGACAACTTGCGGCACAGCGAAAGCACAAGTCATTGCATTGCGCCCGCATGTTGGCGGACCTGGAGGCGCTATTGGCTTCCACCTTATCCGCGCCCAGCGTGTATACCTGACAGGCCAAATCACGCTGTCGGCGGCACAATTCTGAAATCGCCGCCCGGCAGCGCGGTGTTCGAGGCTTCACCAATTCCTGCGCAAGTTGCAGTGCCCCCGCCGCGACTCCCAGCGGCAATATACATGTATTGAGAGAAAATCGTCGATACGCATTGCGTATCGCCAACGCATTGGGACATGGCCCGGAAAGCACATCCCGGGCGGTAATTAAAACATTCCTCAGTTCAATGGCGGAGGTATTGGTGGCATTGAGTACCGCCATGCACGGCGCGGGACAAACGCGTACGCCCGGTTTTTTCATATCGAGGATAAAAAGCAGTTGATCCTTTTGCTCCGCGCAAGCTCCGGCGATCAGAAAATCGCTGTAATCGGCACCGGTGGACCACGGAATAACTCCGGAAACGCGCCAATTCTGGCCATCCTTTATCGCCGTTACACCCCCCTGCTGATGCTGTCCGGAAGTTGTCAGTTGGGCAATTCCGATGCTGGCGAAAATGCGGTTGGACGCCAATTTTAATAACAACTTCTCGGCATTTCTTTTGGAGGGGCCAGCGGGCGTGCAAATTAAGAATTCCAATGCGGCATCGCGTTGCGTGAGAATCAAAGCGGTGCTCAGACAGGCGGAGGCGAGTTGCGCATAGCGATGATGCAGTTGAATCGGTGCAAGTCCCTGGCCGCCATATATTTTTGGTAGGCTCCATCGCATGGCACCGCAACGCGCTAAATCACACAGGTTGTCACGCGGCCATACACCCGCAATGTCAACAGCTTGAGCTCGATCCGATATTTTCTGGAGCGCTGCGGCCCACACAAGCGGCGGTTTCATCATTGGATTGTATGCCCTTATTATTTTGTCGGCCAGAATGGTAATCCGCTAACGGTGGTGCGGACCTCACCGTGTCCGGTATATACCGTCAAGACACGCCCCGGCTGCGCATAGGCTTTTTTTACATAGGCCATGGCAATTGCCTGATTTCCCAGCATGGGCGACATGCAACTGCTGGTGATGCCGCCGATGATCGTTTCACCATCGCGCAACGGCTCACCGGCTATCGGCGGAAGATCACCGGGATTTTTCAATCCCACCAGCAGGCGGGCGACGGCTTTGTGGGCGTGCATGCGAGCAACCACTTCCTGCCCCAGATAACACCCCTTGGAAATATGCACGGCGCGGGAATACCAATGGGCGGTTTCCATGGGCAGATTCTGATCCGTTATGTCAATACCAAGAAGCGGTGTCCCGGATTCAATACGAGCGATGTTGTACGCCGACCATCCGACAGGTCGCAACTTGACCATACCTGGCTTAAACTCTTCAGATGTCAGCGTGCCATTGGCCGCTTCAAGTATCTGCGCCCAGAATTTCACGAGCTTCGTCCGTGGGATGATGAATTCGAATTGTGGCTCCCCACATTGATCATTGCGGAAAATTATGCAATCGGTTTCCAACAGCTTCGCATGGCAGGATCGCAACATTTCCGTCATTGCCGCTACGGTGCCGCCCCCGGAAATGCGATCGATCATGCTCCCGGAATCCGGACCAATGAGCGTAAGGCGGCCAAGCTCGTCGGCCCGGTTATGTATCTGTACATGATCGGAAAACAGGTAATTGTTCAACGTGCGACATAGCTCATCCACAAGGCGGGCATCAATTTCCAGAAACGTTGAATCTCCGGAATGCAGCACATTCATATCCATCACAATACGTCCCTTGAGGTTCAGCAGAAAGGCATAACATCCTTGGCCGGGGAGCAGGGCTTTGGTGTCATTGGTGAGCAGATTATGCAGAAAAGAGAGACGGTCCTTGCCGACCAGCTCCACCACGGCGCGGTGTGGCGAATCCATGATGGTTGCGGACTTCCGAATGGCGGCATATTCCGCTTCGGGTTCACCGAAGCTTTCAATAATTTGAATGTCCGGACCATAAGGCAGATAGCCGGCATTGGCCTGTTCATGTAGAAGGTGTAACGGGTTTTCACGCATGGTGATAAAGTCTCCATCAGGTTATCCGCGGATGATTATATAGACAAAGACGCTCCACTTGGTGCAATGAGAAGGATTCATCATGCGACCGCAACAATCATGCGACCGCAACGGTGGCCGCGGGCGGTATAACACCTTAAAATGTCCGGCGTAATAAATTGGAGTTCTTATGAGCAATCCGTCCCCAATGGTACATAATCCCTCCGCGAAACCGCGGATTCTCACTGGTGATACCCCGACGGGTCGCCTGCATCTGGGCCACTTTGTCGGATCACTTGAAAATCGCGTGCAACTGCAAGATCAGTTTGAGTGCTATTTCATTATCGCCAATGCGCACGCGTTTACCACGCGCGCCGAACATCCAGCGGATATTCGTCAGAGCGTACTGGACATTGCCGCCGATTATCTGGCCGCCGGCATTGATCCCCATAAAAGCGTCATCTTTGTGCAGTCTGAAATTCCCGCAATTGCGGAGTTGACGTTTTTCTTCAGTATGTTGGTTCCCTTTTCCCGCCTGATGCGTAATCCCACAATCAAAGATGAAATTCGGGATAAAAATCTCGGCGAAAGCTACAGCTTCGGCTTTTTGCTGTATCCAATTGGGCAGATTGCCGACATACTGGCATTCCGCCCCGCTCTGGTGCCGGTGGGGGAAGATCAATTGGCCCATCTGGAATTAACGCGCGAAGTGGCCCGCCGATTCGATCAGATATACTGCGGAGTTGATCCGCAAACACCGGATGAGCACTATGTTCAAGCCGGCGGTTTGTTTCCAGTCATTGAACCGCGCCTTGGCCGGGTGCGGCGTCTGGTCGGCACCGGCGGCCCCGGACCGCACGGTCAGTTGCTCAAGATGAGCAAGTCGCTGAATAACGCGATTTATTTAAGCGATGATCCCGACACAATCCGAAAAAAAGTTATGTCCATGTATACCGATCCAAACCGGAAGAAGGCCACCGACCCGGGAAGCGTTGAAAATAATCCGTTGTGGATTTTCCATGAAACGTTCAATCCGGATACCGCCTGGGTGCGCGAAACGGAAGAAAAATACCGCGCCGGGGCCATCGGTGATGTGGAATGCAAAAAAAGACTTGTGGATGTGCTGGTGGCGTTGATTGAACCCATGCGTCAGCGCCGGCTCACGTTTGAGAGAGACCCGGCTCAATTGCTGGCGGTATTGCAAGATGGCACCGCCCGGGCCAATGCCGTGGCCGAGGAGACGCTGCGACTCGCAAAGGTCTCCTTGAAGCAAGATTTCCTCCCACGGCAGTTGCGGTTTTAATTTTATTTCCACGCCACCCGCCGATGATCGTGGGTGCGTGACAATAGATCAGAGCGTGGTGCTGCGACGCCCCATACCCCTTTAGCCGCGTGTGCTTGCACCGCGCGTTTTACGCGGAAATGCCGCACCCGCCCAAAAATATCGCCACACCCCGCACCCATGATCGTTGAAGCATCGTTGAGACATCGTTGAGCTGCTGCTAGAATTCATTACATGAAAACCATCGCTTATCAGCAGTGTATCAATCCGGATTGTGCCGCCACGTATGATGTGGGGCAGACGCTTACCGCCTGCGGCAAGTGCGGCGAGTTGATGGACATCAACTACAATTGGAGTCAGGCGGCACTACCCAAAACGCTGCGGGACTTTCAATCGCGCTGGCAAAATCGGCGGTTTCCGCTGGATTATTCCGGTGTCTGGCGGTTTCGCGATTTGCTTCCTTTCGCATCCGATGCGAT
Source organism: Planctomycetota bacterium (assembly GCA_021809365.1). The sequence goes on along the minus strand of JAKBAC010000041.1, from coordinate 7,379 downwards.
GGTATGCACCGTTGGTGAAGGGCAGACGTTTTTACAGAATGCGGTATGTCTGGGCCGACATCTGGGGATGTGGCCGGGGCAACTTTGGCTGCAATATGAAGGGATGAATCCATCGGGCAGCTTTAAGGATAATGGCATGACCGCCGCATTTACTCATGCCCGGCTCGTCGGGGCGCAAAGGGTCGCCTGCGCCAGTACGGGCAACACATCAGCATCATTGGCACTGTTCGCTGCGATGAATGGGTTTCAGGGAATTGTGTTTATCGGATCGGGGAAAATCGCGTTCGGCAAACTCTCGCAGGCGCTGGATTATGGTGCCCGCACCTTACAAATTGAAGGGGATTTCGACACGTGCCTGGCCCGGGTGCGCCAGGTCAGCGGGCAATTGGGCCTGTACCTGATGAACAGCGTGAATCCTTTCCGCCTGGAGGGACAGAAGACCATCATGTATCGCATTCTTGAGGCGTTGAACTGGGAATCACCGGATTGGATTATTGTGCCGGGCGGGAATCTTGGAAATTGCTCCGCGTTTGGCAAGGCATTTTCAGAATTGAAGTATCTAGGATTGCTCAAGCGCATTCCGCGTTTGGCGGTCATTAACGCGACGGGTGCCAACACGCTGCATGAACTGGTGGCCGGCGGACTGCGGTGGAATGGCGGGCGAGTCAATCAGGCGGTAATCACCGAGCATTATCAACGCATGGAGCGCAACGGCGTACACGCCCATACGGTGGCGTCGGCCATTGAAATTGGCCACCCGGTGAATCTCAAAAAAGCCCTGCGCGCCCTGGATGTGATGAAGGGGGTGGTGGCGCAGGTGACCGATGAGGAAATTCTGGAAGCCAAGGCGATGGTTGGACGCTTCGGCTTTGGCTGCGAACCCGCCAGTGCCGCCACGATCGCCGGATTGCGGCAATTGCTGGCCCGCGGGATTATTTCCCGTCATGAGCGCGTCGCGTGCGTGCTCACGGGTCATGGCCTGAAAGATCCGGATGCAACCGTTTATTATCACACCGGCGTGAACACCAAACAGGCCAAACAGCCTGAAGCGCAGCCAACATGGGGCAAGATGAGCAACAAGCCCATAAAGGTCGCCGATGATCTGGACGCGATTGTGCAAGCCCTGGGCATGGACAAAAACACCCTGGCCAATAGCCACGCAATTGGATATGTGCCAACTGCGGCAACCTTGCCGTTTGTGGAGTATTGAGGGGCGGGCATGTGATAACGAGGGGCCATTGACGCCAATGCACTTGGTGCTAATATGCTTTTTCTAAAATAGCCGTCCAGAATCAGAAGATGGGCTGTGACGCGAAGTATTAGGGTAGCCGCTTCAACAATCGGTGGTTTGGAGAATTCCGTGGAAAGAAACACCCTGCTTGCCGTTTTATCAACAGTACCGTCGCATTCCGGCGCGATCATCCATCTTCATTCCATTGACATCGCGATTTTAGTTGTTTATCTGCTGTTTGTGATCGGGATTGGTGTGATCACGGGCAAGGGGCACCAGACCAGCGAAGATTTTTTTCTCTCTGGCCGGCGCATTCCGGCGTGGATTACCGGGTTGGCCTTCATTTCCGCCAATCTCGGCGCGTTGGAAGTCATGGGAATGTCCCAGCAGGGTTATGAATATGGGATGATGACCTGCCATTATTATTGGTTGGCGATTCCCGCGATGGTATTTATGGGCATTGCGATGATGCCGTTTTTTTATGGCAGCAAAGTCCGCAGCGTGCCGGAGTTTTTGAAGAAGCGCTACAACGAGGGCGCTCGATTTATCAACGCTTTTACATTTGCCATATTCACTCCGGCCATTTCCGGTATCAGCATGTACGCACTGGCGGTGGTATTGCAGGACTTTCTGGGATGGCATTTTACCCCCAGTGTATGGTTTTCGGCGGCGGTCGTGCTGGTGTACACGTTCCTGGGCGGATTGACCGCCAGTATTTATAACGAGGTGCTGCAATTCTTCCTCATCGTGCTGGGTATTGCGCCTATGACGATTATTGCATTAATCGCCAATCACGGCTGGACGCATTTTAAGAACTGGTTGGCCACACATTCTTTGCCGTTTCTGACACCCGATCAGATCGCCGTCGCCGCCACACAACCCGCGCGGGCGATACCGCAATTGCGCGGCAGTCAGTGGCTGCATACATTTTATCACACGTTGACGCCAAATAATCCCATGCACATCACCTGGCCCGGCATTGTTCTGGGCCTGGGCTTTGTATTGGGATTCTCCTACTGGTGTACCAACTTTCTGGTGGTGCAGCGGGCGTTGGCGGCTAAGGATATGAATTCCGCTCAACGGACACCTTTGCTCGCCGCATTCCCCAAAATGCTGTTCCCCTTCATTGTCATTCTTCCCGGCGTGCTGGCGCTACCGCTGCTACCGCATTTATATGCGGGAAACGCGGTGATCCACGGCCACATTATTCCGCCCACCGAATCCTACAATAATGTCATGCCGCTGATGATGGCAAAATATTATCCCGCCGGCTTGTTGGGACTGGGGCTGACGGCTTTGATGGCATCGTTTATGTCCGGCATGGCGGGAAACGTCACGGCCTTCAATACCGTGGTGACCTATGATTTATATGCCGTGTTTATCCGTCCCAACGCCCCGGACAAACACTATCTATGGGTTGGCCGCATATTGACATTTTTGGGCGTCGCGATCAGCGTGGGATTCGCGTATGTGGTGCGGCATCAGTCGGGAATCATGGGGTATACACAGACGATATTCGGCGTGGTCAACGCACCATTGATTGCGGTATTTCTATTGGGCATGTTCGCCTCGTTTACCACGCCCGCCGGTGGTCTCTGGGGTTTGTTGGTGGGCACCGGAACATCGCTGACTTTGTGGATATTCCGCTCCTATCCGGGCCTGCCGCTATGGCATCATTACAACAACAGCACCTCCGGCGCGTTCTGGGGGGCTCTGTGGTCCTTTTGTGCCGGGGCGGGCGCTACGGTATTGGTCAGTCTGATTACTAAAAAGAAGAAAGACGAGGAACTCGTGGGGCTGGTCTATCAACTCACACCCAAACCGAAACAGGATATTGCTCTTCCCTGGTGGAAAAAGCCCATTGCGCTGGGTATTCTGGCGCTGGTATTGACAGCCCTGCTGAATTGGTGGTTTTGGTAAAGGTTTGAAAGTACTGTGTTATCCGGAGGATGGATCGTTGGTCCGTAACGTACAAGGCAGTCGTACATCACCGGCTTCGGAAAAATTGCGCCGCGAAATTCGGGATTTCGATCCGCCGCGCGGAACCGTGGCGTTGTGGTGGTTCGGTCAATCCGGTTTTGTAATCAAACTGGCCGGAAGGATTATTTTTCTGGATGTATTTTTTACAGCCATCCCGGAACGCACTGTGCCACCCCCACTGACGACGGATCAGGTGGATCATGCCGACATCGTCTGCGGCACGCATGATCATCTGGATCATATTGACCGACCATCCTGGCCGGCGCTGGCCAAGGCCTCACCGACCGCGATATTTGTGGTACCGGAGTTGGTTCGCCGGGGATTGATACGCGACTTGGGAATTTCAGCAAATCGGATGATCGGGGTGGATGTAAAAAAGCCCGCGCGCATCGGCCCGATCACCATCAGCGCCATTCCCGCCGCACACGAATTTATTGATCGCGACAAAAAAACCGGACTCCATCCCTTTCTCGGTTATGTCATCAAGGGCGATGGATGGACTATTTATCACGCCGGTGATACGTGTCTGTATGAGGGAATGCACGCTTATTTGCGGCGGATCAAACCGGATCTGATGTTGCTGCCGATAAACGGACGCGATGCCCGCAGACTCACGAGCGGCTGTATTGGAAATATGACGTTTCAGGAAGCGGTGGATCTGGCAGGCAATATCGGCCCGGGGCTGGTGGCTCCGATCCACTTTGACATGTTTACATTTAACGCCCAGGATCCCCGGCACTTCATGGAATATCTGAAGGCTAAATATCCCGCGCAACACGGGATCGTGTTCCAACGCGGCAAATTAACTTTGTTGAAAAAATCAGGGAGAAACGGTGTGAAGGTGGCTTGATCCGGCCGCATCGAAAACCGCTTGCCTGTCATGCGATTTTGGGGATATGAAATTCGATTTTTTAATAAGGCTGGATTGAATTATTTTGGATCAGTGCTGATCCATTGAACTTTTATCTTTTAGAAGGAATATCATGCCAAACTGGAAATCAGATACGGAACTTTTCAACCTTTGCCGCACGGATCTTTATACCGCGGTTGTGGGAGACATCATGGACATGATGGGATATGGCAGGCAATTTTTACCGCCGAACCTGCAACCGCTCCGCCAGGACATGATTGTTGCCGGCCGCGCCATGCCGGTATTGGAGATGGATGATCAGGGGGGGGAAGGCCCCGGTCGTCCGACCGACGTACTGAACCGCCCTTTCGGCCTGATGCTGCGAGCCTTGGATACGCTGCAGCCCGGCGAGGTGTATATCTGCTCCGGTTCATCTCCGAGCTATGCGCTTTGGGGTGAATTGATGAGCACGGCTGCGCGCAATCGCGGCGCGGTGGGAGCGGTTGTCAACGGCTATTCACGCGATACGCGCGGAATTTTGGCATTGAATTTTCCGGTATTTTCCATGGGGCGATATGCGCAGGATCAACGCCCGCGCGGAAAAGTGGTGGATTTCCGCTGCCGGATCAACTTGGGCGATGTGCTGGTAAATCCCGGCGACGTTGTCTTCGGCGATATGGACGGCGTGTGCGTGGTGCCGCGCGACATAGAGGTGGAAGTTTTCACCAAAGCGCTGGAAAAGGCTCATGGTGAACGAACCGTGTTTGAGGCTATTAAAAATGGTATGTTGGCACAGGAAGCCTGGGATCGTTTTGGCATTTTGTAATGAAGCATGAGCAATGGAATGTATTCTGGAATAATGATTACTCTTAAAGGAGATTTAATCAGATGAAAATTACTGATGTTCGAGTCTGGCTGGTCGAAGGCGTCAAATACAACTGGACCATGATGAAGGTTTACACCGATACCGGTCATACCGGCGTGGGTGAAGCCACCAATTGGCCCGGCAGCCCGATCATTGAGGCGGCGGCGCAACATGTCGGCCAGCGCGTCATCGGGTTGGATCCCATGCGCACCGATTTCATCTGGACCAAGCTCTACCGCGATCTGAACTGGATCGGCCCTACCGGTGCCAGTATGTGCGGTATCAGCGGTCTGGATATGGCGTTGCTGGACCTTAAGGCCAAGGTTCTTAAAGTGCCGATGTATGAATTACTGGGCGGGGCGTTCCGCACGGAAATACTGTTATATGCCAACTACTGGTTTACCGGTGGAGGCCACAGCTCGGAAGACTATGCCCGGCAGGCGCGGCGCGTTAAGGAAATGGGCTTTACCGGCCTGAAGTTTGATCCATTCCAACACACGAATTATCTGTACGGTACAGACCTTGCCACCAATCTGTCGCTTTCACGCGAGCAGCAGGATCGGGCTGTAGCCGTCGCGCAGGCGGTGCGCGATGCCGTAGGTCCAGACCTTGACATCATGCTGGAAACACATGCCATGCTCAATGGTCAAATGGCGGTACAGATGGCGGAACGACTTGCCCCCATCGGCATGACCTGGTACGAGGAACCCGCCGGACCTGAAACCGCCGAGACACTTTTGGCTCTGCGACGACGTTTACCCGGCGGAGTTTCCATCTGTGTTGGCGAGCGACACTATACACGCCATGGATTTCGCAGGGTTCTGGAGAACCACATCTGCGATATTATCATGCCCGATATTACCCGTTGCGGCGGCCCCAGTGAGATGAAGCGCATTGCCACCATGGCGGAAGCATACAACGTGCTGGTGGCACCGCATAATCCCAACGGCCCCTTGAGTACGTTGGCCAGCGGGCATGTCTGCGCGGCCATTCCCAACTTCTTCCGCCAGGAGTTTATGGTCAACGATGTGCCGTGGCGCGATGCGGTGCTTACCCATCCGATTGACGTGCGGCAGGGAATGCTGCATTTGTCAACGCAACCGGGATTGGGTGTGGATCTGATCGAAGCTGAAATGGAAAAGCATCCGGGAATCCGGGAACTCAATAAACGTGAAAACTTTTACGTATAGGAGCAGCTATGGCGCTCAACATTGATCTTTCCGATAAGCGTGCGCTGGTCACCGGTGTGTCCAGCGGCATCGGCGCGGCCATTGCTAAAGTATTGGCGGCGGCAGGTTGCGATGTTGCCGGATGCGGCACCCGTTCCGCCGACAGTCCTGAAGCGGCGCAATTTCGGAAATCTGTGGAGCAAGCGGGCCGCAGAGCCTTTTATCTTCAGGCGGATCTGCGGAATTCCGATCAACTGAGGACCTTTACCTCTAAGGCCGCGCAATGCCTCGGTGGAATCGATGTTCTGGTATCGAATGCCGGCCGCAATGTTTTTCGGGGAGTGGAAGGCTGTTCGGAGGCGGACTGGAACGATTGCATGGAACTGGATCTGGCATCGCATTGGCGGCTGTGCCAGGCGGCTGCGGGCAATCTGCGCTCCGGGCGATCACCTGTGATAATCATCATTTCCTCCAATCACGCCTACTCCACCATTCCCGGATGCTTTCCATACAATGTTGCCAAGGCCGGCCTGACCGCCATGGTGCAGTCTTTGGCCATTGAATTGGGACCGGTGATCCGCGCGGTGGGTATTGCGCCGGGTTTTATTGATACTCCCGGAAATGATGTGTGGTTTCAAAGTTTTCCCGATCCGGCGGCCGAGCGGCGGCGCACGGAAAATCTGCATCCCGTCCATCGCTTGGGCACCCCGGAGGAAATTGGCGCCTTCTGCGCCTTTCTGGCCAGCAGCCATGCCGCCTTTATGACTGGAGTAACTGTATTAATTGACGGTGGCCGCTCGGCCCTGATGCAAGATTCCACTCCCTGAAGGAACCAACCGGCATTTCCGCAGCAGGCAGTTATCGCGGTCGCCCGAAAAAATGGCCACACCCCGGTGCCGGGCCTGTGACAGATTCTGCCAGGTCTCTCGGGGCCAAATCCTTAACTTTTTAGTAGCCGTTCACGGGCCTGATGGGAGAAGCGAGGGGGTTGGCAATCCAGCAAAGTGGTTGTTGACGGTCTGATACAGGAATTCAAAGACACTGCGTTGTTGCTGCGTGCAGGTGGCGATGGCAGTCCAGATTCGCTCACACCACCGCTGTCCCCGCTCACTGCGAGTTCCCTGTGCGACATGGCGATCCAGCACGAGGAAGGGGAGGCGAGCGGAGGGAAAATCTGGGTTGGCGATCATCATGGCATAACGACGTAACGCAATCTACGGACGTTTGAACCACAGAGGCGGCGGAGGAAAGCGGAGGACGGGTGACGGGGGTGGAAAGACGATC
>JAKBAC010000215.1 GCA_021809365.1 Planctomycetota bacterium | reverse complement strand
CAGCACCAGCGGTATGGCGAGTTTCAGGCGGCTATTGGATTCCTGAATCTGTTTATAAAGACCGATCCACTGGTAGGTGTAGCCGGCGGGAAGCACAACCTGACCGCGGATGGCCGCATTGGCGCGGCGCACATAACCCAGCGTGTCATTTACAGTTGGTGTAATGTTGATGTAATTAAGCGTTAAGGCGTTTTGAGAGTCTATTTCCGGTGGGCCGGAACGGTAGGAAATATTGGCCACCATTCCCAGATTGATAAAGCCGCCATTGGGTGTGGCAATGGGCAATGCCTTCAGCGCGGTCAGGCTGCCGCGCAGATTCCGGAAATAGCGCACCGTAATCGGCAGCCGCTGCAATCCAATTACCATGGTGCTCACCGGTTCTCCCCCGATGGCCATGGTGATGATTTTCTGCACCGCGCCCTGGGTTAAACCATATCGCGCCGCACTCAGTCGCCTGACATGAATGCTCAGATAATATCCCCCCAGCGGCTGATTCGCGATCGCACTTCCCGTTCCGCGGACGCCCTGCAACACATGGGCAATCTGATTGGAAACCTTGCCCAGCACTCCCAGATTTTCCCCAAACACCCGTATCCCAAGCAGGGTTTTGCTGCCTGTATTCACCATGTTCACCCGGTTGGTGATGGGCATCGTCCAATACACAACAAAACCCGGGATTTTCAGGGCTTCGTCCATTCCCGGATGACGCTTCCCGTCGGCACCCGTCCAGCCGTGCTTTACCTGCATCAGCGTCAGATGGGCTGTGGTCGGCCAGAATGTATGCGCAAACGGCCACGCCAGCCAGTGCGGCCAGGAATCATAAAACCGCCCAACCGGCACGCTGGGCCATTGCGACCGGCGTTTGAGCCGCACTATCGTGTCTATCATATTCATCGGTGCCGAATCGGTGGCGGTGTCCGCGCGGCCAATCTGGCCGAAAACAGACTTTACTTCGGGAAAGCTCTTGATAATTTTGTCGCTTTGCCCCAGTACATACCGTGCCGCCCCAACACTGATACCGGGATAGGTTGTTGGCATGTATTCCAAATCCCCTTCGTAAAGCGGAGGCGTAAATTCCGTTCCCAGCCGGGACATCGGCCAGAGAATCGAAAGGCAAAGCCCCGCCATCAGAACCAGAATTGGCCATCGCAAAAACATGGCAGCGCGGAAAACAGGATCAAAACACTTTTGCAGCATGCGGGCGACAAAATTGCGATCTTCATGAATGATCTTCTGCGGCACGACCAGCAATATTGCCAGAGCCATCCAACCGATACACAGCCACCCGCGGTAGCGCCCCAGTTCACTGGTCGGACCCGGCACATGATAAAGCCCGATTGCCGGCAGTATCACAATAGCCAGGGCAACCGGCCATTGAATCCACCATGGCCAGCTTTCCGGAAATAATCGCGGGCTTATGAAATAAATCATCAGCACCGGCACAATGGTAATCGACAGCAGCGCCGCCGAGGCGATTGCAAAGGTTTTAGTCAGCGCCAGAGGCGAAAACATTTTTCCGCTTTCGCCCGGCAATACAAATATCGGCAGAAAACTTACGGTAATAATCAGCAGACTGAAAAACAGACTCGGCCCGACTTCCGCCGCCGCAGTCAGTATAAGTTCCGCTCGCGGTACCTGCGGATGGCCGTTTTTGACGCGCTCTTCATCCCGATTGATGTGCTGGTGCGCGTTTTCCACCATAACGATGGCGCTGTCCACCACCACACCAATCGCAATGGCTATTCCGCTTAAACTCATAATGTTGGCGCTGATTCCCAGCATGTAAAGGATCGCCAGGCTGATGATCATGCTGGAGGGAATGACCGTGATGGCCACAAGGCTGCTGCGGCCATGGAGTAAAAAAAGCAGGCAAATCGCCGCCACGACGATCATTTCCTCGCGCAGCGTATCCGACAATGTGTTAATGGACCGATTGATCAAATTGAGCCGGTCATATCCGGTTTTGAACATCACGCCGGGCGGCAAGCTGGCGGAGAGTGCGGCGATTTTCTCTTTCACTTTCCGCACGACCTGGTAGGTATCCGCACCGAAACGCACCACCACGATTCCGCCGACCACTTCACCGTGGCCGTTCCAGTCCAAAATTCCCAGTCGTTGCTGGCCTGCGATTTGTAATGTCGCCACGTCATGCAGCAGTATCGGCGTGCCATCCTTCGCCTGACCGACGGGAACATCCCCCAGTTCTTTGAGATTTTTCAGATAGCCTCGACTGCGAACAACGTATTGCAGTTCACTATTATCCACCACCGCCCCACCGACTTCGTTATTGGAGTCCTGAATCGCCCGGGTGATCTGACCGGCGCTAAGGCCGTAAGCGCGGAGTTGGTTGGGATTCAGCACCACCTGGTATTCTTCTACAAAGCCGCCAATACCAGCCACTTCCGATACGCCATGCACGGATTCAATCTGATAACGTACGAACCAATCTTGGAGAGATCGCAACTGGCCAAGATTCATATTGCTGGAGACCAGAGGTTTTCCCGACAGCGGTGAAATGCCGGGCTTGTCAAAGGCTCGCACCAATACCAGAGAGTGACGCCGCGCCGCCGGCGCATCGGCCCGGTGGGCATACCACCGGGTGGGGAACTTGGGATCGTGCCATATACCGTTGGGATGATTTTTACAGTACCAGCCCGGATAAAGAATATACTGATAGGCCCAGCCGGCACCGGTGGCGTCGGGTCCTAACTGTGGCGTAACGCCGGCCGGCAGCAGCGCCTTGGCGTAGTCTAGATAGGACAGTACCTGATCGCGTGCCCAATACAGGTTGGTGCCATTCTTAAATACCACGGTCACCAGTGAATATTCAAACATGCTCTGGCCGCGCACGGCGGTAACATTGGGCACATGAATTAATTGCGTTTCCAGCGGATAGGTGACCTGTTTTTCCACCACGCCGGGTGATTGCCCGGGATAGTCCGTCAGCACCACAACCTGCACATCGGAAAGATCCGGCACCGCGTCAAGCTTGCTGTGAAACGCCGCCCATGTGGCCACCGCGATCGCCATGAGAAATAGCAGTACCACCAGCATGCGGTTGTTGACGGAATATTCAATTATCTTTTTAATCATGGTGAATGTATTCCTGCTTATTGACATCGTGCCGCGCGCCGGCAAAGCCGGGGCCGTTACATTTTCATCCCCGCCGGCATGGTGGCGGTCGGCCTGGTTGTTGCCGGCGAGCCGCCATGTTGATCCCGCGGGGGCTTGAGCTTGCGGTCATTTTTTGTGGACTTCCCGGCCGCAACCGTCGGCATGAAACGGGCCTTGATCTGGTTAAGCTGCGATTCGACATCAATGGCGAACTGGCCGCTGGTGAGCACCTTCTGCCCCGGCATCAGGCCGGAAAGAATCTGCACCCTATTATGCTCGCCGGTAAGTCCGGTCTTGACTTTCACCGGATCAAAATGACCGCGTGATATTTCCACAAAAGCCAGTTCTCCCGTGCCGGTATTGATAATGGCCTGCCGCGGTACCAGAATCGCATGTTGGATCGGCTGCGTGTGAATATCAGCCAGGGCGTACATGCCGGGCCGCAAATCGTGCGAAGCATTGTCCAGTACAATACGAACCGCCGTGGTGTGGTTATCAAGGTTCTCAAAGGTGTCGATGAAAATAATCTTTCCCATAAATATCCGCCCCGGAAATGCCGCGATTGTTGCGCTGACGCGTTGTCCCATACGCACCCACGGCAACTGATTTTCATAAACATACGTGTCCAGCCAGAGTTTCTTGAGATTTTCAATGCGCATGGCGGTGACCCCGGCATCAATCCGGGATTTTTGCCGCACTTTGATATTCACCAGAACGCCACTGGCAGGACTGTAAAAATGAATGAAAGTCAAGGCGCGGCCGGAGTGTTCGATTTTTTTAATCTGCGACCGGCTTACACCCAGAAAAGCCAACCGCATGGTGACCGATTGCCTCAATTCGCGTGCATCGCGGATCATGCCGGAATTGTCACTTTTCAGTGCCGCATTCAGTGATTTCTGTGATGCGATTAATTCACCTTCCGCCGCCACGATGCGCGGGCTGTAAAGCGTGAATAGTTTTTGTCCCTTGTGAATCGCCGTGCCGTTGGTGGTGGCGTAAAGCTTTCCAATCCAGCCGCCTGCGCGCAAGGTAATGTTATAGCGCTGCGGATCGGGTACGCGCAGGTAACCAACCGTTCGCACCAGGCGCGTCAGCGGCCCCAGCGTCACCTTGCCGGTCTGAATGCCCATGTCCTGCACCATCGCGGGATCGACGCGGACTTCACCGGGCGTTGAGCCACCGCCGGTGGGAGCATAAACCGGAATTAATGCCATGCCCAT
>JAKBAC010000040.1 GCA_021809365.1 Planctomycetota bacterium | reverse complement strand
GGCCACTGCGGCGATGGGCTATGGCCAAGTCGCGCACATCGGCCAACAGGTTCTGATCGCCGGTCAGGACGCCCAATGTCTTTACGCCATAGGAATAATTCCCGGTTCGCAGAACCCAGCACCGGTGGAAAAGCGGCCTCTACCGGGTGGCGGTTACGCGGAAATATCCAACGCCGACACGCAACCCTATGTACGCATCTTCTCCCCCGAAAATAACCTGGTTCTGGAATACAATCCTCACTCGCGCCAAACCCGCATTCACGCTGATACCGGCGGATTGGAATTGGTCGCTCCCGATGGCGATATGGTGTTTCGCGCTGGAAAACAAATCCGCATGGAGGCTGACTCCGTAGCCATTCAGGCCAGCCGGGCGGTGGATGTCGGCATCATCCATGCTCTTAAGGGGGCATTGTCGCAACTGCGTCTGCGATCTGATACTGCAAAACTTAAATCGCCGGAAGTCCATGTAACTGCGGAAAAATTTAATCTTGCCGCCGATCGCACGGCTGTAAAATCTTCGTCGCTGACCGGTGACCTTGAAAATATCAAAGTCACCTCAAACCGCACCGAGCTGATTACCGAAACCCTGATCAGCCGTTGTAAGAACGTGTATCAGAGCGTAGAGGAGCTTTGCCAGCTTTGCTCGGGCCGCCTGCGGATGATCGTTAAATCCACCTGGCATAGCCGCAGCCAGAATACCTACCTCAACACGCAGGAAGATTTCAAGGTTAAAGCCGATCAGATTCACCTGGGTTAATTTGCAGGAGTGTTTTCTATGTTTCCAGCATCAAGCAAAGGCGGCGGCGTGTGTATGGGCATGCCCGACGTTTGCAAAACGCCATCGCCCGCCGGTCCGATACCGATTCCGTATCCGAACATCGGCAATCTAGCGCAAGCGCAAAAAACCTCCACCAAAGTCAAGTTTGACAGCAAGGAGGCCGCCAATCTCAATACGCAAATGTCGCAATCTCAAGGCGATGAAGCCGGAACCGCCGGCGGAGTAGTTTCCGGCACCAATATGCAAACCGTGGCGTTTAAAAAAGGCAGCACCAAGGTAAAAATACAGGGCCAGCCCGCAGTCTACCTTACCAGCACAACGGGGCATAACGGTTCCAATGCCAATATGCCCTCAGGTGCACAAATCGCGCCCAGTCAGGCCAAGGTCATGGTTGCCTCGTAGAATCCGACTTTGCGCTTGATGCGATTTCTGTACAATACCCGGATATATATTCCGGCAGCGTTCGCGTGACATTGCCGTTCCGCAGATCAGAAAGAGGAACCACGGCACCATGGCCCAACTTACACCATCTATGCCGACAGGCTTTCAGGCCTGCCCGTTCATCGCCCCGCCTGATGCGGCGATTCGGCTTTGCGCTGTTATCCGCCTCAAGGCTGATCCCGTTGCCGGCTGGTTTGTGCCGGTGCGGGAAACATTTGACGCCCGCTGTTTTCTCGGTTGTCTGACCGATCAAGTCGGCACTGTCCTGCAATGGGTTGAAATTGCGCTTCAAACGCAGGACTTTGCAATGGATGGCCCCGAAGCTGTCCGCACGCACTGGAACAATCATCTTCTGGATGAACGATGGAAAAGCAACTGCCAGGCCGCACGCAGTGGCACCGAAGATTTCATCATGACAGGCACATGGGAAAACCAACCGCCCATACCGCTGTTTTTTAATTTCACCGCCCGGAAAATCCAGCCCTTAATTGATGAAGCTTCCCAGCAAACCTGGAAACTTTGCTGCGATGATGTATTGCTGTCCGCCCATAAATTACCCGCCTATTCCCGCAGCCTGTTTCGTTACCTGACGGTTCAATCCACCGATGGCCAGCCACTGTTTCTTGCCGTGCAGGAGGACGCTCCCGCCAATGAAAACACACAATATCTGCGCGATGTCCTGGCGGAACGCGCCTTAATCGCCTGGAACTCCGCCGGCTGGTTAATGCACATTTCCAAATTCAGTGCACTGTCCGCTGAAGCTTTTCTGGATGTGCTCGGCGGTGCCAAATATGACGGCCTGCCTGTGGGCAAAACGCCGGCCGATTTTGACAAGGTCGCCCAGATACTCCGCGATACGGGCGAAATCGCAACTTCCGGAACCGTATTTCTAGGCCGGCACGGGCAAAGAGGTCGCATCATCGAAAGCCTGCACCTGAAGCTCAAATTCCTGGCCGATGCGGTGCACCAAACTCAGACTGCCGTTCGCACGCTGCAACGCCCCATCCTGAATTTACACTGTTCCAGTTTTCAGATCTCCCTGGCAAATCCCGCGGTGGCGCTGCCATTCTTATGGACCGGTCAGGTGCGGCTTGTTGATTGCGGCGACGCCGCCCGCCTGGAACTGTCCGATGCGCAGGCCGTGGTCTTTACCCATGGCTCAAAAATATCGCCGGGCGTTTATCAGCCCACCATGGAAGGCCGGTCCATGGTCACCGAAAAGGCGGCCCTGCGCCTGCGCACCGTGACCATCGAAAGCGACCATTCGATATATGTCGAAGGGACCTTAAGCAACCTTGATGCCGTTACGGTGCGCGCCGATGATCTGGTCTGCCTGCGTCTGGGATTATCTGACCAACGCGTTCTGGTGGCTGGCTCCGTGGAACAGGATTCCGCACTGGCGGTGGGGGAGTATCGCTTCCGATCGCTGCACCAACCGATGCATCCGCGATTGGCTGGTGTCCTCAAAGCCGCCGAGGGATCCACCCTGCAGCCGGTCTGGATGCAATGCGTTGTTCGAATGGACACCGCCTATGATCTCTATTCTCTGGCCGTGCTGGCCCTGAGAGCACTGGTGGTTCATGCGGCCAATCCGCTGCCCGTGGTCGCGGATGAACTAAACAGCCTGGCGCGGCAACTTGCAACGGAATATACGGCGGATAAACCCCTTGATAACCGCATCATGGATATTCTGTCGCGTGACAGCCGCTGGAATAAAACCCTGGGGCCGCAAAATGTATTTCAAGCCACCGGCGTTCAAGAACAGGATAGCGAATTAATCCCCTCGCGGTTGTGGGCGGATATCCTCTCGCTGATTGTTCAGATGATTCCCGGAATCGGCCCCGACAGCTTTTGCCGCGGATACGGTACAATGCCCTCCGCCGCGATGGCCAATGTGTTTGAACCGGCAGCCGCCAAACTGGATCGGCTCTTGATTCAAACACGAAGCCTGATTGTAATTGATTGGCAGGTAAACCGAGAGGTTCACGCGGTGATCCGCCGGTTTCAAATGGGAATGTAATACCATTGCCGCCCTGATGGATCGTGAGAAAAAGGACGCACTATGAAATGTACTTCGCAAAGTAGAGCACTTGCTGGTGCCATGCTGATGGTGCTGCTGCTGGGTTTGACCGCCTGCTCCAGCGGGCCGATTGACCGCAATACGCAGTTCACCCTCGGCCAGAGCTTGCAGGTTAATAATCAATCCACCAGCACCATTGCCGTGGATCTCGTGGGTGTGAACGCCACGGATTATAAACGCTGGTATAACTATTCCATGACCCGGTACTTTTCCGCCGGTGATCTGCTCCGCTCCGGTGCACTCAAAGCCACGCTTAACTTTACTCCCGGTTCGTCCGCCCAAGTCGTATTCTCCAAACACAATCCAATATGGAAGCAATGGAAGAAAAATGGCGACACCTCTCTGTTTGTACTGGCTCAGTTGCCGGGAATTCGTCAGGATATGCCCGGCCCGGAAGATCCGCGTCGGCTGATCCTGCCGCTGAAAAAATCACGCTGGCCCGGATCGGCCAATCCAATCAAAATTTTAATTAAAAACAGCGGCGTGGTGTGCCAAACGCCCCCTAAGCCGAAAAAAAGCTAAAGCGGTATGCAGCGGGTATCGCGTAATTTCCCAAGGCTCGGCTTGCATTCCATCACATAGCCGCCGGCTATGCCGATGGTATCAGCCGGGCCTGCAGCGCAAAGCGGGAGGTTATTTCGGCACTGTTGTGAAGCATGGTATAGTCGTTCCCGCCAGCGAACGCGTGATGGAATTGCCGGGTGCCTAATTTCGGTCCATATCAAACCGATCACATCATAGGCCGGCAGGCCATGGCGATATGCTATGCGCTGGAAAGTTCCGAATCTCCCGCCAAAATTATCCTGGCTTTTAATCCACCGGATGATCTGTGGAATGCCACGCGTCAACGCGCAGCTCAGTCCAACTTTATCGCCCGTTATGACTTTCAAAAACTAATTGCCCAGGAATCAGCGCTTTGGGCCAGGGTTTTTGACATTCAGGCCGGCGATAACAACTCTGCCTATTGTGTCTTGGAACGCTTTGACTGGCCCCTAAGCCGCTTGATTCGCCTGCGTGTCACGCCAACCCCCGCTGATCTGCATCACGTAGCAACTGCCGTCCTTACCGCGCTGCTGGATGCACAAAAATTGACTTCCCGCACGCACGGCAATCTTCGGGCGGAAAATATTTTCTGCTCCACCGGATCGCCGGCCCTGGCCCATATCGCTTTATCTAATCCCGCCGGCAGTGTCTTTAACGCAAATGCTGTTGCATCAGATGATCTATCGCAGCTTGGGCGAGTCATCTGCGAATTTGTCGCCGCACGCCGCTGGACGCCCACAACCCCGCTGGATCCGGGCATGGCGGAATTCAAATCCTTAGGTTCGCAGGGAAGAGCGTGGAGTGAGTTCTGCGGCCTTCTGCTCAATAAAGACTTGCCCGAAGACCAGCGCAATATTGCCGCAGCCCTGGAGCGTGCCGCTAAGTTAAAACCCCGCAAGAGCCGCAAGCCCCTGTATCTATGCACCGCCGCCGCACTGATTCTGCTGGTCGTCGCGGCATTGGGCTACCTGCGGCACGTGCGTACATTGGCGGAAATGTCACGCTTCAATGGTGCCTACGCCCCCTACGCCGCGGCTTATACGCACTGGTTCAAAGCGTTTACAGCTGATCGCCAGGCACTGTCCAAAGTTCCGGCTTTGGCCCCACTAAATACCGCCTTATCGCACGGCATCATTCTGAATCCGGATGATATTCTTCATGAATTCACCGGCCTGTTATCGAATCAGCAAATTCAAAAGGACCTCTCCGCGCATCCGCACGAAGCACAAAAACTCGGCCATGCCATTGTACTGCTGATGCAGACCCAGCGTATTTTGGGAAAACTGTATACCACCTTGCAGCAGCAGCAGGAGCGCTGGCAAAAGCGCGGTTGGAATTCGGCAGCCCAAAGCTTGAACCGCCAGGTTCTCGCGGCCATGCCGCAAGATCAATCCCTGGCACCGTTCCTGAAACTCTATAAAAGTGCCTGGGCCGGCAAGCCAAATTTAAGGCGCTTTGCCATGAGCCCCGGCGGTTTATCCGCTCCGCAATGGCTTGCACAAGTTTCTGCAGCCCGGCGCGTAACCATTCTTCGTCCGCAATTGAATACGTTACTAAAACAGTTCTCAAAAGTTAAAGAGCCGCTGATCATCACCTTTCCCAAGTACGCGGCACACTATCTGGCGGCCACCTCCGATCCCGCCGAGCTGGAAAATCACGCGGCATCCTTGTTGGCGGCAGCTCAAATGCAATCCAAGGCCTTGGCAGCGTACGGCAAACAAATCCGCTGGGACTTGGTAGCGAAACTGCCTCCGCGGAGCATAACCCTTTCGCCAAAAAAGTATTTCCCGGACTTGGCGGGCTATCGAAGACTTCCCGGCCCCGATAACGCGTATGTTGTATCCCAGTTTCAATTTAATATTGAAGCCCGGGATGTTCAGCAGCGCATAGCCCATGCGTTGCGGCTCCCCAAACCGCCCACGGTCAATTATCAGGCGCAGTTACAGGCGTTGCGAACTCAATTAGCGGTGTTCAGCAATCATGATCTGTGGATATGGAAAAATCGTCTGGACATTGAACATTCCGTCATGACCGCCCAGGTCAATCTCACGAAACTGAACCAGACTGTTACCGCATTCATCGACTCTCAAATTAATATAAAAAAATGGGTCGCGACATTTCTGGGCTTTCAGCCTGCGGGGAAGCATTATCGTATCAATCCGCGCGTGCTTCACATTTCCCCTTATCCAACCGTCAACGCGGCTTATCTTCATAGAATTACCGCCGTAATCTTCGCGCCCGCCCCGGCACCGACACTTGCAATAGGTGCCAACCAGGCCAGTTACAATCTTCTAACAACGACCCTGCGCAAGCGCCGGTGGCAAGTTCCCACGATCAGCAAGCATATTCAAACCATTCGTTCCAATATCCGGTCCTTACTTGCTACCGATTTTTCCGCCAAGCTGCCGCAATCCAAGTCGCAATTCAACCGGCCGTGGAATAAGCTCGCCATTTCCTCCGCTCTGATGCCGGCCCGTGCCGCCATGATAAAACAGGCGTTCGCCAAGATTACTTGGTCGGGCCTAAAACCGGTTATCTCCCACCGCACGGCCGCCCAATGGACGCAACAGCGTTTGACCTTCCAGCACCTGCTTGCTGATTTCAACACCATTGATACCGCCCTGTCGCAATGCCATCTTCTGCAGGATACGCTTTCCCCCGCTGTTTCCATTTCCACCCTGTATGCAACCGTCCGGAAGAATCCCTGGTGGACCAACGCACAAATTCAATCCGCTTTGCAAACAAAAGTCGCCCTGTTGCATCAGCTTGCCGCAATTGATTCCGCCTCGGCTGTCGCGCTTCCGGCAGATTACCGCCTGGCATTGTCCGCGTCTGCCAATAAGGCGTTGTTTGTTCGAGCTATCTGGCAGCGGCTGGCAGCCATCCCGTCCTCGCCCGCAAATTCGCCCCTGGCTTTAGAGCAGGAAATTCCGATGCAACTGGATCAACTCGTGCACGCTGAATCAAAGCTGGCGGCGGCTCGCAAACGCGCGTTGCTGGCACAATTGAGGCGGCAATATCCACTGCGTTGGCAGCAGCGGATGAATCAATCCGCGACCGCAGCGATGGTATCCCAAACCATCGCCGCTGCCGCAGATTACCACCTGATGCTGGCTCATACACCGCAGTTGGATGACTTGACGGCTCTGAAGACCCTGACGCCCCAAGCGCGATTCAATATTTTACTGTATCAATTTTCCGCACAGTGCTTCGGCGTAAAGGCCCCGGAAGCGGCCCAGAACCTTGCCACGGGTATGCATCGATTACTGGCTCGGGCATTGACTGAACCGGCTATGCAATCTCTGCAGGGCACGGCTGAGGTTGCAGCTTTTGACCAGGGACTGCAAGCCGTTATTAAAGCCAAACCCGGTCAGGCGCAAAAGCCGTCCGGACCGGCGCTTGCGGGTTGGAAGCAGACCAAAGCTGCCCATCATGTTCGGATTTTCACCAGCCCCTCAGGTAGCAACACACTTAAATTTCATCTCATGAATCCCAATGGCGTAAAACGATTTTATTTATGCACAACCGATTTAAGCGTGGGTGTATTTCTTAATGCCGTGAATTCCAGCCATAACCTGATCCAGAAGCCGTCCAACTCCTTCTACAACCTCATCAAACCCAACAGTAATTATTTTGGTCCGCACACCTGGGTTTACAATCAGACCGTCGGCGAGGCTGAACTGGCCCAGCATTGGTTTACCAACACCAATCAAATTTACAACGCCCCCCGTTACCCCGCAAATATGCTGGCCAAAGCGGGGGGGCACCTGAGCAAAACTGCCGGCGGCCCGCCAAATTTGGATGATCCGGTGCAATATTTGCCCCCGAAGGCCGCCATTTATGTTGCCGCTTTGCTGGGCTGCCGCCTGCCTACCGCAAGTGAATGGCAGGAGGCCTATCGGATAAACGGTAGCAAAAATCTCACGTCCGCCCATCTGTCCGGCAGGACACTGGCGGCGTATGTGGCATATCTCAAAAGCGTCAACTCCACGCGCGATGCGCGCCTGCCCACGCCCCGTTACTGGGATTTATACAATTACGCCGTGCCGGCGATGGCTCCTTTTTTGCATCAATACGGCCCCAGTAAGAATCCTTTCCTCTGGTTTGAACCGGTCGCTTCCGGTGCGGCGCAAGACGCCTTTACTGATCTGGCTGGGAATGTCGCCGTGTACGTTTTTAATGATACATCAACCTATCGCCAGGCTCTGAAAACATGGATCAAAACTCCAGCCACGCTCAATAGCGCTGCGATCAATAAGCTCCTGCCGGCAGCAGCGTTAAAAAATATGCTGGTTATTGGTGGCTCTGCCCTGGCTCCCTTGGGAAAAATTTCGCCGGCCACACCCGCCGCCGTCAACTGGCATCTGCGCCGCACCCACCGCGGTTTCGCGGATGTGGGGCTTCGCCTGGCCTATGATCCACGCGTATTAACCCCCCAGCAACTTCTGGCGGTGCTGGTGCGGCGTAATTGGTACTTGGCCCCTTGAACCGCACCCCTGCTGTCCGGCAAACCGCCTGCTGAAATAACCCGCCGTAAAAGTGAATCAGCTGCGCCGCCGTTTCCAGTTTCACCCGCTTTCATGGCAAAATATCCCCAATATCCATGAATTCCGCCGGATTTTGCGAATCCCTGTTTGCAGGGCGGTCTGAACGTGTATAATTAAATCTACATCGCAGGTAGCGATGGTTGTACCCCGAAGTTGGAGATTCCCCTCATGGGCGGTATTGAGTCGGATTCCCCAGAGTTTCTTGAAAAAAAAACCTTAGCATCAGCATCTATACCCCTACCCTGCCTGCAACCGCAGACATCATCGCTGGAAGGCCTGCAGCAGGTGCTGGGCGATTATGAGAAAAAAGAAAAATGCGGCGTGTTTGGCGTGGCCGGCCCCCCCGATGCCGTGGAGCGTTGCTATTACGGACTTTATGCCCTGCAGCATCGCGGGCAGGAGTCCGCCGGTATCGCCGCCACCGATGGCCAATATATCACCGCCCACACCGGCCTGGGACTGGTAGCCGATGTATTCAACAAAGGCGTCCTGCGGGAACTCAACGGGATCGCCGCCATCGGCCACGTCCGTTATTCCACCGCCGGCTCCAATCGCAAATGCAATGCCCAACCACTGCTTGAAGAATACAGCGACGGCCAGGTGGCCGTTGCTCATAACGGCAATTTAATCAATGCCACGCGGCTGCGCGCGGAATACCAGAAATATGGCCACATTTTTTATTCCACCAGCGACACCGAAATTGTCATTCACATGCTGGCCAAGCCGACGCATCAGGAAAAAAGCGATCCCCTGGCCCATGTCCTGCGGCACCTGCAGGGAGCGTTTAGCTTCCTGTTCTTATTTAAAGATCGCATCGAAGCCTGCCGCGATCCCTGGGGTTTTCGCCCGCTGGTGATCGGTAAAACCCGTGATGGCTTTTATTGCGTAGCTTCGGAAACCTGCGCTCTGGCAAGCATTCAGGCCACCTTTATCCGCGAAGTGCAACCCGGTGAAATAGTCACCATTGATATTGGCGGTACGCATTTGACCAGCCGCTACTATGTTGAAAAGCCGGAAACCCCCGCCCACTGCGCCTTTGAACACGTTTATTTCGCCAGCCCATCCAGCACGCTGTTCGGTGATACGGTGCTCACCGTGCGCCAGAAAATGGGCCGGCAACTGGCCATTGAAGCCCCGGTGGATGCGGATATCGTCATCCCAATTCCCGACAGCGGCCGCTCCGCCGCCCTGGGCTACAGCAAACAAAGCGGCATCGCCTTTGAAGAGGGCATCGTGCCGAATCGCTATGTCGGTCGCTCCTTCATTCAGCCCTCACAGCAGATGCGTGACCTGGCTGTGCAGATGAAATTAATCGTGATTCCCGAAGTGGTGCGGGGAAAACGCATTGTCGTGGTGGAGGACTCCATCGTCCGCGGCACCACCACCCGCGGCAAGATTCTGGCCCTGCGCCGCGCCGGTGCCAAAGAAATCCACATGCGCGTAAGCTGCCCGCCCATCCGCCACCCCTGTTTCTACGGCATTGATTTTCCCACGCCCACGGAATTAATCGCCAATGGCCGAACCGTCGAGCAAATCCGCGATTTTATTGAAGTTGATTCATTGCATTATCTCTCGCTCGATGGCATGTTATCCTGCCTCGGTCAACCGGAACAGAATTACTGCACCGCCTGCTGGTCCGGCCGCTATCCCATTCCGGTAGATAATACCGTCAGCAAATTCGGCCTCGAACGCCACCAGATGAAAATGTTTGAGTAGGCCGGTGATCTGCCGTCTTTTATGGATGGCCGCCGGCCGCCTGGCTAAAAGTCATCGCAGTGCGCAGACAGGAAAAAACCCATGCTCGGCTGGAACGGCACCCCCTGGTGGATGGTCTTCGCCCTGCTGGACGAAGAAGAACGCAACCGCGCCAACCCGGAACCAAAACCCGACATGGAACCCGTCTACCGGCGCTGGCGAAAAATCAAATCCACCCAATACCAGCGCTTCAAAAAGGAAAACAAGGAACTATTAGAAAAAATTGAAGAACTGAACCGCCGCCCCTGAAGCCCTCAACCCCCGAGTGGTTCAGGGCCTGTAAGAATTCTTTGAAGTCGGGTGGTAAGGGGATCATATTGATACACCACCTGTCGCATAAGTTCCAATGCTTCTAAACGCTCAATGGGCGTCTTGGAGAGCCAGTAAGCCCGATCATCCGCATCCGCCTGCTGCAATGTGGTTACCGTCAGCACGGATCGGTCTACGCGAATTTCTTGAGATCGTTCCATGGCTGTATTCTACCCGATTCAATGCGAATATTCACCCCGTAGCTCAATGCGGCAGCGTTGAGTTCGCCGCGGAAACAGAATCCGCCGACACCCAACACCCCGCCCCGTCGCGCCTGGCACGGCACCCGCCGCGTGCGCATACTCCTGCCCCAATCAATAAATATCCACCATCGTACGCGCCGGCGTATCCCCCCGGTCAATCTGAATATCCGTTTCGACAGGTCCTCCGCAAAGCACCATCCCTCGACACCACCAACTTGTGTGCAGAGTTTTGGAAGTGAAATAATCCCAGCCAGCCGGTAAGGCTGCGGCCGTACCGGCCGCTCAGATATGCATTACATGGAAGAATACAAATGGCTGGCAACCGCCGTTGCCATGATCTCACCCCCCCGGCCTGCGAAAAACAGCCCCGCGATCGCTGCCGAGTTTGAGAGCATGATAAACGGCGCGCCCCGCGCAGCCCGTGCCATTCGAACCATAAACCAAACAATTCCTGTACGAACCACCACGCCAACAACGACGAATGTCACCCTTGCGCGTGCCCTTTTCGTGTGTCTCGCCACCGCCGCACTGCTGGCGCGGGAGCCAATACGCGGGCCGGTCTCGGCCCCGCCGCCGCCGCAAACTGCACATTATAATTTCACCGTATCGGCCCGGCTGCCACCCGTCATGGCGTTTAGCTAAAAAATAAGATTGGAAACCCCCGACCGAACTGCCCGCCTCCTCCCCCGTCCAAAACTTTCGACGGCAGCCCCCCGGCAACGGCCCATTGCCCTCAAGCGCAGTCATTCGCGCGGTTCTGAGATTTCCCTTGCAAGGTTGTCGAGATCTTGGAATAGCTGGCTGCGCGTAACTCCCAGCAGCCGGAGCTCCTCTCGAATTTGCGCCTTGCGTTCGACCGGTATGGTAATCTGCGTGAGAAAATTATTGCTGTTCTTGGCCTGATCAAGGCGCTCGCTTTCGCGGGAGTGGATCGTGAAGGCACCGTGTTGCTGCATGATCCGGCGGGTTTCCTGGCGCGGCATTACGGCCAGTATCTTTTTACTTTGGTCCTGTGGCGTTACAGGGGGAGCGTTCTTACTCTGTATTCGCCGCGCGCTGAACGCTCCGATTATAAGCTCGGTGATCTCGGACTGTGCGCAGCGGAGCATCAAATCTATGAAATTTATGGGGTTTTCACTACTTCGGTGGTCCCTAGCATAAATAATAGCGTGTTCGCGGTCCGTGGGGGTCATCAACGTGAGATGCCTCTCGTTGATGATGGCGGTGGGATCCACAAGTTCAAGCACAGGCGTATTGTGAAGTTTATATTCTCCGAATTCGCTATTGATGAGGGCAGGAGATGCAGCGTAAATCACCCCATCCCGATCCTCACCAGGATTGGGACATTTCCCCGCCGCAAAAAAAGCGGCTGTCAATACTGATGCGGACGAATCCAAAAGTCTCGTCGGAAGGCCATGATGCTGTGCCAATGCCAGCCAATTCGCGTAATCGTCGGTTTGGGGCACATTTTCGGGATGGCGGCTTGGGGCCAGAACCATGAATTGGTTGAGGTAGTAATATTCGTTATCGGAAATGTGGCGGAAGGCGCTCCGCTGGACCTTGGGTATCAGCCCCTCTCCTCGGAGCGGCTGCCCTCGGAACCAGATGAACGCATGCATGGTCTCCGGTATAGCCATGCGATGGTAAAGGATCCTTGTTTTGTCCAGTGTGACTATCTCCTCGTCCGCGGAAAGCTGTTGCCGGAACTTATTTTCGGCTTTTTTGGCGAATACGATTAGATCGGCAACGGTTTCGGCGACATCACAAGCGGGTTTTGGTTCGTTGCCTGTCGTAGTGGAGTTATTCATCGCTGGGGAAGCATATCATGGGTCGTCGCCGGTAGCTAGCGTGCTGTGGACTCGTGTGCCGTGAACCCGCTGCCGCGGGCCTCCTCCACCGAGGAGATTGAGTGCAAGTGTCTCGGGCTGGGGTGAGTGCTGTGCCCCGGAGATCATCTGCTGGCCGGCTTGGGTTTTCCAGGCATTTCAAGGGCGTCGCATATTCAGGGGGGCGGCAAGATCCCTTCGCACGGGATTTTGTGGTAGTTCCTGGCCCAATTTATTGCGGCGTTCTGAAATCGGCCGCCTCCGTAATATTATTTTTCATGTTGGCGCAGATCTCGCTCGGGCGGGGGCTGCATTTGCGCGTAGCGGTCAAACATGATGCTGGGATTCCTTGGTGCCTTGGGCGACTTGTCCCTAGCCGTCCCAAGCCCCTGGAATCGCGGATTGCCGCCACATGCGGGCGGTGCCTTTTGCGAGACTGGGTGGACGGTTACCGGTTTCGTTGGTCCTGGGGGGAGTAGGCGATGCCTCGGATCTCGGCGAGCATAGCTTCGATCACCTGGTTATACTCGGTGGATTTAAGAGGGGCAATTTCATTGCCTACTTTCGCACGAAGATCAGGGTCGAACTGTGATAAGAGCTGTGTTGCCGCGATCTTGTTTAGCCGAGGCACGAAATTGTTCATATCGGTGCGCAGCGCAATGGTCTGGTCGGTCTGGTCGGCGAGCATACAGAAGCGATAGGCGTAGAAACTGTTCAGAATAATATTCATAATGGGGCCTCGGTCGCCCGGTTGTTGTCCCGAGTGCGACTGGAGATGGAGTTGTGCCTTTAGGTCGGAGGCCTTAAAAATAAATGGGATTGCCTGGGCGTAGTAGTTGGACTTTTTTGCTTTTGTTTCGATGCTGGTCGATAAATCCTTATTTGCCTCTTCGACCATGGTCTGGATATATTTTGTTAGCGTCTCGGTTGCTTTGCCTATTTCCCCCAGCGATTGAGCGTTTATTTTCACGGCGAGCACTTTAACCTGTTCAATTTCCATCCGTAGCCGTTTTTCTGCTCGGTCGTTGATCCAAAACGGCGCGAGAATGCCCAAAACACCGGTTATTAATGCCACCTCCCATAATATAGTGTGCCAACCTTCTCCGTAGAATTCTTGGACTTGGTTTATGATGGTTTGGAGATTTGCTATTTCGGGCGGTGCCCTGTGGATTACTGGTGCGAGTGCAAGTGCGTTGGCGACGGCGTGCAGCATGTCTATTTTCCTCCAAAAGTGCAGCTACCAACTCTACCGAGGCCGCTCCTTCCGTCAAGTCGCTCCTCGCCCCGAGGCTGCATAGGTTGGCGGGCCGCCAGCCAACACGGACACACGAAAGCGTGGGAATAGAAACGGGGACGTAGCTAGTTCTTGCATCCTGCGTGCCCCGTTCCCTTCCCACGGCGGCGGTGGGGCGCCTATTGCACGCACCACGTTAAAGCTTGCTTCCGCCTGATTCCGTCTATTACGACCATGGAGGACCCACAACGAAACCCGCAGAAAATCCTGTCGCCGGCACTTCGCTAAAATAACAATGAACAAATCGTCGGACATCCTGAACTTCAGCCTGTCGTCCGGTGATCTTTGACTTCCATAATTCACAAGGACACAGCAGAGGATGTTTCAATGATCAGGAAGCGAAACGGGGGCGTAGCTAGCTGTTGCATATTGAACCCCGTAACTGTTTGCCGTGCACCGGAGTACCGTAAAACAAGCCCGAATGCAGCCGCCGGGGCTGGGTGAGACGTCCCGGAATAGCGGCGTTCTTCGCTTAATCGCAACTTGCGCGGCGCACACGGTAAACGGTTGCCAACGACCTTTACCTGGGCGAAACTTGCACTCGCTGGAACACTTCGCCTTTGCACGGCGCACCTGGGCCAATACGGCCTCCACCGGCGCGAAACAATCATCATTATTTTACATCCCTATTGGTATCACCTATAATACCGCTATGGAGCATCCGAGTATCGTTATGGATACCAGCGTTTGGATTGCGGCGTTGGGCTCACGGCTTGGTGCGTCTTTCCGACTTCTCGAAGGGATCGACAGTCGTCGGTTTGTCTTAAATGTGTCGGTCCCGTTGATTTTGGAATATGAGTCGGTCGCAAAGCGCGAAGCCAAACGCCTGGGCTTGACAACCGGAGATATCGATGACCTCATCGATTACATCTGTGCGGTAGCCAAGCATTGGCAAATATCATATTTATGGAGACCCACTTTGTCGGACCCGGGCGATGAAATGATTCTTGAACTGGCCGTAACCGCACGAAGTAGCGCCATTATTACGTTCAATGAAAAGGATTTTTCTGCGGCTTCTCAATTTGGTATTCGGATTTTACGCCCCGGAGTGTTCTTGAAAGAGATAGGAGACCTTCCATGACTGCAATAAGCTTACGGCTGCCCCGAAGCCTGCACGATGCCGCCCGAAGATTAGCGGATCAAGAAGGGACTTCAATAAATCAGCTGGTCACAATGGCCTTGGCGGAAAAAATCTCTGCGCTGGAAACGTCGGAGTATCTCGCAAACCGTGCCAAACGCGGCAAAAGGGACAAATTTCATCGCGTGCTGGGCAAAATCTCCTCCGTCCGGCCACGCAGAGAGGACCGCCTGTAAAACAGACCCAATATCCGCCGCCGATATTCTAAGCAGGGAATAGCATACGGCACCCACAGCTTCATGTTTTTTTGCCGTTGTGGTGACTATTGCCG
Source organism: Planctomycetota bacterium (assembly GCA_021809365.1). The sequence goes on along the minus strand of JAKBAC010000040.1, from coordinate 5,909 downwards.
TCGGGATAGGGCAACAAGCACGCATAGCACTGTTTCCCGTCCGCCTAACGCGAACGACGTTGCAGGTCAGTGGCGATAATGTCAAAGCCTCCGTTCGTATTAATAATAGTATTGAAAATGATTTGGAGCGTGATTCATGGATCAATATTCCGACTTTGAGCAGGCGGCCCGAGCGATTTTCCACGGTGGATAGGGCCGCCAAATGTCACCCAAACCGGCTGGGTAGCGATCTCGCGGATGTACATATATGCGAATAAATACAAAATTTTGAGTTTTTCACTGATATTATTGGCCGTATACATCCGATAATTCTAACAGACGCCCGTCTTTTTACTCCGGCTTCAGATGTGTTCTGCCGGGATGAGGCGTTGGGTTTGTCGTGAAGGAGCGCGATATCATGCAGGAATACGAGACACTCAAACAGTTAATTGAACAGGTTGCTGAGGACATTGCCAAGGCGGAAGGCGGCAATAAAAATGCCGGCACGCGCGTTCGGAAGGTGATGCAGGAAATTCGGCAGTCCGCACAGGCTGTGCGCGTGAAGATTCTGGAACTTCGCGGTGAGCCACAGACTTCGCAGCCGGAGGCGACTTCAGCACCCCAGGAATAGCGGCAATATCCGACAGGTCAGGCATTGGTAATAGTCTTCCTGTAAGCTTGGTGCTCTGCCAATCCTCATCCTTCAGGCTTGACAGAGCACCAGAGCCTCGGCGCGAACCGCAGGAATACGAAAAGTCAATTCGTGTATCAGCATTGGCTTCTCACTTTCCTTACCGGTGGCCGCTGGGTTATAATCCCCTTCAGGTGTTGGTGCCCGGCGCAGCAGGTGTGTGCGCACAATCAGGATGATGGATTAAATCCAATTCCACTGGCAGGGATGGCAGTTCGGAAATGCTTAAGATTCTTACGTGTTTAATCGCTTTTTTCCTTACAGCGGGTCTGCTGTTTGGAATTCGGCAAATGCGGCTGGATTTAACAAGCCAATCCGCACGAATTTCCGCGCAAATCGCCCGACATAAGCAGATTCTTTGGGACCAACAGACGAAAATTGCCGCGGATACCAATCCGCAGGCCCTGTCCGCCCGACTGACTGCTCTGCGGACACAGGATGCTGGAACACAACCAGCCGCTGCATCCCGTGGCGTGATGGTCTATGCAACGCCGGTCTTTAAATCACCCTAGTGCGAATATCAGAACTTTATGAGATATTCTTATCGCGTGAGCGTTTTCATGATACTGGCCTGCCTCGGCTGGGCCGGAACTATTTTTGCTTTTGCGGCACCAGCGCCAGCGACCGGTTCCGGGGATTCGCTGGCGAATAATCCGCTTTTGCCGCCGGCTATTGCTGTATCCGATCTGTGGCCGGATTTAACGCTCAATGAGACGGTGCCATCCATCGCTCCGGGACGCTTTAAGCCACTGTATTCCACCAGCGACTGGCGGCGTTATGAAAAGCGTTACGCCCCGCAGATACTCTCGGCGATGCGCCATCGCGTGCTGGATAAGATTGCCGCCGCCAATGCCTTATTAAGTGCAGCAAAAAAGACACGTCATCCTGGTCTGGCCCGCCTGCTGGATATTAAAGCCTTCGCGTTAACCTATCAGTCCCGCATCGGCTCACCAGTAGCCCAGCGTGGGCTGGCCGCTTACATGACACGCGTTGCCCCGGACAATATCGTTGAACTTGGCCCCATCTGGACGATGAGCCAGCTTTTGGCGTATTTGGGCGCTACGCCCCCGCAGGATCGCGAACACTTTGCCGCACTGGCTGAACGCGCTGATGTGCAATTAACTTTGCAACTCCTGCGCGATGCCCAGGTGGCCGCCGCCGCCCGTACGGTGCGTCTGCTGGTTATCGAGGAAACGCTCCCCGTGCGGCGAAATCCGGTGCTCATCGGGCAGATCAGCAATACGCGAGCCTTGACCAGTCAAAGCGTTACCATGATGGATTACCTGGATCAGCAGTATCATCAGCTTCTTCAAGGCAATATCGCCGCAGCAACACCTATATATCTTTATGCTTTAGTCATTCAAAACGAGCCGCTGGTGCGGCAACAAATAGTGCACCGCTGGCCCAAAAGCGTGCCGGCGCAAATTCAAAGCCTTCTGGCTTCCGCGCCGGTAAATCCCCATGCGGATTTTGCGGTTGCCAAATTACTCCACGACGCCGGCTCGGCGTTGCCGTGGGGAATTCTGCGAGACCGCACGCTTTATGACTCTCTGCGGCATTACCACCGATTTCTCAATAATCCAAAAACCAAATGGGATCGCATTTCGCGCACGTTGGCAAAAATAGCCGTTGAACATCTTATTGAGCAGGGTGCCCGCCCGCATCCCGGTATGGCACCGCTGACACCGTTTCTTGGCCCGGCGAAACCGCACAAATCCTGAATATGTAAAGATATCGAAAACTTCTGCGGAGAATAATTGTGAAAATTGATGCCCATCATCACTTCTGGCGCTACAGCCCTGACCAATACGCATGGATTAACACCGATATGGCCGTCCTGCGGCGGGATTTTCTGCCGGAATATCTGCACCAGGAATTGCACGCTGCGGGAATTCAGGGTGCTCTGACCGTGCAAGCCCGGCAAACCGTGGAAGAAACCCGTTGGCTATTGGAACTGGCGCAAAGGCATGAATTTATAAAGGGCGTTGTCGGCTGGCTGCCCCTGACTGCCAATAACATTCAAGCGGAACTTGAACACTGGAGCGCGCAACCCAAACTCAAGGCCCTGCGACATGTTCTGCAGGATGAGCCGGATGACGCTTACATGCTTGGCACCGAGTTTAATCGTGGCATACGTTTACTGCGCCAATTCAATCTGGTTTATGACATTCTGATTTTTGAAAAACATCTTCCGCAATCCATCCGGTTTGTCGATCAGTATCCAAATCAGATATTTGTTCTGGATCACATGGCTAAACCGTGCATCAAAGACCGTGTCATCGAGCCATGGGATCGGCTGATCACAGAGTTAGCCAGACGCCCGAATGTTTTTTGCAAACTTTCCGGCGTGGTCACAGAGGCCGATCACTGTGCCTGGTCGCCGGCGGATATTCAGCCATATCTGGACGTGGTGCTCAAGGCTTTTGGCCCTGCGCGGCTGATGTTCGGATCCGATTGGCCGGTTTGTCTTCTGGCGGTTTCCTATGCACGCTGGGTGCGGACAATCCAGGATTTTATCGCACCGCTTTCGATCCGCGAGCAGGAGCAAATCATGGGCGATACCGCCGCGAGAGTGTATCAGCTTTAACCGGTTCATAACCGGGTCCAACGGTTGGATAAACCCCCGGCCGTCGCTATACTCCATGCTCTATAGGCTGTTTGTATGAATTCTCGGAGTTAAATATTATGGCAATTGATCACCCGGCGGCTATCCGGTTGAAAGAAGAATTCCCGTCGCTTGGCCTGAAGGGCAGCAGTTTTCGCGGGCAAGTGCAGATTTCCGTTCCGCGCGATCACCTTATCCCTGTAGTCACTTTTTTACGCGATGATCCGGCGTTGCACTATGACATGCTGGCGGATATTACCTGCGTGGATTACCTCAATTACCCCGGATGGGACAAGCCCCGCTTCGGCTTGGTCTACGTGTTTAACAGCGTGGAGAAATGCACGCCCCGCCTGATTGTGCGCGTGTTCGTTGAGGAAAGTGAATTGGTTATGGCCTCTCTGGTGCCGCTGTATGCCGGTGCTGAATGGCTGGAGCGGGAAGTATTTGACATGTTTGGAGTCACCTTTACCGGTCATCCGGACCTGCGGCGTATTCTGACTTGGGACAGCTTCCAATCCAATCCATTACGTAAGGATTACCCCGTGACCGGTTTGGGTGAGCGCTCGAACTATCCGGTGATTACCCGTCAATCTTCTTAACTGCCCTTAGGATACCTCATGAAAATTGCCCTGAATTGGATTTCCCGTTATTTGAATTCCATGCCATCCGCCGCCGCCGCGCAGGAGGCCCTGATCCACGCCGGTCTGGTCGTGGAAAATGTGTATCAGAGCCACGGAACCGATGTGCTGGATGTGGAAGTTACCAGTAACCGCACCGATTGTTTAAGTCATATCGGCCTGGCTCGCGAATTGGCCGCCCTGTTCAAATTCACATTTGCCGCTCCGGAAGTCACGCTGGTTGAATCCGGTGCGCCGGCGGCCGATTCCATGGCGGTGAAAATTCTCGTGCCCGATATGTGTTCCTATTATTCGGCCCGTCTGATTCGCAACGTAAAAGTCGGTCCGTCGCCACAATGGCTGCGCGATGTTCTTGAATCCGTCGGCATGCGCAGTGTCAATAACGTGGTGGACATCACTAATTTTGTGCTCATGGAAACCGGCCAGCCGCTGCACGCCTTTGATGCTGCAAAAATTACCGATCAGCGCATTTTCGTTGATACCCCCGCCGACGGTGAAACCATCACCGCCATCGACGGTCGCACATACAAACTTAATTCGTCCATGATGGTGATTGGTGATGCGGTCGGGCCGCTGGCGATTGCCGGGGTAATGGGGGGCCAAGCCAGCGAAGTCTCATCCTCAACGGTGGATATTATCCTTGAATCCGCCCGATTCAACCCGTTGTCTGTCCGCAGCACCGCCCGAGCTTTGGCGTTGATGAGCGATTCGTCTTTCCGCTTTGAGCGCGGCATTGATCCGGCCATGGCGGATTACGCCTCGCGCCGTGCGGCTGCACTTATTTTAGACGTTGCCGGCGGAGCGTTAGCCCCGGGCTGCGTTTCGGCGGGCACTGCCAATACAGCTTCTGTCCCCGTTACGTTGCGTCACGCGCGCATTGCCAGGATTCTTGGCGTGCAGGTGCCCCTGGATGATGTGCTGGATATTCTTACTCGCCTGGAATTTTCGCCGGAACTTAAAGGGGATGTAATCAGTTGTTCGGTGCCGAGTTTCCGGTCTGATATTTCCAGGGAAATTGATTTAATTGAGGAAGTAGCGCGGCTTTGGGGTTATGGAAATGTCCCGGTCCAGAACACCATTTGCCATCAGGTGATGCCTGGGGACCATCGGACGGCCGCTCTTGCCGCCATTTGCGATACCTTGCGCGCCTGCGGGTTCTCCGAAGCCATTACGCATAGTTTTGTCGACCCGACCGAAGGGCGTCAGTTTCTGCCGGACAACGCCGCACCGGTTCTGGTTAGCGAACTGGTGCGCAAAGCGGAAAATGCTTTGCGCCCATCCATCCTGCCGGGTCTGCTGCGGGCGAAAACGCTTAATCAGAATAACGGCACCCCCAACGCCCGCCTCTTTGAATATTGCAGTGTATTTCAGCCCGCCTCTTCCGAACAGGACGCGCCCATTGAACAGCGACATATTGCCCTGATCGCCGACGAATTACCGTTGGTTCTCGGGGCGGTCCGAGAACTTTTGACGGCCATAAATCCGGCCCTGCGACTGGCTGTTAAGCCGGATAATGTTCCGGGCTTGACGGCGGGTGTCAGCGGCCGCTGCGTGATGTGGTTAGATGGGCCGCCAGATGATATCGGGTCCGCCGGCATGGTCGCCCCGGAGATCATGAAATTTTACAATCTCCGCCAGGATGTTGCGGCCGCGGAACTGGATTTGGAAAAATTAATCGCCGCGTTTAATCCCATCCGCCGCGCCTCACCATTACCGCGCTTCCCGGCCATGCGGAGAGATATATCTATTGTAGTAGACGACACCGTGCGCTGGAGTGATATTTCCTCCTCCATTCATGCACATTCTGTGCAGTTCCTGCAAGACATTGAATTTGTCGGCACATTCCGCAACGCCCAGATTGGCCCAGGAAAAAAAAGCGTTACTCTGGCCTTACTTTTCCGGGATCCCGCATCCACCCTTCGCTCGGAACAGGTGGATCAACAAGTTGCCGCAATTGTGGCCCTGCTATCCGAACGATTTAGCGCGGCTCTGCGCA
>JAKBAC010000214.1 GCA_021809365.1 Planctomycetota bacterium | reverse complement strand
CCATTTCAGCGCCAATTGGCCGCCGGGAAGATTTGTCAGCACGATCCGGTTGGTCTTTTCCGTCAGCACGCCGGCCACGCAAACTGCCGCCGCACCGGTGCCGCAGGCCATCGTCATGCCGCTGCCGCGTTCCCAGGTGCGCATGGTAATTTCGCCGGCCTGATGCACCTGCACAAAATGCACATTGATACGACGGGGAAATATCGGATGCTTTTCGATATACGGCCCGACGATTTCCACAGGAACTTTGTCCAGCTTTTTGCAATACAGCACGACATGCGGATTGCCCATGGAGACACAGGTCATCGTGTCTTCCAGCCCGGCGGCTTTTATCCATTGCGAACCGGTGGGTAAGTCATGGAACTTGAGCACATCGCCCCAGGGGTAATTGACAATCTGGTCAACATTCTCAAATTTTACCGGAATATCCGACGCCTTGAGGATCGGTTTGCCCATGTTGACGGTCACGCGATTAACTTTGCCGCGTTCAATCCACAAATCCAGCGTCAGCACGCCGGCACCGGTTTGAACCCGCATCGGATTGGCGGTGGTCAGGCGGTGATCAAAAGCGTATTTTGCCACGCAGCGTATGCCGTTGCCGCACATTTCGGATTCGCTTCCATCGGCATTGAACATGCGCATGCGAACATGCGCCCCCAGCGCCGCAGCCTGCGGGGTAGGGGGGGAAATAAGAATTAACCCGTCGCCCCCGACGCCAAAATGGCGATCGGCGATTTTTACCGCCAGGGCTTCGGGGTTATGAACGGATTGATTAAATACATTGACATATATATAATCGTTGCCAATTCCGTGCATTTTTGTAAAGCGCATGGTCCAACTCCCATAACGAATCAATCAGGCGGCGCTGCGCACGCTTTGGGCGCGGCGTTGCCCGGCGGCCCTGTCCGGAAAATTTCCGAACCCTGCCCGCGGAGAAACGAATATCATACATCATCGGGATTCGGCTCGGAAGAACTGGGGGTCGTGGCCCACACCACTGCGGAAATCGCCCCGTCGCGGTCCCGCTGAATCAGCACCTCAGCTTTGTTTTTGGTCATTTCCACCAGCCGGGCGTTGGGCAAATCCACGTGCTTGACCCAATCCTTCGCCATTCCGACGGTTTTCCCACCTTCCATATGACGGTTCATCAGATTCGTCACCACGGATGCCGGCGGAGCTTCCACATAAATGCGCAGATCAAAAATATCCGCTATGCCTTCGTAGGGCGGTCGGTCCAGGAAGAGATAATTCCCCTCCACCATGGCCAGATTGACCGATTCATGAATATTGATCGCCTGAGGCACAGCTTTATGGCGTACTCGATCATAGCCCGGCCAGGCCATTTTCTGGGGCGTTTGTTTTAGACGCAGAAGATGTTCCCGCAGCAGGGGAACATCAAACGTATCGGGCGAGCCTTTGCACTGGTTCATGCGTAATTGCCGCCCGTCCTCTAATTGTAAAAATCGCTCCGCCAGAACGGATTCGGGAAAATGAAAGCCATCCATGGGCAGGGAGACCAGACTTATTTTGGGTAATATATTTTTTGTGGCCATCCAGGCCAGTTGTTCAGTAAAAAAGGATTTACCCGACCCCGGCGTGCCCGCTACGCCCACGAGCATACGCCGGCCACAAAGCCGCTGGAGTTCCACGAGATTCGAAAGAAATGGCCGCCAGCGTTTCGTCCATTCCGCAGCACGAATATTCATTTCGACGCGCTGACCGTTGATCAGCAACGGCACGTCTTTGTGCAAAAACCATGGAAAAGGATCTATTTCTTGTAAAGACAAACGTCCAACTCCCGTTACTACTGCCCGGCGTCTGATAACTGCCGGGCCACCATGCCAACGTCCTCTAATAATACCGCAGACCGTCGGCCGGAACACGATTACTGCTTCGGCGCTGATTCGCCGGAAATATGCACCACCGGATAGGGCCAATCAATGCGCCCGGATTCGGGCACCGGGGCCACAACTCCCTGCGGTGGTAGATAACCTTCATATATCGGCGTAATGCACCTGGGAACTGAATATACTTGCGCCCAAGGCGGATTCAGGCACATGAGAACCGGCGTGATGGCCAGGTTGGCATAAAACCATGGAATATTGCCCAGCCCAACGGCTTCCTGCCTGAACGACGGAGGATGATTCCGGAAATGACTGTGCGAATCCAGATCCCGCAGGTACACCGGATTATGCTTCACCACGCCCGAAAAATAATACACATTCATCCGCGGCCACGGCCGGTGTTGAGCAGCGGTCAGCGGCCTCATGCGGCCCCAGTTCGCCCCAATGGCCAGTTCAGTATCCGGAACCGTTATCGGAGCGTGACCGGCCCGTGTGCCGCAATCTCGACCGTTGGCCATGGCGGTGCGCGGTTCAGGAGTTTGGTTGGCCGAACAGCCGCCAAGCACGCCAAAAAGCAGGCCCGGTACTGCTAACCGCATCGCTGTTTTACGACTAATTTTTGTCAGCATGTCCAAACTCCAGTCACCCGTCAAAGCGCTCCCATGCCGCTTACAGCAAGCGATTATAATACCACGGATAATCAAAAACCGCGTGGGATCATGCTTCGCCCTGCCTCAACGGACGCCGCACACCCGTGCCGATAAACCCCACATAGCCGCCGGCTCCGCCGGTGGTGGAACTCCCCCCAAGCGCATCTCGCCACCGCAGAACCAAACAATGTGATCTACCATCCGATTATTACTGCAATCACTGCCAATACTGAAACGGTTGCTCTCCTCCAAGTCCTGAACAATGTTGATAATCGTGAAAGCCGCCGGATCAGGCTTGAAGCGTCTGGGCAGATGCCGCGGCCGGCTTTCCATCGCCAGTAACGCCCGGTGAAGCAATGTCAGAGCGTTACGATTTTCCGTATTAGTTTTCAGACGGATGGAAGGGACCGGTTACGGAGTTGGCATATTTGCACCGGAGGTTCAGTACCGGCGACGATGGGGGAAAAAAGAAGATACCTGCGCTGCTGCATCTGCGGCAGGCCTTATTTTCCGACGGCGTTGGAACTATTCCGACGTGAGGGAGCCATCGCTGTGCAGTGAGAATACCCGCCGGCGTGGTGAGTAGACGTAGAGAGTCCAGAGTTCATAGACCTCGTCGTCGTCGAGTTTCCAAACCTCCAGCTTGGCCCCAAGATCGAAATCAAATCGTGTGGCACCGGTTTGTGGGTTCGCCCTTACACAGGTAAGCTTTTGGCCTTCCAAATCATGAAGCATATCGGGCATCTTGCGCGGGGCGGGCCATCGCTGGTTTGAGACGATAACACCGTTGTAAGACAGCCGCCAATACGAGACATAAATCCAGAGCCACCAGCGGCCTCTGACGGTAACCAGCCTGCGGGCGGCCTTGCGGCGCACAACTTTTGATCGTGCGGCCGAGGAATGAGGTTCACGGACGCTGAGATGCGGCGGACCAAAATTGAGCGACAGGTTCAAATACCGCTCGTAGTTTACGCCCCAGCATGGTTGCCCGTAAATCGGGGCGAATATCCGCTCGATTGCCGGGACGCGACGACTGTTGACATTCGGCATAGCTGGTTTCATCGATAAGAATTTTATCCGCTGTTTCCGATGGCGGCCAGCAGGCTAAGGTGCTTTGTCTCCCCCGGCTACGTTCGGGGGGCCGCAGGTGATGCTCTTGCGGCGACTCACCTGAAAACCTTTTCGCGGTGATACCCAAGCGCCGCCGGATCAGGCTTGAATCGTTTGGGCAAATGCAGCGGCTGGCCTTCCACGGCGAGAAACGCCTGCTCAAGCAGTATCGGAAATTCCTGATCCTTTTTCCGAGCCTTCAAGCGGTCAGAAAGTACCAGTCGAAATGATTCATCAAATGTGATCAGGCCGCGGTCAAACGCTCGATCATAAAGCGCGTTAAGCGCAATCCCATTACACGGATCAGCTCGGCGGGCAATGTCCTTGCTCCATGGAATAAGGTGGCTGGCGTTGAGCAGTTCTGGGACAGCAATGCCGGAAATCGCGCAGCGGGATTCATAACTGGTCAGCACCGCGTCGCGAAAAAATCCTTGCACCCGGCGGGCACGGGTGGTGCGAGTGGTTTCCGTCGGCCCAGTCGGGAGCGCGAAATCAGTATCGATTTCCGCGTCCATGTCGGTCGGCACTGGGGCTCGCTTAATCAGTTCGTCATAAGCAGCTTCCGCTTCGGCTGCGATTGACTCGGCATTTTCCTGAAATGCCTCCCATAAGTGGCGGTCATCTCGGCTCACGTTTCCAAGTCCCTTGATCTTCCGGGCCTGCTGCGCCGGATCAAGGCTGGCGAAGTTGCACGCTTTCATACCCAGAGACGACGGCGTGCGGTCCATGAGCTGCGCCAAGCGGATAATATCCGGGTTCAGTCGGTGCAATTTGCCAAACGGCGTCCGACAATAAAGCCGAAAGGCCACCAGCAGTTCGTCATGCGTCCATGGTTTCCGTGTCAGCAT
>JAKBAC010000039.1 GCA_021809365.1 Planctomycetota bacterium | reverse complement strand
CCGTCATATTACGATCCGTTGTGGCACCGGTCCCGGTGTAATCGATGGTGTCCCCATCTTGCATGACCCAATTTGCGGCGGCATTCGAGGAAGCACCAATGGAGCTATTCGTCCCTCCATTGGCCAAGCTATTTAATATAATCCACTGCCTTTCACCAAAAAAATGTGTTACACCGGTATAACTATTATTGTTATTGCCTATGGTTAGCGTCGTACCATTTCCGGCTACCGTGAGTCCGGTTATTCCGCTACCATTGTTGGTGATTTGTGGGTCAAATACTATCGTATTTGCGTTCGTACCACTCAAAGTAAGGGTATTGTTCGTACCGGCACTTGTATATGCTATTGCCCCGGTATTCGTGAAGGTCAGACTGTTATTATTAGATGTAATGCCAACGGAACCTCCGCCACCACCAATGGTGAAGAGCCGATCGGTGGAAGCATTTGCATTTCCATTGTAATAAAGGGCACCGTTATTCTGAATAACCAAATTTGAAGCGGCGTTGGAGGATTCGCCGATGCCACTGGCAGCGCCGCCATTAGCCAGATTGGCAACGTAGACTCCCAGGTTATTGTAATTCGTTCCATTGACAGTCGTGACGCCGGTGTATGTATTTACTCCATTGAGGTTTACTTGTCCGCCCGCCCCTGATGGGGTTGATGCATTCAATTGCAGCGATCCATCGGAAATGACGTTATCGATAACAAGATTATTATAACCTCCATGTCCGCCGGCGGCAGTCATCGTAACGGTGCCCCCTCCGAGGTCGATATTGAGCGCATCCGCTGCCGTGGTACTGCCAATTGTTACGGTCGTGCCGCGGGCATAGCCTGCATCAGCGATGCTGGCACCGGCCCCGAGCGTAATTGTTTCCGGACCGGAACCGTTGCTTTGGAAGGTTAGACTATATGCGCCACTACCAGAACTCTTATAGCCTATGGACAGGCCAGTCGATAGCGTGGTGGGTGCCGCAAACGTTACTGTCTGGTTGGCAGTTAGTGTCAGCGACGGATCCCAGATACCGTCGATCGTGCCATTGACCCAATTTGTGGTCGTGTTGTAATCGTACGGTCCCGATCCCGCCTGCAGAAAGCCTTGTGTGGGCGCTGCGGACGCGCTGCCGACCATGCCCGCAACGGCGACCGCAGCGGCGGCCAAGGACAACGATGGAAAACCAACTGTGCGTTTCATGTGAAACTCCCGGTTCATATATGGAACGAAATATTTTTGCTGGCACAGAAAGCCGCGCGGATGGCGGGCCTGTTCAGCCACTGTGAAAATCCCGCCACGGCCAAACTTAAGGTTGTCATCCCGTGCCAGCTTCGACCTGATGTGCTCAAGGGACTTTATCATGGTGCCTCCAAACGAGTTGCCGGAAGAATGGGTTTTGGCCACGGCCATTTCTCCTTGATTTTATCGACACACTTCCGCCAGCAGCGGCCACGCCGCCGAACTCCCGCTTCCGCCACCAATATAATCTTGCCCATTCGTCCCAGACTGGCTTCGCTTGAATAAGCGATTCTAATGCCTTCCGCCGACAAACTATATACAGACTAATCATCGGCTTTGTCAAGCCGGTTGCTACAAGTTTTTCATGGCGTGGTCGGTTTTATCGGCATTTAGAAAAGGCTTGAAAGAACGACGGTGTTCGCCGACACGAACATACCACGTTTACACATACGCCGACGGCCCCTTCATGATCATGACGGTACTACCGAAGACGTGGGATACCAGCGACAGGCGATTTGAGGCGATTCTTCGCCGGGCGGAGCGCTGGCTGGAAAATCCGCCGCCCGCTATAGTGTTTGCATGGCTGCAGGTTACACAGTATTGGCTCGGCGCTATCGCTCGCAGAACTTCGATCAGTTGATCGGTCAGGAGGCGATAGCGACCACGTTGAAAAACGCCGTTGCCGGCGGGCGGCTGGCCCACGCGTTTCTTTTCACCGGCACGCGCGGTGTGGGTAAAACATCTTCCGCCCGCATTCTGGCCAAAGCCATCAATTGCCCCAATTCGGATGCCGGTCAGCCCTGTGGAAAATGTCCCACCTGTAACGCTATCGCGGCGGGCGAGGACATTGATGTTATTGAAATCGATGGAGCATCCAACAATGGCGTGGAGCAGATTCGGGATTTGCGGCAAAGTGCCGGCATCACGCCCAGCCATAGCAAATTTAAGATTTATATCATTGACGAAGTACACATGCTTTCAATCGCCGCGTTTAACGCATTGTTGAAAACCCTGGAGGAGCCGCCGCCACACGTCAAATTTATTTTCGCAACCACCGATGTGCATAAAGTACCGGCCACGATATTAAGCCGATGTCAGCGTTATGACTTTAAAAATATCTCCGCAGCGCTGATTACCGCGCACCTGGCGGATATCTGTAAGCGGGAAAACGCGGAGGCGGAGAATTCCGCGCTGCATCGGATCGCCATTCTCGCGGCCGGATCCATGCGTGACGCGCTTTCGCTTCTGGATCGCGTGTTGTCGCTTGGAGCGGGCAAAATTACTGAAAAGCTGCTGGATGAACTTCTGGGCAAGCCATCCCTGGCGAACATGACCGACATGGCGGCGGCGATGGCGACTGGAGATGCGGCGGCGGTCCTGAAATTTCCGACCAGATGTTGCTCGATGGGATGTCCGCTGAACAGGTACTGGCGGAATTAACCGAATTGTTCCGCAATCTTATGGTGCTGCGCGTTTGCGGAGACAAAACCGAATTGCTGGATATTCCCGGTGACTGGCGCGGAACGCTTGTAAAACTGGCCCCCGCTTTTGATACCGCGGTGCTGGTTCATCATATTGCCTTGTGTGATCAGGCGCTTCGGTCTCTGCGTGGCTCGACCATGCAGCGGCCCCTGTTTGACGCCCTGATGGTGCGACTGGCCATGGCCAGTGCGTTCAGTGCCATCCGGCAGGTTCTGGAATCCGGTCAATTACCGGCTCCGGCCACGGACGCGCAAAAAAAAAATGACGCACTGACCCCGAAGGCTCGCCTTTCTGAACAACATGCGTCGCCTTCCTCCGCGCCCGCAATTGCCCATTCCCATCCAACGCCATCCATGACCAGTCCAAGCCCCGATTCTCCCGAGGCCATGTCGGATGAGGTGCCCCTTCCGGCGCGTGCTCGGGTCGCGGAACAGCCGGATACGCCGGATTCAACCTGGCAGGCTATTGAGGGTTATTTGCAGGAAAATCATGGTGCGTCGCTGGTCAATTTGCTCAACGGTCAAGCCAAAATTCTGCTGCTGGATGTCACAGCGGGTCTGATTCGGATTGAAGTCCCCGGGCATACCCATACGATGGTCACCAGCGAGCGTTATACCCGTATGCTGGAAACTGCCGCAACCGCGGTATTGGGGAAAACTCTTCGTTTGGAAATCGTCGCCACCGCCCGAGCGGTAACAGTCGCTCCCGCGCCTACCGCACCCGTCGCCGCCCGTCCGGGGCCTTCTCCCGTTCAGCGTACTTCACCAGAATTGATGAAACGCGCCCAGGAAATGCCGGCGGTGCAACAACTCATTGAAAAATTGGGGGCCAAGTTGCTTCATGTGGAGGCCATTGAACCAGTTGCGGAATCACCGGCGGAACACCACGATCCATCGTGATTCAGGAAATGTGCGTATGACCAATTCACTACCGACGATAACAGGAATGCAGTCATGAGCGATTATTCAATGGCTTACAGCGCCAGCGTGCGCCGTCTGATGGATCTTTTCGGAAAACTTCCCGGCGTGGGCAGCCGCTCCGCCGAGCGTATGGTTTTCCACATTTTGAAGGGATCTTCCGAGGATGCCATCGCTTTGGCCGATGCGATACGTGCGGTCAAAGAACAGGTGCGGCATTGCAGCATTTGCTACCATCTTACGGAAGCCGACCCGTGTGAAATTTGCCGCAACCCCATTCGGGACACCAGTGTGGTATGTGTGGTGGAGCAGCCCAAGGACTTGTTTCAGATTGAAGCCACCGGGGCCTACAAGGGCGTCTATCATGTTCTCTTGGGGCATCTGGCTCCGCTGGATGGGATCAATCCGGAAAATCTCACCATTGAGGCGTTGGTGGAACGCATCAATCAGCGCGATTCATCGGGAAATCCAATAGTCCGCGAAGTAATTATCGCCACCAATCCGACGATGGACGGTGATGGGACGGCACTGTATTTACAAAGCCGCCTGGCACACGCAGGCGTGCGCATGACGCGCCTGGCGCGCGGCCTTCCGGCTGGCGCGCAAATTGAACAGGCCAACAAGGCCATTCTGGCCGATGCGCTGTCGGGCCGTGTGAATATGTAGGGATCTGTTTTAGAAAGGTTGAGTCTGACTTTGAAATACTTGAATTGGCGCATTGTTGGGATTGTCGGGATCGTGCTGCTGGGCGGGGCCGCGGCCACTGGTGTTTGCGGAGCGGCAACACTGGGTGCCGGCTGGCCCTTCCGTCGCGCGCTGAGTGTCAATTTATTGCCTACATCCGCACCCGGCAATAATCTTGCCTGGGCGCAATTTTATACCAACAGCGCCCGCCTGCCTGATGGAGCCGATTTGCGCGTCACCACGACCAACGGCATGATCTTGCCGATGCGATTACTGCGTGTGTCACCCGAGGATGATCTGGTTCGGCTGGCATTCCAAGAGCCGGCGTCGGGCACGTACTATGTCTGGTGGGGCAACCTGCATCCCGGCAAGGCTCCACCTGTTTGCAAGATCGACCGAGGCGTCTTCCTGCGCGTATATCCATTAATAGGAGGCCCCCGCAACAACTGGATGCAGATGCAGCGGCTTTTTGATCGGACGCGTCCCTTCGCATCAATGTTTGTGCCCAATATGTTTATGGGTTACGACCCCACCGGTTGGGATCGCAGCGACATGATGCTGTATACCGCGAATCTTCACATTACCAGTGCCGGATCATATACGTTTGCCTTTGATGTTGCGGACGCGGGATTTCTGAATCTCGACGGAAAAAATCTGCTGACCAAAACGCGCCCAAGCTGGGTACAGGGCCGGGTGCGATACAGCCGCAGTATTTATCTCAAGCCCGGATGGTATCCCATAACGGTGGCGGAACTGCACTTCTGGTGGTTGGCCGCCATCACTGTTGACTGGAAGCCGCCCGGCGCGGGTCAATTTACACCCATCCCCCCCGCCGCGTTTGCGCCGGCAAATCAGGCGGAGGTTGGACGTCTGGAAAAAATCGGAGCGGGTTACACCGCCGATTTTTCCGTCCGACCGCGCTGTGAATTATTTGTGCCACCGGATAATTATCTGCAACGCTACACGTTCACCGCCCGCGTGCCCAGCACCTTCGCGCCGCGCGTGAGCTGGATTTTCTCTGATGGTCAAACCGCGCAGGGCTTGCGGGTGGATCATGAATTTCTGGCTCCGGGCGTATATACCGTACAGATTCATATTCATCAGGCCGGCAACACATTTGTCGGCAAACGCCGGATTCGGATTCGTACCGAAATGTTCTCCAAATTTCCATATCCTCCGACGGATCCGGCCGGAAGAGTCGCCGATATTATTGACACGTACAATCTCAAGACCCTTCCCGGAAAGCAACTCCAGCGAGGAATCATGTTTTTCGAGCATTATAAACATTTGCATGGGATAAAAGCATGGGGGCTGGCATGGGCGTTATCCACCGATAAACAATCAACAAGAACGATCATGGCCACCGCCAAGCTGCTGGTTCGCAGGGAACTTGCGCAAGCGGATTTTCAACAGGCGGGGAATATATTTCTTATGGCATCGGGCAAGCATATTGATGCCCTGACGCAAACCCGCCTGCTGGCGCATTACGCTTTCACCGCCTGCAATTATACCGGTGCCGCCCCGGAGATTCTTCAGACCCTGCAACACTGGAAACAATATCACTCCGGGCTGCCACCACAGGCCTCCCACAATCTCAATACCGCGTTGGCCTACGCCGCCGTGGCGGATGGAAATGGAGCATTGGCGGCACACTATGTGAAAGCCGCTGGTGATTTTCCATCCATGCCATACAGCGCCCAGGAACTCCGGCAGGGTGTGCTGGCGCGCAATGTGGAAAGCTACATTCTCAGCCATCACTTTCGCACCGCGGAGGATCTGCTCAATGGATGGGATATGCAGTTTCCCCGTGCCATTATCAAGGGTTACACGCGGCTGTTGCGCGTGAAGCTGATGGTGGCGCAGCGGCGTTTTATTTACGCCGCTCAGATCGCTGTCCAATTTGTGAACAGCGAACCCAAGTCTTTTTATGCCGCCAAATTACTTTATCGCGCCAGCGCGGCGTATAAGCTCGCTGGGAAAGCCACCCGCGCCGAATTTCTACTGGCCCGCCTGAAAAAAGACTATCCGGAATCACCGTATGCTTACAAAAAGTGATTACTGCCCGGTAAAAAAATAATGATGCCCATTGTTTCCATGTGCGGAAAGAAAATCGGTCCGGATCAGCGCAAATAACAACACCGTCAGCAAGGCCGCGACTGAAATTGCCGCACACAAAGCCTTGAGGCGGCGGCCTCGCCCATCCGCCTGGACGGGAGCATGGAGAAGACAGAAGGCCTCGCTGTGAATTTTTGTCGGCGGCACCCCGGCGGCCCGAAGTGACGCGATCAGGGAGCTGGAGAACCCACCGGGTCCGCAAATCCAGAATGATTTACCGCTTAAATTTTGGTCGCAATATTTCCGTATTAAGTCGATGTCGATGTGCCCCTTCTCGCCAGCCCATTGTTCCTCCGGACGACTCAATACATTGACAACGCGTATGTTGCCGCCGGCGCTCTTCGAAAATTCCATCAGTTCCGCGAAAAACGGAATGTCGTTGGCACATTTATTGGCGTACAGCAGCAGTACACGACGGTCCTCGGCTCGATCCGCCATCCAGCGCATCATGCTGCGAAACGGCGTGATCCCGATGCCGGCGGCAATAAATACCAGTTCATCCCTCGCCGGATGCAGCCGGTGCGAAAAGCGGCCAAACGGCCCATGCACGGTAACCGCATCCCCCGGCAGCGTACGACTGATGGTTCGTGTGAAATCGCCCAGTTCCTTGATGGCCAGCATGAGGCCTTCCGTCTCACTGGGGCTGGAGGCGATTGTCCACGCATGTTCTTCACTGGGCAAGCTGGAATCGGATCGCTGGAAATGAAAAAATGCGAATTGGCCGGGACTATATTGCA
Organism: Planctomycetota bacterium; assembly: GCA_021809365.1. The sequence continues at coordinate 14,563 of JAKBAC010000039.1, read as the reverse complement.
GAGATTGGCCGCCGGGGCTGGGTCTTAATTTAACCTGCCAGACCGCGTGGGTTATTTCCTGAACCTCCCGCACCTCATAGCGATAAGCGCGCAAGCGCACGGGCCGAACAACGCGGCTCCATACCAGAGACCAGAACGCGGCCCCCACGATCATCAATACAACAATCCGCAGTAGCCATGGAGCAAACGCTCCACTGGAAAGCAAGCCATGGACGAAGGCGACCGCCAAAAGCGTCAGCCCGAGAACTCGATGTGAGAACCGCCATCGTTCAAACTCCACGCGCAGGCGAGATCGGTAAATACTGACCGTGATTTGTGCAAGCAGGAGCAAAATTGCAAGGCGGCCAAGCTGTAACTTCCATGGCAGCCACAGTCGCGTCAGTAAATGTATGTTCAACGAAGACAAAAGTACCACGTGTAGAATAATTGCAACCAAACCCATGATCGCCATGCGGCGGTGGAACAGCATGACGGCATCAAGGCCGAAAGGCTTGGTGATCCATTGGTAGCGGGCGGCAAGAATAAAGCTCGTCGCGATAATCATCAATCCAGAGAGGCCACAACCCAGCGCGACTTCTTTGATGAATTGTCCCGCGGGGACCGTACGGCCCATGGCTGCAAAGGCCAGCGGCAGAATCAGAGCGGCCAAATAGAGCAATATAAGTAGATGGCCGACTTGCGGCGACGCCCTTGCGGCCAGGAAATCGCCGGACGCGGCTTCTTTCACAGGGAGTACTATTTCTTGAGATGCCACCAACCTGTCATCCTTGAAGTACGCTCAGGCAGTGCCCATCGCCCTTCTGCAATCAGCGAACCTGCGTATGGCGCAACCTTACCGGATGGACATGTGTGAATCAAGTCGGCGCTAAAGCATAACATTAAAGGAGGCCTGTGACAGATTCTGCCAGGCCTCCCGGGGCCAAATCCGTAACTTTTTAGCGCTGTTGCTCATTATCCCTCTTACTGCAATCCTATAGCCTTCCCGACGAATAGTTCAGACCCGCTGAACAACGTCATTGACAAGTAAATAATATGAGGCACCACGCCCGACGAATTGAACGCGCCTGAACCAAACACAAAACCCCGCGACAACAAACATTTGTCGGCCCACAGGCCATCGGGTGTGGCAATACATCCGAACCAGTGTACCAAGGCACCCCATCCCCTTTTAGCCGCGCGTGCTTGCACCGCGCGTTGTGCGCGGCAGCCGTCGGTGTTCAGAAAGTAGAAAGTAGACCGCAGGGGCTGCCTCAGTTTGCGACAGCAACTCTTGAGCTCCAGCCTTATGTGCTCTACTGTTCAACTCTCTACTATTCTCTGCACTGCGGCCGCCGCCGCCGCCGCGTGTGCTTGCACCGCGCGTTTTGCAGCGGCAGCATCAGTTGGAGAGGTAGCCACCATCCACTGGCGACATGCGGCCAAGTCAATCGTATAACCCACGCTCGCCACACCCGTCGGCAGGCCCACCGGCAGGAACGTGCTCCTCACCAGACGCGAATCTATGGACAGCCGCCTGTTGTTTGGCACCCGGCTAAATATCAATGAACAACGTGGTGCGCCGCATTCGCCTTCGCCGCCGCCGCTGCTTTGGCCGCTGCCGGTCTGACTTACGACCGCCTTTGCAATCCGTTGCTGGGGAAGTTTTTGTCTTTCACCATCCATAGCGAAATGCAGTGTACCACCAATTGCCGAGCGTGCCAGCGACGTTATTGCGGATATTTGCCGCGGAGCGGCAAACAGTTACCCCACGCCCCTTTACCGCTTTCACACAATCGTTTAATCTTCAGACATAGCAAGGGCCGCCGGTAGCGCTGCCCCGGCCCGGCCGCGCGGCGTGGCCGTTTACCCCGCAGCGCTCGCCGCGGCAGTCTGCCTTCTACTCGTCCGTTCTGAAACGGCAAGGATAGACCATCCATGGCACTAACAAAATCCCAACTCTACAGCTCGCTCTGGGAAGGCTGCGATCTTCTCCGCGGCGGCATGGACGCATCCCAATATAAAGACTACGTTTTGGTATTGCTGTTCATAAAATACGTCAGCGATAAATACGCAGGCGTCCCCTACGCCCCCATCACGATTCCAGCCGGCGCAAGCTTTAACGATATGGTTGCGCTCAAGGGTAAACCCGACATCGGCGATCAGATTAATAAAAAAAATATCGGCCCAGTGGCATTGGAAAACAAACTTTCCGGCATGCCGGATTTCAATGACCCCAACAAGCTTGGCAGCGGCAGGGAAATGGTGGATCGGCTTACGAATCTAATCGCCATTTTCCAGAACAAATCCCTTGATTTCTCCAAAAATCGCGCCGATGGCGACGACATCCTCGGCGATGCCTACGAATACCTCATGCGCCATTTCGCCACGGAAAGCGGCAAAAGCAAAGGTCAATTTTACACACCCGCCGAGGTCAGCCGAGTCATAGCCCGCGCCATCGGCATCCGTGAGGCAAAAACCACCAGCACCACCACCGTTTATGACCCCACCTGCGGTTCCGGTTCACTGCTGCTCAAAGTGGCTGATGCAGCAGCTGCCAAGGTCACACTCTATGGCCAGGAAAAAGACGCGGCCACCTCCGGACTGGCCCGCATGAATATGATTCTCCATGACAACCCCACGGCAATTATTGAGCAGGGAAACACGCTCGCTGCGCCCAAGTTCAAGGACGGCGACACCCTGAAAACTTTCGATTATGTCGTCGCCAATCCCCCATTTTCCGATAAACGGTGGAGCATTGGCCTTGACCCGCAAAATGACCCGTACCAGCGCTTCCAGCCCTTCGGTACTCCGCCCGGCAAACAGGGCGATTACGCCTACCTCCTGCATATCATCCGCTCACTTAAAAGCACTGGCAAAGGCGCGTGCATCCTGCCCCACGGCGTATTGTTCCGAGGCAATGCCGAAGGCGAAATCCGCCGCAATATCATTCGCAGAGGATACATCAAAGGCATTATCGGCCTACCCGCCAACCTTTTCTACGGCACCGGCATCCCCGCCTGCATCATCATCATAGACAAGCGGGATGCCCATTCCCGCAAAGGCATCTTCATGATAAATGCCAGCGATGGCTTTATGAAGGACGGCCCCAAAAATCGCCTGCGTGAGATGGACATTCATAAAATTGTCGATACCTTCGGCAAACAAATCGACATCCCCAGATACTCCCGCATGGTTCCGCTAAACGAAATTGAGAAAAACGAATTCAACCTTAACCTGCCGCGCTACATTGATAATCAACCGCCCGAAGACCTCCATGATATTGATGGCCACCTCAACGGCGGCATCCCCACCACCGATGTCGACGCCCTCCAACCCTACTGGGACGTCTGCCCCCAACTGCGCAAAGCATTATTCAAACCAAACCGCCCCGGCTATGTGGACCTCGCCGTGGATCGATCCGCCATAATATCCACCATCTACCAGCATCCGGAATTTGCCGCTTTTATCGCGGGCATGAACGCCCATTTCACACTGTGGCGGCAACAGATCACCCCCACGCTGCGGAATCTCAAAGCGCTTTGCCGTCCCAAACAAATTGTCACCGACCTCTCCGAAAGCCTGCTGGCCCATTACACCAATCAGCCATTGATCAATCAGTACGATGCCTACCAGCATCTCATGGACTATTGGGCATCGACCATGCAGGATGACTGCTACCTCATTGCGGCCGATGGCTGGAAGGCCGAAACGCAGCGTATCCTCGAGAAAGACAAAAATGGCCGGGAAAAAGACAAAGGTTGGGCCTGCGATCTCATCCCCCGCAGCCTGATCGTCGCCCGCTATTTCGCCAAGGATCAAGCCGCCATCGACCAGTTGGCAGCATCCCTTGAGTCCGCGACCGCCCAAAAAGCCGAACTCGAAGAAGAACACGGTGGCGATGAGGGCACGTTTTCCGAATTCGACAGAATAAATAAAGGCACCGTCAACACCCGCCTCAGGGAGATTGGAGACGCCGCCGAGGCTGCCGAGGAAGCCGCCATCTTGAACAATTGGCTCAAACTCTCCGATCAGGAAGCCAGCCTGAAAAGCGAACTTAAAGCAGCCGAATCTGCTTTGGACGCCGCCGCACTTGCTCGCTACCCGCAATTAACTGAAGCGGAAGTAAAATCGCTGGTTGTGGATGACAAATGGCTCGCCTCCCTGGAATCCGCCATCCACGGTGAAATGGACCGCATCAGTCAGGCGTTGACCCGGCGCGTGAAAGAACTCTCCGAACGCTACGCCACCCCGCTGCCCAAACTCGCCGCCGAGGTGGACATATTGGCCGCCCGGGTGGACGCCCACCTGAAAAAAATGGGCTTTAATTGGAATGTTGCGGCAAACAAGCCAGATAAGCAGAGGGTACAACGTAATGGCAAAAGATAAAAAAACGTCCATTAGCGTACAGGGCACGATGATTACTATCCTCTCGCACCAGCAAGAGGACTATATCTCGCTGACCGATATGACCAAAAAATTCGGCGACGATGGCTTAATATACAGTTGGATGCGGAACCGCAATACCGTGGAATTTTTAGAAATATGGGAGCATATTCACAATCCGAATTTTAAAGGTGGCGAATTCGAGACCTTTAAAAAACAGGCTGGCCTTAACAGCTTCCACCTGACCCCAAAGAAATGGATCGACGCCACACAGGCCATCGGCCTTCAGTCTCGAGCCGGTCGGTATGGCGGCGGCACCTATGCCCACAGAGATATCGCATTTGAGTTCGGCTCCTGGCTAAGCCCCGAATTCAAACTCTACCTTATCAAGGAATTTCAGCGTCTTAAAGAAGACGAAAACCGCCGCCCGTCGCTGGGCTGGAACCTCAACCGCACGCTGGCCAAGCTGAACTACCGCATCCATTCCGACGCCATTAAGGCGCACATCATCCCGGCCGCCGTTACCCGGGATCAGGCAAATTTCGCCTACGCCAATGAGGCCGACATCCTCAATGTCGCCCTGTTCGGCCAAACCGCCAAGCAATGGCGTGATGCCAATTCCACGCGCCAGGGCAATATCCGCGATTACGCCAGCATTGAGCAATTATTGGTCCTGGCCAATATCGAAGCCATGAACGCCGAATTTATTCGTATGGGACTGCCGCAACCCGCGCGGCTCACCAAGCCCAACGAAATCGCCATTCGCCAACTCCAATCACTAACCGCCAGCGGCGGCACCAAATCCCTGGGCGACGGCACGGGAGAAACACCTTGAGCGAACCGCAGATCAAACCCGGTTACAAGCAAACGGACGTGGGAGTGATCCCGGAGGATTGGGAAACCGCATACCTTTCGTCGGTTTCGAAGGAACCCATGCAGAACGGATTATTCTTTGCCCCCTCGCGTAAAGGCACCGGCGTGAAATTGATCAACGTTGGAGATCTTTACTCCAGCACTCCCATCGACCGCAATTCGCTGGAATTGTTTAATGCCACAGAAAACGAGCGCAACAGGTTCAAGGTTCAGGACGGTGACATTTTTTTTACCCGATCGTCAGTAGTTCCGTCGGGCATCGCCCACTGCAATATTTACCTTTCAACCGAGCAAGAACAGGTTGTCTTCGACAGCCACGTCATCCGTGTCAGACCCGCACGGGATCGGGTTGAGCCCGCGTACCTCCTCAGATTGTGTGTTGCCTCAGCCGCCCGCCACTATCTGATATCCCACGCCAAGACGGCGATTATGACGACGATCGACCAAGGGGTGCTCGGAAAGTGCCCCATTCCCCTCCCACCCCTTCCCGAACAACAAGCCATCGCCACCGCGCTCGGCGACGCCGACGCCCTAATCGAAGCCCTCGACCAACTGATCGCCAAGAAACGCAACCTCAAGCAGGCCGCCATGCAGCAACTCCTCACCGGCAAAAAACGCCTGCCAGGTTTCACCGGGAAGTGGGAGAATTATGCCTTCGAAACACTGGCATCGCCGCGCAGGGAACGGATTGACCCCAGAGGTGGTGTTACGACTGCTCTCTGCGTGGAATTGGATCACATCCAACCGGGCACGGGGCGACTTATTCCAACGGCGGATGACCCCGGGCGGGGATCGCTCAAATCGACGTTCCAAACCCGGGACATACTTTTCGGCAAGTTACGGGCGTACCTCCGGAAATACTGGTTGGCCGACCAACCGGGAATCTGCTCAACAGAACTATGGGTGCTGGCGGCCAAGCCCTTGAGGTCAACGCCGGAGTTTATTAGGCAGGTTGTCGCCACTGAGAGTTTCATCGGCGCTGCGAGCACGGCGTACGGAACGCACATGCCACGATCTGACTGGAAAGTGGTCGGAAACCTGGAAATCCACTCGCCGCCGCTCCCCGAACAAACCGCCATCGCCGCCGTCCTTTCCGAAATGGACGCCGAAATCGCCGCCCTGGAAGCCCGTCGCGATAAAACCCGCGACCTCAAACAAGGCATGATGCAGGAACTTCTGACGGGCCGCATCCGTCTGATCTGCCCGGCAATGCAAACGAACCCCGCGCCTCAGCCTTTGGCGAAAATCGGCCCGGCGCTCGTCCCTCCCAAAACCGCTGGCCACACCTGGGAATTTAATGAGGCCGTCGTCATTGCCGTGTTGGCCGCCAACTTCGGCAGCGAACAATTCCCCCTTGGCCGCAAGCGCTATACCAAACTTTCCTACCTGCTCCACCGCCATGCAGAAGGCAAAGCCCAAGGCTATCTGAAAAAGGCCGCCGGTCCCTACAACCCCCGCACGAGATACGCCGGCCCGGAAAAAATCGCCCAGCAGAGAAAATATATCCGCCGACACTCTCGTGCCCAATTCACCGGCTTCATCGCCGCTGAAAAAATTTCCGAGGCCCAAGCCTACTTTGAAAAATGGTACGGCACCGAGGCCATCCGCTGGCTCGAACAATTCCGCCACAAAACCAACGACGACCTCGAAGTCCTCACCACCGTAGATATGGCCGCACTGGATTTACGCCGCGCCGGAAAGCCGGTATCCTTAGAATCTGTGAAACAGGTAATCCGCAACCACCCCGAATGGGAAGCCAAATTGAATCGGTCCTGCTTTTCGGATGATTATATCAAAATTGCAACTGTTGAAAGTGGGCGGTTGTTCGGGTGAGGCTGTCGAGATTGCCCATTTTTGTTGTTTCAATTCCTTTACACGAAGAAGTAATTGCATGAGCTACAAAACCACTAGTATCAAGGACCTTATTCGAGACATTGATGCCAATAAGGTCTACTTGCCAGCATTGCAAAGGAAGTTTGTCTGGGAAAAAGGCAAGATTACATTATTGTTTGATTCAATTATGAGGGGCTACCCCATTGGAGCCTTTCTTTTGTGGCGGCTCCGCCATGACAAGGCAGACCAATATGTGTTTTATGAATTCCTTAAGGAATACGACCAGCGCGACCCATATAATCGGAGAAAGACTGGTCTGTTCGTGACGGATGAGATCATTGGAGTACTAGATGGACAGCAGCGACTCAGTTCCCTATATCTTGGTCTAATGGGAACGCACACCGAAAAAGCTCTCTATAAGCGGCGAACAAATAATGCCGCCTATGAAAAGACAAGTCTTTATCTCAACCTTCTCCGGCTGCCTTATAGTGTTGACGCTGATAAAGCATTAGTTCTGCAAGGAGAACCAGATTTCGATTTTCGTTTCCTAACCGATAATGAGGCCAAAAAACCATCCCGAGTGAATGACGGGACGACAGAATCATTATTCTGGTTCAAAGTAGGATCCGCCCTCTCATGGAATGAGGACCCAGATTACGAGTTTTTAATTGACGGTCTGATTAGTGCATGCATCACAGATGAACAGCGACAACGGTTTAAAGAAACCAGACGATTTGTACGGAAGTCTCTTGAGGGCCTTCATTCTCGCCTGCGCGATACAGACTTGTTGAGTTATTTTGAAGTGCAGAAGGATGATTTGGAGGATATTCTGAAAATTTTCGTACGGGTAAATAGTGCTGTCTCTCCGCTCAGTAGAACTGATCTGTTATTTTCAACTATTGTCGCCACATGGGATAATGGACGCGAAGAAATTGAAACTTGCCTCAAGTCCATCAACGCTAAGGGCGATAAATTCAATTTTAGTAATGATTTCCTGATGCGATGCTGCCTCGTGCTAAGTGACGGACCCGTTGTGTTTAAGGTCCAATCCTTCAAAGCTGATAACGTAGAGAAAATCAGGAAGGAATGGGACAACATCAATAGGGCTGTCACCCGCACCGTTGATTTGCTCGTTGAGTTCGGTTTTAACGGCACTACGCTTACATCACAAAATGCCATTATTATCGTCGCTTACTACCTCTACCGCGGGGGCGACCTGAGTGATGCCTCAAAAAAAGGCATTCAGAAATATCTCTCCCATGCGCTACTGAAGGGCCTGTATGGCAGCGGTCAAGACCAACTGATCACAGCGCTCCGCAACGCCTTTCGCAGCGAAACGCGCGACGCAACCGGGGCGGCGATATACCAGCAACGCCACGCCTGTTTTCCCTTCGATGAACTGGTGCGAATGGAACTTCCCGGCGGGAGGTCACTCGCAATAACAATCGCTGACCTTGAGCGATTTCTCGAAATAGGAAAGAGCCCGGCCACCTTCTTTACGCTCTCCCTACTGTACCCGCACCTGCGCTTCCAAGAGATACAGTTTCATCAGGATCACATACATCCGGCGGCCGGGTTTGACACGAAGAACCTTGATAGCCTTGGTATCCCACCCGAACAGAGAACGGCGTGGACCGAGAAACGCGACCGACTGCCGAATCTCCAACTGATGGAGGGCCGCGAGAACATAAGCAAGAACAAGACGCCGATCGAATCGTGGTTGAAAGGGATCGGTGAACCTTATTCCTCGGCCTTCCGTTCGCAAAATTATTTCCCAGAGAACACCAGCCTGGATTTCAAGAATTTTTTGGAATTCTACGAAAAACGCAAAAGCATCCTCCGTGAAAAACTCCGCGCGGTACTAGCAATCAGCAGCAATCCAGAAATAGCACAGCCGGAGGACGGCAGCGAAAATCCGGAACCCGGTGACACAGCACTCCCCGCCCTTGGCGAGGGCGAAGAATGAACAACATCGGCCAACCCGAACGCTTCACCCAAAACCGCGTGATTGCCTTGTTCCGCGACGAACTCGGCTACCGATACCTCGGCGATTGGACTGACCGCGACGCCAACAGCAATATCGAAGAAGATATCCTCACTGAGCACCTGGCCCAGGCTGGCTACACGCAAACGCAAATATCCATGGCCATCCATAAACTCCGCACCGAATCTGATAACGCCAATCGCAGCCTTTACGGCAATAACGAGGCCGTCTACAAACTCCTGCGCTACGGCGTGCCGGTAAAAACCGACGCCAGCAAACCCACCCAAACCATTCAGTTGATCAACTGGTCCGAGCCGGGGAAAAATGATTTTGCCATAGCCGAAGAAGTCACGCTCCGCGGCAACCATGAACGCCGCCCCGACCTTGTGCTGTACGTCAACGGTATCGCTCTGGGCGTGCTGGAACTCAAAAAGAGCCGCGTGAGTATCGGCGAAGGAATCAGGCAGAACCTTTCCAACCAGTCGCCCGAATTTAACGCCTGGTTCTTCAGCACCGTGCAATTTGTTTTCGCCGGTAACGATTCCCAGGGCCTGCAATATGGTACCATCGGCACGCCTGAAAAATACTTTCTGAAATGGAAAGAGGATGAGGAAGATAATTCCCGTTTCAAACTCGACAAATACCTGCTGAAAATCTGCGCCAAAACCCGCCTGCTTGAGCTGGCGCACGACTTCGTACTCTTTGACGGCGGCGTGAAAAAACTCCCACGCGTCCACCAGTATTTCGGCATCAAGGCAGCCCAAAACCACGTCCGTGAACGTAAGGGCGGAATAATCTGGCATACGCAGGGCAGTGGCAAAAGTATTGTGATGGTGCTGCTGGCAAAATGGATTTTGGAAAACAACCCCCATGCCCGTGTGGCCATCATCACCGATCGCGATGAATTGGATAAACAAATTCAGCGCATTTTCACGCAGGTGGGCCTACCGATCAATCGCTCCAGCAGTGGCCGCGACCTTATGGCCCAGCTCGGCCAACCCGCACCCCGGCTTCTATGCTCATTGGTGCATAAATTTGGCCGCAAGGACGTGGACGACTTTGGTGCCTTCATTAGGGAACTTGAGGGCCGGCCCAGCCCGACCGTAGGCGAAGTGTATGTTTTCGTTGATGAATGCCACCGCACCCAAAGCGGCAGATTACACCGCGTAATGAAGGCCGTCATGCCCAACGCCGTCTTCATCGGCTATACCGGCACGCCTCTGCTGAAAAAAGACAAGCAAACCAGCCGCGAGGTTTTCGGTGGCTATATCCACACCTACAAGTTCAGCGAGGGCGTTGACGATGGCGTCGTTCTGGATCTGGTTTATGAGGCACGCGATATTGATCAGCGGCTCGGTTCCGCTGAAAAGATCGACGCCTGGTTTGACGCTAAGACCAAGGGCCTTAACGACTGGCAGCGCGATGAACTTAAAAAAAAGTGGGGCACCATGCAGAACGTGCTTAGCTCCCGATCGCGCATGGAGCGGGTGGTCTGCGACATCATATTTGACTTCAACGTCAAGCCGCGCCTCTCCAGCGAGCGCGGCAACGCCATCCTTGTTGTTGCAAGCATCTACGATGCCTGCAAATATTTTGCGCTGCTGCAGCAAACGCCGTTCAAGGGCAAATGCGCCGTCATAACCTCGTACAACCCCCAAACCCGCGATATTACCCTGGAGGAAGCCGGGACCAACACCGAAACCGACAAGCAGTTTATCTACAACACCTATACCGACCTGCTCGCCCCGATCAGCCCCGGGCCGGGGATGAACCAGACCGAAACCTACGAAGAACGGGCCAAGGCACTATTTATCAAAGAGCCGGCCAACATGAAATTGCTGGTGGTGGTGGACAAACTGCTCACCGGGTTTGATGCCCCGCCTTGTACCTATCTTTACATCGACAAACCCATGCAGGACCATGGCCTGTTTCAGGCCATCTGCCGCACCAACCGCCTGGACGGAGCCGACAAGGATTTCGGCTATATTGTGGATTATAAAGACCTGTTCAAAAAAGTTGAGAATGCCGTGGCCGTTTATGCGTCTGAACTCGATCACAGCGAAGGCGGGGCCGCCCCCGATGTACTGCTGCAGGATCGGCTGCAAAAAGGAAAGGAACGTCTCGACACCGCAATTGAAGAGCTTGCCCTTTTGTGCGAACCCATCGAACCGCCCAGGGGCGAACTGGAACACATCCATTACTTCTGCGGCAACACCGAAATTCCATCAGACCTCAAGGAACGCGAACCGCAGCGGGTCGCGCTCTACAAGGGAACCGCAAACCTGATGCGCACCTACGCCAACATTGCCGAGGAACTCGAATCCGCCGGATACGACGCTTCAGACATCACCCGCATCAAGGCCCACCTCGGCCATTACCTGGACGTCCGCGAAATTGTCCGAAAGGCCAGCGGCGAAACTCTGGACCTGCGACCCTTCGAGGCCGACATGCGGCACCTCATTGACACCTACATTGAAGCCGACCAGCCTCGCAAAATTTCCCCCTTTGACGGAATGGGCCTGCTTGAACTCATTGTACAAACTGGCATCGGCGAGACCATCGCCAATCAGCTCGGCGGACTCAAGGGCAATAGGGACGCCATTGCTGAAACCATCGAAAACAACGTCCGTAAAAAGATTATAAGGGACCGACTGACCGATCCGGCCTACTATGACAAAATGTCCGGCCTGCTGGATGAAGTGATTGCCGACCGCCGCGCCAAAGCCGTTGAGTACGAAGTGTACCTCAAACGCATTGCGGAATTGGCCCGGCGCGTAGAGGCTGGCCACGCGGAGGATATGTCGGCAAAGCTCGACACGCCTGGAAAACGTGCGCTGTACAACAACCTGAATCTCAATGAAGAACTGGCCCTGAAAGTGGACGACGCGGTGCGAATATCGCGCCCAGACGACTGGCGCGGCGTGCAGGCCCGCGAACAAATTGTCAAGGCGGCACTGTACGGTGTTCTTGGTGATAAGGAACAGGTGGAGCACATCTTCGCCATTATCAAGGCACAGAGGGAATATTAATGCTCACACAGATCGACCTGGGCGGCATCGCGGTGGACGTGGTGCTCAAAGACATCAAGAACGTCCACCTAAGCGTCTACCCGCCAACCGGGGCTGTTCGCATCTCCGCGCCGCTGCGCATGCGCTTGGACACCATCCGCGTTTTTGCCATCTCCAAAATCGGCTGGATCAGGCAGCAACAGACAAAACTGCATCTCCAGCAGCGCGAACCGCCCCGCGAATATCTGGACCGCGAAAGCCACTACGTCTGGGGAAAGCGCTACCTACTCAAACTCGTGAACAGTCACGCCGCCCCGGCAGTGCAATTAAGACATAATTGGATCTACCTGCGCGCCCGCCCCTCCGAACCGCACCAAAACAAACAGGCCCTTCTGGAAGCCTGGTATCGGGAACAAATTAAAATTACCGCACCGCCGCTGATCGCCCATTGGGAAAAAGCCCTTGGCGTTAGGCTTCAGCAATTCTCCGTCCGCCGAATGAAAACCAAGTGGGGAAGTTGCACCCCGTCCACCCGCAGCATTCGCCTCAACACCGACCTCGCCAAGAAGCCCCGCGAATGTCTTGAATACGTCATCGTCCACGAACTGTCCCACCTGCTCGAACCAACCCACAACGCCCGCTTTGTCACGATCATGGACCGCGCCATGCCCCAGTGGCGGCATCACCGCCAACAACTCAACCAACTCCCCATCCGCCACGAACACTGGACGTATTGAAGGCCAACCATGAAACAGAGTTCGCCGTGGATGTTATACTATACGGTGAATTGAAACCGGAGAATGAACCATGGATAACCCCTTCTGGGAAGCAATAAAGTCGTCACTCGCAACTACAAAAAAATACCGGACAATAATCGTCAGCCTTATATCCGTTATTTTTCCCATCATAGAGGGCCTCCTGCTCGCTTTTGCTAATCGGCAACTCAGTTTCTGGATAACATTCATCCCCATTGCCCTGATTCACGTTTCCCTCGCCATCACACTTATCTACGCGGATGCCGATTATCCGCTTACGGCACTTGCAAAGGCGGTTGAGCAATCCCAGGAGCTCGAACGTACAAAACGTGATTCACAATCACAAACATGCTGCTACAGCTTCGCGGAGGGCATGTTCACGGAGTTAAGCAAAATGCCCTGCCAACTCTACTTGGGCGATGACCCACTACAGCAGGCAGCCCAGCAATACCCGGAGCAGCTAGGAAAAATAGTCCGCCAACTCACACAGCACGCTGACGCCATTTTAGGTGCCGACGGCCACCGATTCGCCCTGCAGGTAATATTCCGGAACGGGTTCATGTCCATCAAAGACGAAACATCCCCCGTCCGCGGCGACACACTTGTTTGCAAATTCGGCTACAATCCCAGCCAAATCCAATTTCCCAAGGAAGCGAATGTGGATGAAAATAAGCACCTCGCCGCATACTGCTTCAAATTTCCAAGAAAGAGCGTCCAGCAGGATATACGGGAAACACCGCAATTCCAAGACGCCAACGGCCAGCCATCCGCCGAGACATATTTTCGGCGATTCGCCTTCAGTGAAATGCTCATCCCGTGCACGGATACCCGGTGCGGAATAATCCTTCTTACCTCGATGCAAGAAAGGGCCTTCTCAAGCGGAGTGCTCGGCGCACTGGCGCTCCTCGCAACGGCAGTGGCAACCTTCACGTCGAACTTTCGCGATTGCCTGGATAGGGCCAATAAGCCAGGTTACATGCCATCCGCCATCGCGGGAGAAATTGTGAAAAGTGGCGAAAACACAACGCAAAATGCGAAACTGACCCAAGGAAATATTGACTACTCAGACCAATCCGGAACCTGGAAAATATGGCATTGCGGGAATGGCTGGCGGGCTCGATGCAACCATCCGTGGCCAATGCTATTTTCCTGCTCCAAGCTGCTTGGCGAATATATGTCCCTGCACGGTGACGTTATGCACATGCGTGTAACCGCCTCGTGAGACCGGATACCCCATGCCCCCTCGTAAAATCCGGGCACACCGCGCCGCCATCAACCAAGCCCTCCTGCAACGATTCCCCGCACCCGGCAAATTCCCCGGCACTGCCGCCACCGCCCGGTCCCGAAAAGGTTCCCAATGCTGAATACCAGACACTAAACGCTAAACGCCAAACCCCTTCTCCCGCCCCTTGTGCCTCGTCCCGTGGTAAATATCGTCGTATCACAACCTCTGTGCCCTCTGCGACCTCTGTGGCTAACCGTCGTTCCATCGTCGTATCTTTGTGTCGTTGTGTCGTTGTGGTAAATACCGTTGTCGTCGCCGCAGCGACAGCTCTACTCTCAACTCTCTACTCTCACCTGCTCCGCGCCCGGCAACCGCCAGCAATTCTCCTTGCAGTCCCTATTCTCCTAACTCCTACTATTACTATGTTAAGTAGAATCACGGAATTTCGGGGTGAATGTTGTTTTGCAAAATGGACAGCATCCGATGGACCGTATCAACCACGGCTGAATCGCTCGCAGTGCCG
>JAKBAC010000002.1 GCA_021809365.1 Planctomycetota bacterium | reverse complement strand
GGATTACGTATGGATACATACGTTGACGACGAGCGACAAAGCCCACGGCCCCTTGGCCCCCGCCCATAGGGTTGGCCTGAAACCGGCCATCTGCGGCGTCGCGTCGGCTCAAGGGGTTTACGAACCCAGTTCTCGCCGCCGACTCCTGGCATCTGGCCGGTTTGAGGCCAATCCACCCGTAATTATGGGTGGAACAGGGCACTAGCACTTTGATGATGTGGAGAATTTGTCGTGAACGCAGATATGAATCAAAGTTCCACCCTGAACATCCGCGTGGGAGTGGTAAGGTGCCACTGGCCCAGGTCGGATTTAAGCATTGCTTACCATGACCATGAATGGGGCGTGCCGCTGCATGATGACCATAAACTCTTTGAATTTCTGGTGCTGGATGCCGCGCAGGCCGGCTTAAGCTGGGAAACCATTCTCAAAAAGCGCGCGGCCTATCGCATAGCATTCGCACAATTTGACCCCGCTGTGGTAGCGCGCTTCAACCAGCGGGATTTCCAGCGGCTCATGAATGACGCGGGTATTGTTCGCAATAAGCTCAAGATTCAATCCGCAATTAACGGAGCTGTCGCTTTTCTCAAAGTGCAGGAAGCATTTGGGAGTTTTGATGCTTATGTCTGGCGATTCGTCGATGGTCGCCCCATCGTCAATCATCGCCGACGGCATCGTGATGTCCCCACTCGCAGCCGCGAATCCGATGCCATGAGCCGTGATCTCAAGAGCCGCGGCTTCAGTTTTGTGGGAACCACCATTTGCTATGCGTTTATGCAGGCCGCGGGGCTGGTCAACGATCATCTGACAACCTGTTTTCGACACGCGCAAGTTCTTCGGTAACCCGCTATGCCGCTATCGCCTGGCGCATCGCATGTTCAATGGATGTGCACGTGGCCGCAAGCAGAACGCCGAGATGGGCGTTCATATCCGCCTGCATTTCAGCCTGCCGGCAACTGGCGATACATTGCTGTGCCGCATCCAGCGGCATGGCATGGGTATGCGACGGCAACGGAGCCACAATCTCTGAACCCGTGGCATAGCGCAGCCGATCATCCAGCCACGCCGCGACAAAACCCAGCATCAGCCCCACACCGTCGCGCACAGCTCGATCCTTGGACGCCAGTGGATCACGCTTGAGCATGGCCCTGGCATATTGCTCGGCGGATTTTTGAATCGCCGCCGCCAATACCATGCCGCCATCGCGACCAGTAAGCAGGTTATCCATCACGTCGCAGATGGTGCGAATCCAATGCGAAAATGCGGGTTGCTCGGGCGGAGTATTTTTGGCGGTCGCTTTGGTGCCATCTTCTCGATCCGGGGTTATGGTGGCTTCCAGAAAACTTATCGCCCGCCCCAGGCTGCCACCGGAAAGCCGGGCCAGCAGCCGCGCCTGCGCATCATCCACACCGCGCTTCCGCAATTCCGGCACCATCACGGAAAAGGGCAATTCGCGGAACTGCACAAACTGTGAGCGGCTGCGGATGGTGCCCAGCAATTCAGTCGGACTGGTGGTAATTAGAATAATGTAACTTTGCGGCGGTGGCTCTTCGAGCGCTTTTAACAGCGCGTTTTGCGCCGGCACTTCCATCAAATCCGCATCATCAATGATGAACCATTTGCCGCGCCCGCGCTGCGAGCGTTTATAAAGTTTCGGCTCCACGCGGTGTTCCGGCGAATCATCGCCGATCATCTCGCCCCGGATCACCTGGATGCTCAGCGTGGTGCCTTTGGATTTGCCGCTGCGGTCGTGATAACGGATCAGATTGCGGCTCACCAGATGCAGATCGGGATGATTGCGAAGCTCCACCGCTTTGCATGAATCGCATTGGCCGCAGGGAAGCGTCAACACAAACTCCGGCTCCAATAGCGAATTGAACAATTGACCGTTGTGGCTATTGGGCCGCTGTACGGGTTGATCGCAAAGGCAGGTTTTTGCCATGGCCAACGCGGCGTGAAATTTTCCGACACCTGTCGGCCCGGCAAAAATCCATGTCGATGCCAGGCGACCGGAACTGATGACCCGCTGAGTGTGGGCCAGGGCAATCGTCTGGCCTTGAATGTTCAACATATCTACACCTGTTACTGTTCTATGCGGAGTTTTGCCGCCCTTCGGCGGCAATAGATTCCGCCAGCGTGTTCAATGCCGCAATACCGCGTTCAATGGTCTGATCGCCGGCCGCATAACTTATGCGGAAGTGGGTATCATGGCTGCTGAACACATTGCCCGGAATTACCAGAACATTGTTGGCCACCGCGCGATTGACGAATTCCGTGGCGGAAAGATTGCCCGGAACTTTGGGAAACGCATAAAATGCGCCGTCCGGCTTATTGATGGCAAAGTGTCCGGACAGACCGGCGAAAATGCGATCCCGTTTGCGGCGATAGTCGTCAATATGCCGACTCATATCCACCGACCCGGGATGCAGCAATTCCAGCGCCGCATATTGTGACGGAGCCGGAGCGCACACAAATGTATATTGTTGCAACTTGGTCATCTGCTCGATAATGGCCTTTGGCCCGGCGGCATATCCCAGCCGCCAGCCGGTCATGGCGTACGTTTTGGAATAACCCTTCAACAAAATACACTGCTCGGGCAACAGCGGAGCGATGCTGTAATGCTTCTGATAACAAAAGGCGTCGTAAATCTCATCACTGAGCACCAGAAGATTATGCTTTTTTGCAATAGCGGCGGCGGCCCGCAATTCCGCCTCAGTTAGCGCGATGCCGGTGGGATTGTTGGGTGAACAGAGAATCAGCATTTTTGTGCGGGGAGTAATGGCCGCTTCAATGCGTTCGGGATGCAGGCGAAAATCCGGATAGCTGTCCACCGGCACGGGTATTGCACCGATGAGCCTGGGTAAATGCTTGTACATAACAAAGTACGGGTCAAGAAATATCACCTCATCGCCGGGATTCAACGTGGCAAACATTGCCAGCATGATGCCGGCGGAGGTGCCCGAAAGGATCAACACTCCCGGATTGCGCCAGCCGGTGGCCGCGCAGACATCACGACCGATCGGTTCGAGAAGTTCCGCAATTCCCTGCGTAGGGGTATAGCGATTTTTACCGGCGCGAATCGCGGCAATCGCAGCCTCCTTGATCGGTTCAGGTACATCAAAGTCCGGCTGGCCGATGGAAAGATTAATCGGATCTTTGAGTTTGGCAGCCAGATCAAAGACCTTCCGAATCCCGGAAGCGTCAATATCCAAAGCCCGTTGCGCAATAATGGAAGCGGGGTTAAATGCCCCCGCGGGCGAGGATGGCGGCAAGGTGGTGGATGCGGACATAAACTCCTCAAAGTATCCGGTCTAAAATCTCCAATTATTGTAACGCACTTCACGATACCTTGTCGCATGGCACCATGAATGTACTTCACTCTCCCAGAGCCATGTAGTTTTCGGGGCTGCGTAATATTTGAGGGATAGCTCGCTGACATTTTCCCAGTGAATCGCTTTCTCCTAAAACATCATAAGGATGAAAACAACCGAATAAGGGAAAAACTAAAAGACAAGCGTGACAGAGCACTACCCGTCGATTTGGAAAGCGGGTACAATTTTTAATCTATGGCAACACTTACATATCGCACTGCTGGTGAATCGCATGGCCCGGCCCTGGTCAGTATTATTGAAGGACTGCCCGCCGGCCTGGAATTGGATATTGAATTTATCAATGGCGAATTACGCCGCCGCCAGGGTGGCTATGGGCGCGGCGGGCGGCAGCGCATCGAGACCGATGTGGTGAATTTTCGCACCGGCTTTCGCCGGGGCAGGACCATCGGCTCTCCCCTGGTGGTGGAGATTCCCAATAGAGACAATCGGCTTGATGACACACCGGCACTGGTCAAACCGCGGCCCGGTCATGCGGATCTGGCCGGGGCCACAAAGTGGCTCACCACGGATTGTCGTGAAACACTGGAACGGGCCAGCGCCCGTGAAACCGCCAACCGCGTGGCAGTCGGTGCCATTGCACGCTGCCTGCTGCGGCAATTTAGTATCGAAGTCGTTGGTTTTGTTGTGCGGATCGGCACAGTCCAAGCCCAAATTGCGGCCGAAGCCCCGGCGGCCCTGTTGCGGCAGCAGATTGATTCCAGTGACGTGTATTGTCCCGATTCCGCGGCAAGTGCTGCAATGATTGAGCTGATCAAGGCCGCAAAAATTGAAGGTGATACGCTGGGCGGCATCGTTGAAACCCGCGTGATCGGCTGCCCCATTGGTTTGGGAAGTTGTGCGCACTGGGACTGGAAGCTCGACAGCCGCATCGCCGCGGAAGTTATGGGGATTCAGGCCATTAAAGGCGTGGAGATTGGCCTGGGTTTTAAGACCGCGGAATTGCCCGGCTCCCAGGTGCACGATCCTATTGAATATGATCCGGCCTTGCGCGACACGCCCAGGCTGGGCTTCACCCGCCCCACCAATAATGCCGGCGGCCTGGAAGGCGGTATGACCAACGGACAGCCGGTGGTAGTGCGGGCGGCAATGAAGCCGATCAGCACACTGCTCAAGAAGGCGATGCCCAGTGTTGATCTAAGCAATAAGGCAGCCGGCAAGGCGGATTATGAACGCAGCGATGTCTGTGCCGTCTCCGCAGCGGCGGTGGTGGTGGAAAATGTGGTGGCCTTTGAGATCGCCCGATCAATGATCGAAAAATTCGGTGGCGACTCCATGACTGAAATGCGTATGAATTATGAACACTTTCTTTCCGCAGCGCGGCAACTGGGCACTTGAAAGCGGGCGAAGGGATTTGAACCCTCGACATTCACGTTGGCAACGTGACGCTCTACCACTGAGCTACGCCCGCGCATGAATATGATTGTAAGGATCTCATGGATCAACACTTACAACACATTTCGTTCTCTCTCCGCCGCCCTTATGTCCGCCGGAATATTTTCACGTAGCCACAATTCGGTGTCTACCACCTGAATTGCGAATACCTCCGACATTCATGCGAGCAATATATCAAGGAATTTCCAACATGGCAAGACCACGGCGATGCGCAACCACGGCGATGCGCGATGCGCTGTCGAATCGAATCCCTGCTTGCGGACGGCCCATTCGCCCGATAAAATTGAAATGACTTATGAGAATTTCCGGCTTTAGCCGGTTGGGATATACATGGCCGACGATAAAAAAAAGCCCGACGCAAATTTCGATGCCCTCGAAGCGCTGCAAAATCAAAACCGGGTGGAAGAACCTCCGGCCAAACCTGCCGTGGAAGATCCACGCAGCGCCACCGGCTTTGTCGCTACGTTGGCGCGGGGCGGAGTTCCCTCGGATGCGATTTCTCCAACCGGGCCAACCTCACAAGCTGACACCAAAGTCATGCGCAACAACACCCCCCCACCTCGTCCGCAGCCCATGCCGCGCCCCGCACCGAAGAAAACATCGGCTTCCGATATTCCGGAAGCCATCGTGGTGGAAGTCCGGAAGAATGAAATTCCACGGCCCGCCATTCCCGCTCCCATACGTCGCGCCGCGCCTGAGCCAGCCCCGCGCCGCACTTCCAGCGGCGCACAGGATTGGTATAAACTGGCGGTGCCATTGATGCTGGTCATGGGTACCATGCTTATTTTCCTGGGCTTGTGGGCCGTGGCGTCTCTGGCGGGCTGGCAAAATCCATTGATTCCACACGATCATTATGGCCGACGCTATCATGCCGCCATCAGTTTGGCATGGGGGATGCTGACGGCATTGCCGATCGGCCTGGCATTGGACGCCCTGGCCGCTTTTATGATATATCGCCTGCGCGTCCAGAAGCGGTAACGCCATCGCAACGACGGCCATTATTTCCTTCTACACGTATTCGGGCCGAAACATCGCAATTTTCCCTGGCAAAGTGGCGTATGCGCGCAAAGCACGCGGTGCAAGCACACGCGGCCGCTGCCGCAGAGCAGGAGAATAGTAGAGAGTTGAGCAGTAGAGCACAAGCTAACAACAAACAACGAGCAACGAGCAACGAAAACGAACAACGGAGGCGCTGCGGCGAATACGCGCCTGCGGTCTACTGGCTACCTGGATGCGTGACACGTTGTCACGGGGAGCTTCGAAACCAGACACTTTATGCGGGTTACGGATAACGCAATAGTCTCTCCCCCGAGCACCGTGGTGATAACCCGGTGCCGTCAGCCCCCGCGCGGACCAGCGGCACCGCATTACCATGACGGTGCTCCGGGGTATCGTGATTGCGGCGCAATAAAACCATACCCGCATAAAGTGTCACGCACCCAATGCGCAAGCGGAGGTCCCGGTACTGTTGCCCGCTTTAATACCACGCATTATCTTTAATTTTTTCATCACCGTTCTTGCTTCACGGAATGTCAGCGCTATACTATAAAATTAGCTGCAGTTGAGTGTGGACAAACCGCGAAGGGCGTTGCATGACCGAACGTGACTCCAGAGGCAGCGATCCCGTTGCTGACATTATTCCCCTGGAAATGGTGGAATTTCGCGCATTAGCGGAACTGGCTCTGAATTTGCGATGGAGTTGGAATCGTGCCGCCGATGCCGTTTGGCGGCAACTCAATGCACAACTATGGGGAGAAACACGCAGCCCGTGGCTGGTGCTTCAGACCGTATCGCGGGAAAAGCTGCGCACACTGCTTGCCAATCCGGAATTTCACGCACAGGTCGAGGCGTTGCTGCAAACTCAGAAAAGTATGGCCGAGGCACCCGCGTGGTTCACGGAACATTATCCCAAAACAGCGCTGACCTGTGTCGCCTATTTCAGCATGGAATTTATGTTAAGCGAGGCGCTGCCGATTTATTCCGGCGGCCTGGGCAATGTGGCGGGCGATCAACTCAAATCCGCCAGTGATCTGGGCGTGCCGGTGGTCGGCGTGGGTTTGCTTTATCAACAGGGCTATTTTCGGCAAATCATCGATCGCTACGGAAATCAAGAGGCATTGTATCCGTACAACGATCCGGGCCAGTTGCCGCTGACACCTTTGCGCAAGCCTGACGGAGAATGGTTGCGCCTGAAAATTACGTTACCCGGATACTCCATCTGGCTGCGCGCCTGGCAGGTGCACGTCGGGCGGAGAAAACTTTATTTACTGGACAGCAATGATCCCGCCAATTTTCCCATTCACCGGGGTATTACCAGTGAGTTGTATGGTGGCGGTCCGGAGTTACGGCTCAAACAGGAAATGCTGCTTGGAATTGGAGGATGGCGTCTGCTGGAAGCCCTGGGGCTGAACCCGGAAGTGTGTCATCTTAACGAAGGTCATGCGGCATTTGCGGTTCTGGAACGGGCCAGAAGTTTTATGGAAAGAACCGGTGTCCCTTTTCACGTCGCTCTGGCCGTGACCCGGGCCGGCAATCTCTTTACGACACACACCGCGGTGGCGGCGGGGTTTGACCGCTTCGCCCCATCGCTCATCAGCCAATATCTGGGCCGCTATGCCCAGGAAAAACTCGGCATTTCCCACGCATGATTTATTCGCGTTGGGCCGCCGCAATCCCGCCGACAGTAATGAGCCATTCAATATGGCGTATCTGGCGATGCGCGGCAGTGGTGCGGTGAATGCCGTAAGCCGCCTGCACGGGCAGGTAAGCCGAGACTTATTTTCATCGCTCTTTTCACGCTGGCCGATCAATGAAGTTCCCGTTGGGCATATCACCAACGGCGTTCATGTGCCAAGCTGGGAATCCGCGGCGGCGGATGATGTGTGGGCCCAAACTTGTGGAACGGGCCGCTGGCTGGGAGATACGGAAGCATTAACCAGGCAGATTCAGAATGTTCCCGATGCTCAACTCTGGGAATTGCGCACCACCAGCCGAAAACGATTGGTGGAGCACGCCCGCATCCGCATATGCCGCCAACTGGCGGGTGCCGGAAACGTCAGCGACGTGGTGGAGGCCGCGAAACATCTTTTGGATCCCAATGTACTAACGCTGGGCTTTGCGCGGAGATTTGCCACTTACAAGCGCCCGAATCTACTGCTGCATGATCCCGGAAGGCTCACACGACTGCTGACGAATCCGCAGCGCCCGGTGCAACTGATAATCGCCGGCAAAGCGCATCCCGCCGATCAGGCCGGCCAACAATTGATTCAGCAATGGATTCGCTTTATTGCGCAACCGGAAGTTCGCCCGCACATTGTTTTTCTCGGTGATTACGACATGCGCCTCGCCCAGCGCCTGGTGCGCGGCGTGGATGTCTGGATTAACACCCCGCGTCGACCATGGGAGGCTTCGGGAACCAGCGGCATGAAGGTGCTGGTTAACGGCGGGCTGAATCTTTCGGAACTCGATGGCTGGTGGGCGGAAGCCTATGCCCCGGATGTGGGATGGGCTTTGGGTGACGGCCAGGAGCACGACGAAGATCCCGCCTGGGACGCCCATGAAGCAAATCAACTTTATGACCGGCTGGAACAGGAAGTGATTCCGGAATTTTATTCCCGCGATGCCAATGGCATTCCCACGGCCTGGGTCAAGCGTATGCGGGCGAGCATGTCGCGTCTGACTCCGCAATTTTGCACCAACCGCACCGTGCGGGAATATACAGAATTGCATTATCTTCCCGCCGCAACCAGGTATCGCGCTCGCGCCGCCGATAATGGGGCAATCGGCGTGCGGATCGTTAATTGGCTCAACACGTTGCGTGAGAAGTGGTCCGCTGTACGATTCGGTGAAACGCGGATCAGCACCAATGAGGCCGTTCACACATTCGATGCACAAGTTTATCTCAATGATCTGGACCCCGGCACCGTTCGCGTGGAACTTTTTGCCAACGCGCTTGATGTCGGCCCTCCGATCCGACAGGAAATGACCCGCATGCGGAAACTCACCGGCGCAACCGGCGGTTACGCCTACCGCGGCCAAGTCCCGGCCACACGCCCGGCCTCCGACTATACCGCCCGGATCATACCGCACTTTGCCGATGTCGCGGTGCCGCTGGAGTCGGATCATATTGTCTGGCAGCGATAAGGAGCAGCGCATGAAAATGCCCATTGGCGATAAAACTCAATTGCCCACGATTCTCACCATAAACGCCGGCTCATCGAGCATTAAATTCGCCCTATACGAAACAGGCTTTTCACCGCGACGATTAATGGATGGAAAGATTGATCGCATCGGCCTTAGCGGCACTATTTTTTCAACACATGATTCGCACGGCCAGCCGCAATGTCGGCACCGCGTCCATGCGGACACGCATGGCTCGGCGGCCAACCATCTTTTGCATTACCTCGCGGCGCAACCGGCGTTCCCCTCCATCAAGGCGGTCGGACATCGCGTGGTGCACGGCATGAAACATTCCAAACCACAGCGGGTAACCTCCGCCTTGCTTGCCGAATTGCATCGCATCGCCCCTTATGATCCGGATCATCTTCCGCGGGAAATCCAATTAATTCAGGCCTTTCGCATCAAGTACCCGAAAGTTCCGCAGGTGGCCTGCTTTGATACCGCGTTTCATCACGCCATGCCGCCAGTCGCCAAATTGCTGCCAATCCCCAGGCGTTATGCGGCCAAAGGGATTCAACGCTATGGTTTTCACGGCCTGTCTTATGCCTTTCTGATGGAAGAACTGGTGCGATTGCGTGACCCGGCGGCCAAAAATGGCCGCGTCATTCTAGCGCATCTTGGCAATGGAGCCAGCCTGGCCGCCGTCCGGAATGGCAAAAGCATCGACACCAGCATGGGCTTTACTCCCGCATCCGGGCTGGTGATGAGCACCCGCTCAGGGGATTTGGATCCGGGAATTGTTTGCTATCTGGCGCGGCTGGAAGCCATGACCTCTGTTCAATTTGAATATATGGTGAATCACGAATCCGGATTGCTCGGCATATCGACCACCAGTTCCGATGTGCGCGATCTGCTGGCCAAAGAATCGACCGACCATCGTGCCGCCCAGGCCCTCGACATATTCTGCTATCAAACCAAAAAATGGATCGGCTCCTTTGCCGCCGCACTCGGTGGCGTGGATACTCTGGTGTTTGCCGGCGGCATAGGTGAAAACTCTCCGGACATACGCCGGCGCATCTGCCATGGCTTGGAATTCCTGGGCATCCATATCATCCATTCCCGAAACGCACAAAATGCCCCTCTGATTTCAACAGCCGGTGCCTCCGTCTCTGTACGTGTCATTCATACCGATGAAGAACTGATGATCGCGCGCTCAGTTGCGCGTCTGCTTAACCTGTAAAGTGAAAGGAAACGCCATGAAGACCGCTCACACGCTTACCTCGGAAATGCTCGCCAAAGTGGACGCCTATTGGCGGGCCGGCAATTATCTTTCGGTCGGACAGATCTATCTTTATGATAATCCGCTGCTGAAAAAACCGCTGGCCATCGAACACATTAAACCCATGCTGCTGGGGCACTGGGGCACTACCCCCGGACAAAATTTTATCTACACGCACCTCAACCGCGTGATTAACAAATATGATCTGGACATGATCTATCTTTCCGGTCCCGGCCATGGCGGCCCCGCGGTGGTAGGTAATGTATATCTGGAAGGCACATATACTGAAGTATACCCCAATATCAGCCAGGATGAGGCCGGACTGAAAAAACTTTTCAAGCAATTTTCATTCCCTGGTGGAATTCCCAGCCATGCCGCGCCAGAAACACCGGGTTCCATTCACGAAGGCGGAGAACTTGGTTATTCCATCAGTCACGCCTTCGGCGCTGTATTTGATAATCCTGGTCTTATCGCGGCATGTGTGATCGGGGATGGTGAAGCGGAGACCGGCCCGTTGGCAACCAGTTGGCATTCCAATAAATTTATCAATGCTCGAACGGATGGTGCGGTATTGCCGATTCTGCACCTCAATGGTTATAAAATTTCCAATCCCACGGTTCTGGCCCGCATTGAACCGGAGGAACTGGATCAATTGCTGCGCGGATATGGGTGGACACCCTATTTTGTGGAAGGTGAGGAACCGGCACTGATGCACGAGGCCATGGCCTCGGCACTGGACACGGTCATCGAGCGCATCGGTCAAATCCAGCATGAGGCCCGCACCCAAGGTAATACCATGCGTCCACGCTGGCCCATGATTGTGCTGCGGTCGCCCAAGGGATGGACCGGCCCAAAGGTAATTGACGGCTTACCTGTGGAGGGGACATTCCGCGCCCATCAGGTGCCAATGCCCGATCCGGCCACAAATCCCGAGCATCTCAAGATGCTGGAAGTCTGGATGAAAAGCTATCGCCCCGAAGAACTTTTCGATCAGCAAGGCCGCCTGAAACCGGAAATCGCCGACCTCGCCCCCAAGGGTCCGCGGCGCATGGGGGCCAATCCCCATGCCAACGGCGGCACACAGCTGCGGGATTTGCGGATGCCGGAGTTCCGTGACTATAGTGTGCAGGTTCCCGTGCCGGGCATTGGCGGCATCGGTGATACGCGGGTGCTGGCACCATTTCTACGCGATGTGGCCAAGCTCAATACCACTCCGCGCAATTTTCGACTGTTCGGTCCCGATGAAACGCTCTCGAATGGATTGGGGGCCATATTTGACCGCACCAATCGTCAATGGGATGCGCGCACGGTTCCCAATGATGAATTTCTTGCGATCTCCGGTGGTGTGCTGGATTCCATGCTCAGTGAACATCAGTGCGAAGGTTGGCTGGAAGGGTACCTGCTGACCGGGCGGCACGGCGTGTTTAATTGCTACGAAGCGTTTATCCATATTGTTGATTCGATGTTTAATCAGCACGCCAAGTGGCTGGAGGTCACACGCAATCTGCCGTGGCGGGTGAATATTTCGTCGCTGAATTATCTGCTGTCATCCCATGTCTGGCGGCAGGATCATAATGGTTTCACACATCAAGATCCAGGCTTTCTGGACGTGGTGGTTAATAAAAAAGCCGATGTCGTGCGGGTTTATCTGCCGCCCGACGCCAACTGTCTATTGTCCGTCATGGATCATTGCCTGCGCAGCCGCCAGTATGTCAACGTGATTGTCGCCGGAAAACATCCATCGCCTCAGTGGCTGCCTATCGAAGCGGCGGCAATACATTGCGAAGAAGGCATTGGCATCTGGCAATGGGCCAGTAATGACAATGGCACCGATCCGGACGTGGTCATGGCCTGTGCCGGCGATGTTCCGACGTTGGAGATATTGGCCGCCGTTTCCATTCTCCGACGTGAACTGCCGGATTTGAAAATCCGCGTGGTTAATGTGGTGGATTTAATGAAACTTCAGCCCAGCAGTGAGCATCCGCACGGGTTAAGTGATGCTGATTTCGATTCGCTATTTACCACGGATAAGCCCGTTATTTTCGCCTTCCACGGCTACCCCTGGCTGATTCACCGTCTGACGTATCGCCGCAACAATCACCATAATCTCCACGTCCGCGGATATAAGGAGAAAGGCACCATCACCACTCCGTTTGATATGACGGTACTTAATGATATGGATCGCTTTCATCTGGTGCAGGATGTGGTGGATCGTCTGCCCAAGCTCGGTGCCAAGGCGGCTTACATCAAACAGATGGTCCGCGACAAACTCATTGAGCATAAGCGGTATATCGACCAGCATGGCCAGGACATGCCGGAAATTCGCAACTGGAAGTGGCATGCCCAGTAGTTTCAATGGAAGGTATTGCCCATGAGCGATATGCCACATCATCACCGCATCATCATCCAGCGGTCCGATTGCAGCTGGACAGTGGCCGGATTAGGATATGGTCAATGCGGGCGTCACGCATAATCGCCAACAATCAGCGCATTGTGATTATTATGAAGGGGTCGGCAATGTGGAAGGAACAACATCGAATCGTGGTTATCGTTTGCTCCTGGCTTATTTCCGCCGGGCTGCTCGGCACTACATCGGAATGCCGCGCTACGACAACGCCCGCCACAACCGCAACACGACCCGCGCCCATTCCACGCGACACAAATAATCTTTCTGGTCCGCTTCACACACATTCTGTGACCACGGCACCAACTACACGGCCGCACGTTACCGTTGCACAAATACAGCACTGGATTAATGAGCTGACCAGTCATCGATACTCGGTTCGGCATGCCGCAGCCAAGGAGCTTCTGGCGGCTGGTGATGCGGCGATGCCCCTGATGAAAAAGGCGATGGCCGGGATGACCACGCCGGAAATGCGGCATCTGCTGCGGCAGGACATGCGAAAAATTCATCGGGCGGATTTGCTGGCCGGCCCGCTGATCACCTTGAACGTCAAGGACATTTCCGCACAAAGGGTTTTCGAGATGGTGTGCAAACAGGCGGGGACAACGGCCAATTTCCTCAATATGAACCAGGGTGCCCTGCCGGGGGTTACCATTCAGGCACGCAACGCGCCATTCTGGAAAGTCATGCAGAAACTGGCGGTTCTTACAGGCGTATCACCGTCACCATACAACTACGGCAATAATCAGCCGGGATTGCAATTAACGCAAAATGGCGCGTTGGGGCGTGGAAATATCGTGGATCTGGAAGGCGGATTTGCCATTGTCGCGCAAAACATCTACTACAACCGCTCACGGAATCTTATCGCGGGCCAGGGCCAGCAGAATCAATCGCAGTTCTACATGCAATGCTTGCTGCTTTCCATTCCGGGAAAAATGGGACCGGTGCAGATTCAGCAGGCGGTGATTTCCAAAGTTGTGGACAACCATGGGAACTCGCTGCTTACCGCCAGTCCGAACAATTTTTGGTATGGCAATCAGTTCGGCAATGTGTCAAACTTCAGTATCCCGCTGCAATGGCCGAAGAAGCCGGGAACATTCATCAAGGAAGTAACGGGCTATATTCCGGCCACACTTTCAATGGACCGAAAAGTGGTGGACCTGAAATTTAAGGCCAAAGGTGTTGCCAAAGCAACAATCGGAGATGTCCGCATCGCCATCAGTCACAGACGAATAGCCAATGGTATATGGCACTTTACATACGCAATTAAGGCACAGGGCGCAAACCCGTTCAATCCCGGCGCAGCCGCCCAGAATATTATGAATCAGTTCGAAAATCTTAACAGCGGAAATATCATTATTTTAAGCGCTGGTGGAAGAACCCTGCAAAACAATGGTTGGAGCGGCGGTGGCGGCGGCCCACAGGGTATGAGTTACACTGTCAATGAAAGTGGCGGTAAGCCGGCGGAAATTCGTTTTACGGTCTATACCGGATCGCAAAATCTGAAGATTCCGATTCATCTTAAAAATATCCCGATGCCGTAGATTCTCTTCATTCCTATGGAGCCAGGATCATGCCAACCACACTAGTGCCCTGTTCCACCCGTAATTACGGGTGGATTGGCCTCAAACCGGCCAGATGCCAGGAGTCGGCGGCGAGAACCGGGTTCGTAAACCCCTTGAGCCGACGCGACGCCGCAGATGGCCGGTTTCAGGCCAACCCTATGGGCGGGCGCCAAGGGGCCGTGGGCTTTGTCGCTCGTCGTCAACGTATGTATCCATACGTAATCCTCCTCGCTTCGCGCCCACAACCCCTTGACCCTCCGTCCACCCGTAATTACGGGTGGAACAGGGCACTAGGATATTACGGCAGAGCATTTTGGGGCACCATGGTGGCGATTGGCGCACTGTTGATCTGCTCGACGGGCGCAACCGCAGTTGTTCCGGGCGGCAACCAAGCGGCCGCACAAATTGACCGAACCGCCGAACTGCGGAAACTTTTCACCCAATGTGATAAATGGATCAGTACCGCCACCGCGCCAAAAGCAGCGGCGCGGCGACACTTGCGCTTCATGCAGGGTGAATTGCGCTGGGAGCGTTGGCTTTCAACTCTTCCGGCAAATCGCCGGGCGGAACTCATCGCGTTTGCTTCAGATGTGCCGACACATTCCTGGATATATGGCGTATTTTCGCCGAGCCGACGTGACCGTGCCATGGTAGCGGATCGTCTGACGGCGATATCGGGCAAGTCCAGCCTTATTCTTTTGGATACGCTGCTTTTGGACCCCAGCCGCTATGTGCGCCTGCACGCGATGAATGCGTTTTGGACACGCTGCCCGGATCGCGCAGGAACAGCGGAATTATTCTGGATGGCGGTGGAGGCGCATTCCGGTAGAGACTATCTATTTGATTCGACCGCTCGCCGCTGGATGGCGGCACCAACGGGAAAACCTCCGGTAGTCAAGGTGCGATTTCATGGACGGCGACTGGCGGTACCCCGCGTGGAACGCAAGAAGCGTGTGTTCCCCGCGGCGGACGCGGACCGGGCAACCGCGATATTGCAACATTGGCATCCACCGGGCTTGAACCGCTTGTTATTGCAGGCACTGCGGGTTGAGGTGGGCGCGCAAACGTGGGATGCCAATGGGATCGATCCGTTGCCCGGTGGCAATGAGGTGTGTGATGAGATCAATTTTATTGAGCTGTTGCGCCATCCCACACCACCCTGGGCCGCGGGCTATCTTTTGCAACTGATTAACAAATCACGGGATGGTGATGGCCATGATTCAGCCAGATGGGTGAACCCACAGGGGCGTTATTACTTTGTTGATGCATCTACTCGACCATTATGGATGATGATCATTGCCGCAGGAATGAATCCCACACATTTTGGACTTGTGCTCGTGCCGCGCCGCCATCCGCGGAGGATGCAAATTTGCGCAATTTCTGAAACGCAACAACACGCTGCGATTGATAAGATGCGGGCCTGGTGCCGGTCGCGTGAGATAAAGCCCACGGCGGTAAAATTACCCGCGCGTTCCGCGAACGGCATACCCGTGCAGGCAGTTTCGTCACGCCACAGATTCGGGCTATTTGAGTTGCGGTATGGCCTGATCAGTTGGATTCGCTGGGCGGAGTCACTGCCCCAGCGGCAGCGTCAGCAAATGCTGGCATGGGGGCGGCAATCCGACAATATTGAACAGGCCGCCATGGCGTTTGCGCCGTCGAGTTCCGCACAAATGGAGGCGGCGCGAATACTCGCTGGGGATCGTGGCACAGCGCCGCGGCTGATTCTGGACCGGCTTGCGCGGAGCATGGTGCCGGCGGTGCGGCTTACAGCGATTAATGCGTGTCCCACACGCCATCCGCGTGCTGATGCGCAGACAATATTGTTACAACTCGGCATAGCGCGTGGATCAGCCGGCGTGCCGGGGCGGGACAGCGAATCAAAGTGGACGTTGATCTATCATGGCCAACGGCTGGCGATTTCAAAGCGGCTGGAAAAGTGAACCATCGTCAAGACGGCGAGGTTCATGCTCCATTCTACACTTCCAGCATTTGCAGCAATGTGTTCAGGCCCAATTTGCCGGTACCATACGGACTGCGAAGCCGCGCCGCGGCATCCGCGATCGATTGCAATCGTTCCTTCTGTTCTTCCATCCCCAGAAGAGCCAACGCATAGCGCTCACGAATTTCAATAATTTTTGGGTCCGTACTGCTGGCCAGCGCATGATACAACCGCTGCGCTAGCGCCAGTTTTCCGACATCCAGCCAGCCGTACCCGCACTTGAGGCAAAACTGCATGTCGATGAGAATCATCGGATGCAGACGATCCATGCTCATGACCGCGCGGCACTCCGGACACGGATAGGCGCGTTTGTTATCGCCTTCCGTCACCAGCGCCGCCAGATCCTTCATGGACGGCTGCGGTGCCCCCGAATCCGGCGGCTCTACCGTTCGCACAATGTGCATGAGGCTGACACGGGAAATCCAGGTGCCAAAACAACTGCTGCAAGTCTTGACGGTCACGCCGCCATAAGAAGTGTTCGTTAAAAGTACGAAGCAACCGGGACATCGCGGCATGGGGCCTCCCTTGGCGAATTTCGCCAGTTGGACAAAAGCGTTACGTGTATTGTCCCGCCTCGCCGCGCGAATGGCAAGGAGCTCTAGTATCTCAGAAAATTTGTACAGTTGCGGTTTGCCAAGGGTGGGTTTATAATTTTTTTCAGCTCGGCAAAACGCACGGTGGAACACCGGGCATTGCTTGAGCGTTGTCAGCGTAGCTGTTTTTTTATCAGGCGGACTTTTTTTACGAGGTGTTTGTGACGAACGGTGCAAGTACGGTATTGTTTTATGAAAAGCCGATTCTTCTGGATCGGGTGGCGCATCGCCATGCCCGGGTGAACATGCGCGAAGCGAATTTTCTGTTCAGCAAAAAAACGAACTCCGTGCCGATACCGACGCTGGAGTTTGGCCGGGCATCCACAGAATTTCCGATCGTATTTGCAGGCCCGTCAGCGGATCGCCTGATGCCCGTGGTTATTCTCGGATTACGAAACGAAGACAATCTGTTTGTTGACGCCGATGGAAAATGGAACGGAGCGTACATTCCGGCCTTTATCCGTCGCTATCCATTTGTTCTGGCCGAGCGCAACAATGGACAGGATCTCAGCGTGTGTGTGGATACCGCATTTACCGGATGGAATGATCCGCGTACCACCGCT
Organism: Planctomycetota bacterium; assembly: GCA_021809365.1. Next base: position 61,106 of record JAKBAC010000002.1, on the reverse strand, counting down.
GTGGCCGGGGAAAATGGCAAATCGTCCACTGCGGACGCGGAAAAAGGGGAACCTCTTTTCGATGACAAGGGCGTGGAAACTCCTTTCCTGAAAAACGTGCTTGATTTTCTGGGTCAATACCAGGGCAATATCCGGCAGACGCAGGCCTTTGTTAAGAAGCTCAATGAATTAAATCTGCTCGTGGGGCGTGAAATACGCGCTCGTGATGGTGCCAATCAACCCTTGACCCTGCGTGGATTTTTCGCCGTCGATGAAGCAAAACTCAACGCGTTAAGCGATGCCCAGATCACCGATCTGTATCGCCAGGGATTTTTGGGCTTGATTTTCGCCCATCTGATCTCGCTGGGCAACATCGCGCGTCTGGAGATGCGGATGCGCGGCGGGGCAACGCGCTGATTTGAGGCGTCCGGTGTCGGTGCCCCGCGCATAACCCACGCATAAATTGATAAGCCCGATGAAAACGTTCTTGAATAAGCCGCCGTTGCGGGTGCAAACCACCACGCTGTGGGAATATCCATCTCAGGATTACGGTCGTGCGGCGCACGGTGACAAGGACTATGCCGGTGCCACACCGGCGTGGGTTATCTGGAATCTGCTGCAGCGCTATACGCGACCGGGGGACAAAATTCTCGATCCAATGTGCGGCAGCGGCACGACGCTGGATGTCGCCAATGAATTGGAACGGGTAGGTGTCGGCTTTGATCTGGCCCCGCGCCGCGCCGACATCAAACCAGCGGATGCGAGAGATATTCCTTTGCCCGACCAGAGCATGGATTTTATCTTTATCGATCCCCCCTACAGCACCCATGTTAATTATTCCGATGATTCCCGGTGCATCGGCAAGCTGGACGCGGGTGAAGCGCGGGCGGATGGCAATTTCAATGCGTATTATTTATCCATGCGGGAAGTTTTTGCACAGTGCCATCGCATCTTAAAGCCGCGCCGCTACCTGGCGATTTATGTCAGTGATTCATTCAAAAAAGGGAAACCGTTTATGCCGATCGGCTTTGATCTGTTTGCCTTATTGCGCAGGCAGTTTACGCCTGTGGATATTATTGCCGTGGTGCGGCATAACCAGAAACTCAAACGCGGTAACTGGCACACCGCCGCGGTGGAAGGTAATTTCTTTTTACGCGGATTTAATTATCTGATGATTATGAAAAAAGTCTGAATGATTCAGCGCTATTCAGATCAACGCTCCGGCACTGCCCGCCCCCCCCGCCTGCCGGACATCCACTTCCATTCCCATTTCCTGTTTATATCGGCTCATCAGCGCGAGCAATTTGTCCGTGGCGCGATCCGAACTATCCATCAGGATCGCAATGGTTCCACCTCCGCCGCCATCGGTTATCCGCGCTCCATAAGCACCCGAAGCCACACCGGCCCCGGTTAATTGATCAATCAGCCAATCCGCCTGCGGACACGATAACTGCAACCGCAGGCGATAACTGTGATGGGATGCCAGCAGCAACCTGCCGGCTCTTTGCATAATCAATCGGCGCTGCGCGGGCGAAATCATATCGTCGGATGATTCGGACAACTCCTCCATGGCCTGAAGGAAGTGTTCCGCATGTTCATATTCACTGATCAGATGATCCAGCGTGGTACGAATGGCATACAACTTTTCGGGAACAATTTCGTCCGCGGGAAGGTCCAGCAGGCCGTAGGTCCGGAGAAAATCGGCCCCGCGAACACGTCTGGGGAGCATGGAACGGAAGTATCTGCGATAAAGTTCCGGTGAAACATTGCCCAGATAACCATGAACCGGATTATGCCGCCGCCCCAGATCACGGTAAATCGTTTCGATGATTTTTGCGCCCATGGCACCCGTAATATGAAATTCCCTGAAGATGTTGCGATCATGGTTGCCACGCACACCGGTATCCAGCGCCATGATACGAATATCGCCGGATAGTGGAATCTGCCCCAGCAGCGAGTGCGGCTGTGCGCTATAACGTAAAAGATGGGACGGCGGCCCATCCTCCGCGGACAATACGGTCAGCGCGTCCACAACATGTCCATGATGACCAATCGAAGCATTTTGGGATTCGCTGATCATTTGCGCTTTTTCCATGGCGGTAAGTGCAATGCCCCGACTGATGCTGATCGCCTGCAAAAGTGCGGCGGTCAAAGCGGTCATGCCAGCCTGGCCGGAATCAGGAGGAATATCCGAATCCACGACGACCGTTGCGCCGAGGGTACCGTTGCCATCCTGAATCAATGCGGGAGTCAGGCCCATGGGGACTAATATACGAATCACGCTCAACAAAGGCGCAGCCCAGGACGCTTCCAAGCCCAGCGATGCGTGCGGCGAATCTATACCGGGATCTTTTGCGACTGCAAAGACCGCCCCACCAGGCAGAATAACGGGTTGATGGCGCTGGCGATGCTGCCGCCCCAACAGGATTACTTTGCCATCGTTGCGCCATTGCAGCGCGACACCGGCCCGGTTCGGCAGGGCCATCTGTGCCACAACTCCACCAGCTTCAAGGGAAAGGCCGCCAAGCACATCCATGCGTGCTGGTGCCGTACAAATGGTGATATCACTGATGTTCTGTCCGGACGCTACAGATTGAATCTGGAGCGTCAGGCGATCAGTAAGGGAGCTACAGGTCTTCATAAACGTTAATAATAGGCGATGGCCCCGCCGACAACAAAGTGGAACCACCTTTGACCATTGTCGCCGCGTTCCGATATAATAATTCGGAGATTGTGAATTGTTTCACTGGCCGTGGATGTGCGTGAATGAATAGTGAGTTAACATCAGTTCTGGCTTCCCCAGCAACGGCGTATTACAGTCAATGGGCGCTCCTGGGAATTCTACTGTTTATCGGCTTGGCTTTTGGTATTGGAAATGTGATCATTTCCCACACGCTGGGGCCTGCCCGCAAGGGCCGCGTTAAGGATTCCGCTTATGAATCCGGCGTGGACCCATTGGGCAGCACCAAAGAACGCTTTAATGTCCGATTTTATCTTGTGGCCATGATCTTTCTGGTGTTTGATGTGGAAGTTCTGTTTATCATTCCTTGGCTTTACGTATTTAACAATGAACGTCACTCCTGGGTTACGCTGCCGCTGGGGACCCTGTTTGTCAGTATTCTGGTGTTCACATTAATTCTGCTGGTGGCCTACATATATGCCTGGGGTAAGGGTGTATTTCAGTGGGATTGACGCAAACAACCGGACAGGATGGAGTTTATCATGTCGATTGAACCAACAACATTGCCGGACAATTTTCTCACGTTGAACCTCAAGAAGGTCGTGAACTGGTGCCGACGTTCCAGCGTCTGGCCCTTGCCATTTGCCACGGCGTGCTGCGGTATAGAGCTTATGGCCACCGCCAGCAGTCGGTATGATCTGGCGCGCTTTGGCGCGGAAGTCATGCGTTTTTCACCACGGCAGGCGGACTTACTGATTGTGGCCGGGCGCATCAGCACGAAAATGGTACCGGTTTTACATCGCATCTATCTGCAAATGGCGGAGCCAAAATGGGTGATCAGCATGGGGGCCTGCGCCAGCACCGGCGGAGTATTTGACAATTATGCCACGGTGCAGGGCATTGACCAATTTATGCCCGTGGATGTTTACGTCCCCGGTTGTCCGCCGCGCCCGGAAACACTTATCGAAGGCATCATGGCCATTCAGAGAATTATAGATCAGGACGGACTGCCCGCATCAAAACGGCAACCGTTGAAGATTTCAATTGAACCGACCTTCAAGCCCGCTCCTCAACCGCAAATTGAGCTTGGCTCGCGACTGGCGGCGGCTTTGCGATCATGAGGCCGCTTTGGACACTTTTCACCCCTGCTGGGGTAGCGCGCGTCGCCGCTTTGCGTGTTCACGGCGGATACCATAGAATGGACGTATGAAAGTAAGCCTTTTCATAACCTGCCTGACCGATCTATTCGCACCCGATGTCGGCTTGGCGGTGGTCAAAACTCTGGAATATTTTGGCTGCACCGTCGATTTTCCAACTGCCCAGACCTGCTGCGGTCAGCCCTCATTTAACAATGGATTCCCCGCCGACGCTCGCATGTTGGCAAAAAAAATGATGGATGTCTTTCATGATGCGGATTACATTGTAACGCCTTCGGGGTCATGCTGCGCGATGATCCGGGATCATTACATTGAGTTGTTCCATGATGATCCGGATCAGCGGAAACTCGCGGAAGATTTTGTCGCCCGATGCTATGAATATGTGGAATTCCTGACCAAAGTTCTTAAGGTGGACCTGACCGGTCTAGCGCTGCCAAAAAATCAAAAGGTGACCTATCACTATACATGCCACTTGCGAGGCCTCGGGGCCACCGGCGAACCAGCCATAGCAATGTTGAAGCAACTTGGAGCGGTGGAGTTTCTACCATTGGAGAAAGCGGAGCAGTGCTGTGGTTTTGGCGGCACGTTCGCCCTTAAATACCCCGACATCAGCGGTGCCATGGTGCGTGATAAGGTGCAGTGTGGCTGCCAAACCGGAGCCGATACGATGGTCGTCAATGATGCTGGATGCGCCATGAATATCGGCGGGGCGTGTCACCGTATGGAAGCGCCATTTTGCGTGCGGCATATCGCGCAGATTATTGACGCCGCCATTGCGCACCACACGGAGACGATGCAGCCATGACCAGCACTATCGAATCCGCACCCGCAAAACGCCGCATGGCGTTGCCGGTGTTTCATCCCGATTTCATGTCTGAAGCGCACGGAGCCAGCGTCGATGAACACCTGCACGCGGCACTGGATAATTCCGTAACAAAAAAGGACTATGGCCGTCGGCATACACTCGCGGAACTCCCCGACGCCGATGGTCTGCGGGAATTGGCCGGTCAAATCAAACGCCATACGCTGGATCACCTGGATTATTATCTTGAAATGCTGGAAAGCAACATCATTCGTCAGGGCGGCGAAGTACACTTTGCCGCCACCCGCGAACATGCCAACAGCCTGATTGTGGACATCGCCCGCCGCACCGGCAGTAAGCTGGCGGTCAAAAGCAAAAGCATGGTCAGCGAGGAGACGGAACTGAACGATGCCCTGACCGCCGCCGGCATCGAACCGCTGGAGACAGACTTGGGCGAGTTTATTCTGCAGGTGGATCATGACCATCCCACACATATCGTCATGCCCGTAATTCATAAAACCGCCGATGAAATTGGGCATATATTTGAGCGCTATTTCAAAGTTCCATTTACGGATGATCCAGGGAAGCTGGCGGAATTGGCACGCGTGTATCTGCGCAACCGCTTTAATCAGGCGGATATGGGAATCAGCGGCGTGAACTTCGCGATCGCCCAAACCGGCTCGGTGGTACTATGCACCAATGAAGGCAATGGCCGGATGTGTACCACGCGGCCGCGGATTCATGTTGCCCTGATGGGCATGGAAAAGGTCATTCCATCTCTGGATGATCTGCCCGTGTTTCTCAAGCTCCTGGCCCGGTCCGCATCCGGACAAGCATTGACACAATATACGAACATCATTACCGGATGTCGGCGACCTGGGGAACATGATGGCCCGGAACAATTTCATCTGATCATTATGGACAATGGCAGAGCTAAAATTTTGGCCGGTAAATATCGCGAGACACTTAAGTGCATACGCTGCGGAGCCTGCCTCAATGCCTGTCCGATTTACCGCAAAGTCGGTGGCCGCACCTATGGCAGCGTATACCCCGGACCAATCGGAGCGCTATTGACGCCGCTGTTTAACGGCCTGGAAAATCATAAGCACCTGCCCCACGCTTCAAGTTTGTGTGGAGCCTGCTTTGAGGCCTGCCCGGTAAAAATAAATATTCCCGAGTTTCTTATTCAACTCAAGGCGGATCAGGTGAAACAGGGAATCACCTCCGCGCCCGAGCGGATGATTTTTAAGCTGTGGGCGTTGGCCTTGCGAATAGGATGGACGTATCGCTTCAGCCAGATCGCACAGCGCATCGTGTTGCGCAGCCTCGGAAACCGCGACGGATGGGTCAGAAAATTGCCACCCCCGGCCAAAGGCTGGACGGCCCAGAGGGATTTTCCCATGCCGCCAAAACATGATTTCCGCCATCTCTACAAACAACATCGGGCCAATCAACGGCGTGACGGATCGCATCAGTAACTTGGGCTATGAGAAGGTCTGCAAATGATGTCCATCGATTCCAATCAGATATTCGGAGGCAATGCCGACAGCCGAAAAGACTTTCTGGCCTCCGTGCGGCATGCATTGGGGCATAGCGCGCAAGGTGATCCACCCGTTCCCGAAACGCGTCCTGAAATCAAGAAACAGTTGCTGCGACAGGTGCAGGTGGATGCCGCCAACCGTATTGAAAGATGGATACAATTTGCGAACGCCAATGGTCTAAGCGTCGTGCGAACGAACAGCGCGGGAATTCACGCGGCGGTGGATGGCATCCTTTCCGGACATTCCGTAAAGTCGATTATGGTGAATCTGGCGGATTTGCCTGAAGACGCTCTGACCGAACATTTGCAGTCGAAGGGCTATCAGATTCATCTCTGGACAGATCCAGATTGTGAAAATGTGGTCTTTCAATGTGATGCCGGCATCACCGATTGCCGCTATGGTCTGGCGGACACCGGTGCTCTGATGGTCTGGAGTGATCCCGGCTTTGGCCGATCCACCACGCTGACCATCCCGTTGCATATTGTTCTGGTACCGGCAGCGCGCATCGTTGCGGATATGATTGACGCTCTCCCGCATGTGCTGCGCGACACCGGCGGGCGAATGCCATCCAATGTCGTCATTATCAACGGCCCCAGCAAAACCGCGGATATTGAAATGAATCTTGTTACCGGCGTGCATGGGCCGAAGCATCTCGCCGCGATTGTGATTGATTAACTTGCGGCGAAGCCCAGCTTAAAAGCGTCCGAGGTTATGAACGGCCTCAACATAGGTTATGAACAGATAATTGCGGCCCTTAAACTGTGTGATTTCTCCGCTGATCTTGAATTGAACCTCCGTGCCGAATTTGGCGCTCCGGTGCTCCATGCGTTCCAACAGCATACATGGAAGCAAAATCAACGGTGGCTGGGTCAGCCTGGCGCTGTCCGCCTGAAATACAATAAGCCATTGCCGTAGTGGCTGTTCATATAACAACCGCCCCGCGCGATTCCATATCCAGGTTCCCTCAGGCAACGCCGGCCATGCGCCAGTTCCGGCTGGTGACGGCAACCCCGGTATTGGTTTGGCGGTCAACATCGGCTTAATTGTTACCAGTTGTTCCACCGGTCGCGAAATGTGATACGACAACAAGTTGTGCAGCACCGCCTGAGCTGTGGTTTTTTTCGCCATTTCCGGCGTGATGGGGCGGGTGGTGGCATGCTCCGAGGCGGAAGCGATCGATTGCCCGCGTGGGCTTAACAATCGCACATCCGAATCGGGCAGCAGATAGAACCTCCTATGATATTGCGACACAATCCCGCTGAGCACAAAACCGATGTGGGGTTGGTGAATGCTTTCCATCGCCTGCAAGGCCAGGCATGGCAGCAGATAAATTGCGTGCGGCCAGCCTTTTTTTGGCTTGATAAATTGAAATTTCGGATATTTCGTGGCGGAATTCAGAATCAGCCGGCCCGCTTCATTTCGCAAATGACTTCCGGTTTGCAGACGCGCGATCGGAGGCTGACTGATTGCCGCGGTCGATGTCGCAGGCCGTGATACCGACGCCGCCGTCGTGGCCGGACCCGTTGTCGGCCTGGTGGCTACGCCCGCCATAACATGACCGGCCACAGCGATGGTCAGACTTAGTGCCACCGATGTCATCTTAACGTTCATTACGCAACTCCATGATTTACCAAATTACCCTTCGAAGCCGCCAGCTCGCCGGCTCGTCTGCCGCCGAAGAATGGCATCCCACGACCATGTATTGATGATATTACCCGGTCTGGCCCAAGCCCGCCGCGCCGTCAAGATGCCGTAGATGATTTTATCCATATCTTCCCGCTGGTGCGCATCGGTATTGATGCATAGCGGAACTCCCGCCTCCACCGCCAGCCGGGCATGGGTGTCCCGCAAATCCAGCCGCAGATCATGAGAATTGATCTCCAGTGCCACGCCGCTGCGAGCCGCGGCCATCACCACCGCCTTCATATCCGGCTCCAAACCGCGCCGGCCGCCCACCAGCCGCCCGGTTGGATGGCCCACCACATCCACCAACGGATGCGAAGCCGCACGAACCAGCCGCGCCGTTGCGGCCTGGCTTTCCTGACTCAGGGCCGCATGGGGCGAAGCCACCACCCAACCCAGTTGCCGCAAAACATCATCCGGATAATCCAGGGAACCATCCGCTAAAATATCCACCTCACTACCGGCCAGCACCTTGATTCCCTTCACTTTGGCCGCCGCCGCATGAATCGCCTGGATATGTTCCATTAACCGTTCCACCCGCAATCCATTGGCCTGTACCTGGGATTTGCTGTGATCCGTAATTGCAAAATACTCATAACCCCGCCGCTTGGCCTCGGCAATCATATCGTCAATGCCGCAATGCCCGTCGCTCGCCGTCGTATGCGAATGCATATCTCCGCGAATATCTGATATTTGAAGTACCGGCCAGACGGATGGAATATCGCGTCCTAAAAATGCCAGCCGCGGATCGGTCACGGCAACACTCTCACCTCGACCATGCCTGAACATCTGTTGCGCCAGTTCAATTTCACCACGATCTTCCCGCATTTCCGGCGGTATCCACGCCAGTTCCAAAGCGCTATAAATTTCCTGCTCGATTGCACCCGCGATGGATTGCTGATCCTTGAAAAGGCCCCATTCATTAAGTTTCAATCCGCGCTTCACCGCCAACTCACGTACCCGCACGTTATGCTCTTTGGATCCCGTGAAATACTGCAGGGCCGCACCCCAGTGCGACGCGGCAACAATCCGAAAATCCACCTGCAGGCCAGCCCTGGTGCGGATACTTATCTTGGTTTCACCGGCTCCGATTGTCTGTTGTGTTTCTTCATGCGCCAGCACCGCCCTGGTGATTGCGGGTACCGTTGCCGCGGCGGCACAGACCAGAATATCAATATCGCCAACCGTTTCCTTACCCCTTCGCAGACTTCCGCAATATTGAACTTGCGAGACGCCCGCCACGCGCAAGAGCGCATCGCAATAGCTTTGTGCCAGCGGTAGCGCCCAACCAATGCCTATTCGTTTGCCCGCCTCCTCCATGAATTCCAGATTCTGACGAATCTTGAGCTGCTTTTTCTCACCGAAGCCTTTGAGCTTCGGCATCGTGCCTTCCGTGAGCTGCTTTTTTAATTCAGCGACGGTTGTAATGCCCGCCTCTTTCCATAATTGATGAGCGGTTTTCACGCCGACCGATGATATGGCCAGCATTGCCAGTACACCGGTGGGAACCCGCGCGGCAAGCTCCTCAAATTCTGAAATATGCCCGCTCCGGAAATATTCCCTTATTTTTTCCAAAGAGCTTTCCCCGATTCCCGGCGTTTCTTCCAATCGCCCCTGCGCCTCCAGCGCCTTCACATCTTCCGGTAAATCCTCAATAATGCGCGCCACCTTGCGCGTGCCCAGCACCCGGAAAGAATTTTCCTCCAACAATGCCATCACATCCGCCGCACGGTTGAATAACTCGGCGATTTCCTGATTGGTGCTCATAATGGTGAGTTCCTTTTCTGCGTCAAAGCCGCGTCCACCATGCCGGTCGCAATCGCCGCACACAGCCGGGCGTCGGAAGCGGTGGTAACCTTGATATTCAAGGCGTCTCCACGTGTGCCCAGCACCTTGCCGCCGGTAAGTTCGATAACCTGGGCATCATCGGTGATGCCAGCAGTACGATGCTCCGCTATTAATATCTCAAAGGCATGCAGGAGAAGCTCCTTACGAAAGCATTGCGGCGTCTGTGCTTGAAACAGCCCGGCACGATCAACCGTTTGGGTAATGAACTGATCCGTACCCAGTCGTTTAAGCGTGGCCGGCTCGGCCAATACGGGTAATGCCGCACCATCCGACACCGCCCCGGCAAACGCCGCATCTATCACTTCCGCGGGTGTGATCGGGCGGGCGGCATCGTGCACCGCAACATAGCGCGTTTGCACATGCCCGCTGGTCAGAGCGTTATATACGCTCGCCCAACGATCCAATCCGCCGGAAACGATATCCAGACGTTTGTCGTGGATCACCGCCTGGAGATGTTCCCGGTATGTCTCCATACGATCTTTACCGGTGGCAATGACGATGGCCGCCACATCCGCCCTGCGTGTGAACAACGCCACCGCCCGCTGTAAGACGCTCAAACCCGCGATATTCACCAACAATTTATCGCCCGCCGCAAAGCGCGTGCTATTTCCCGCAGCGGGAAGGATTACAGTAAACTCGTTGCTGTCAGTCATTCCTAAGAGTATCGCTGAAACTCCCGCCGCCGACAAATCAACGTGTATAGGTTCCCGCCTCCGGCCCGCGGGAGCTTGCGGGTACTTGACAATTTTTCCGTCCGGGGGAACATAGCGGAGACTTTTCGAGGCATGGTGGTGTACGCGCGTACACAAATAACGCCTTATTGAGGAATATGAGGAAACGTATTATGGCAATCGGCGGAATACCATCGGGGGCGACCGCGCAGGCGTCAACGGGCACTGGCCAACGGACGTATCGTGGCCCGTTCGCCATCATGACCGTCCTTTTTTTCATGTGGGGATTCATGACGGTATGGAATGACATTCTCATTCCACAATTCAAGCACGCTTTCAAGCTGAACTTTTTCGAGGCGATGCTGATCCAATTCGCCTTTTTCGGGGCTTACACGATCGGCTCACTGATCTATTACCTGATCTCCATGTACTGGGGCGATCCCATCAACCGCATCGGCTATAAGAATGGTGTGATCATCGGGCTGCTGATTGCGGCGACAGGTTTTTTCATGTTCTATCCCGCGGCCATGGCCAAATCTTATCCATTTTTTCTGACATCGTTATTCATCGTAGGATTGGGGCTGGCAATGCTGCAGATTGCCGCCAATCCGTATATCACAATTCTCGGCCCCGAACGCACCGCTTCAAGTCGGCTGAATCTGTCGCAGGCCTTCAATTCGTTCGGGACAACGATCGGTCCAATTATCGGCGGCTGGCTGATATTTAAGGTCTTCAATGGCCCCGGAGTTCTTGGCGCGCAGGCTGTGAAGATACCCTATATTTGTGTTGGCGCTGTGTTCCTGTTGATCGCGGTGGCCTTTCTATTTGCCCATTTACCGAACTTCAAGAATACCGACCACATTACCCGTGGTGCCGGGGCACTTAAGCACCCACACACCGTGCTGGGCATGATCGCAATTTTTATGTATGTCGGCGGCGAGGTATCCGTGGGCAGTAATATTATTAACTTTCTGAATTTGCCCAAGCTTGGCGGACTTAGCCATCAGGTTGCTTCCGGATTTCTGTCGTTTTTCTGGGGCGGGTTGATGATTGGCCGATTCATGGGAGCCTTCGCCCTCAGTGACGTGAGAAAGTGGTTGCGAAACACCGTTGTGGCACTATTGCCGATAGCGGCATTTGCCACAATTTGGGTCCTTTCCGGGCACGCCAATGCCCTGCATTATGGCGTAATGTTGGCGGTGATGCTGGTGGCATTCTTTCTCGGAGCGGCCAGCCCGCAACGGATGCTGGCATTATTCAGTTTTATTATCATCGCGCTATTATTGACGGGCGTGCTGGCTTCCGGCCCGCTGGCGATATGGGCCATTCTTGGTATCGGCCTGTTTGACTCGATCATGTGGTCCAACATATTTTCACTGGCCATTGATGGGCTGGGGGCGCTGAAAAGCCAGGGATCATCAATGTTGATTATGGGGATTCTGGGTGGGGCTTTGATACCACCCATACAAGGAATTGTGGCCGATCAGATCGGCATTCAGAATTCGTTTATTGTGCCGGTAATATCCTACCTGTACATCGCCTTTTACGGCCTCTATGGCTACCGCGCGGGGAAACCCGCATCCGCCGCCCCCATGAATATCGCGGATGATACTTCCATACAAATTGGAGGCGTATAACGGAGTCCTGATGGTGCGGGCGACACAATTTCATCACCGCGGAAGAAAATTAGGACGGGCGTTTTTCCGGCGCGGCGCGGAGGCAGTGGCACGGGAACTCCTTGGAGCAATTCTGGTGCGGCGCATGAATGGGGGCTGGCGTGCGGCGCGGATTACCGAGACCGAGGCCTACGTGGGAGCGCATGATCTGGCCTGTCACGCATCCAAAGGCCGCACGCAACGCACGGAAATTATGTTCGGCCCCGCCGGCTACGCTTATGTTTATCTGATCTATGGAATGTATCAGATGCTCAATATCGTCACGGCCCAGGAAGGCGATGCACAGGCGGTGTTGCTACGCGGCGCTGTTGCGCTTAACGGGTGGCAGGCGGACCTTTCCGGACCGGGCAAGCTGGCGCGGGCTTTTCATATCACATCGGCGGATCGGGGATTGGACCTGACTGGTCAAGACATGTTTATTGTGAGAAACCCTCAATATAAACCGCAAATTGTTGCCACCGCGCGAATTGGAGTTGATTATGCCGGTGAATGGAAACACGCACCGTTGCGGTTTGTGGACGTAGCCAAAGCCACGGAGATACGACCTTACAGCCATGACGATGGAATTTGAACCACGAGGAAGCGAAAGAAATGTCAACCAAAAACGGCAATCCAGGAGCGAGCCGATGGGATAAACTTATCGCTCGGTGCCGTGCCCGTTATTCGTTGCCACCCCCTCCCTTCCCCCGTCATTTACAACCCTTCGGGTGTTCGTGGTTAATCTGTCGCTCTTCTTGGCGCGCAGTGCAGGCACACGCGGCTAAACAAGTCGGGATGGGGCGGCCAGTTTCGTGCCTAAATTTCCTCATCCCCATTCACCGCTTGCGGGCAACTTTTTTACGGGCCAGTGCGCGAATGTCTTCGGTCGTCAAAATTTTGAGTTCATCCGATACGGATGTTCCGGATTTTCCAGACTCGGCGGCGATTACGGGGTTGGAATCCGGCTTTCGTCGGGCTTTTACTTTTCGGGCAGCGCCGCGCCGTGTGTCCTGAAACTGCCGACGGGCGATCAGCAAATGATGATAATTCTGGGCAAAGCGGTGAGCTTCATCACGCGCGAACTGCAGAAGTTTAAGCGCCGCGCTGGTACGCGCCAGCTTGAACGGCAATGCCCGTCCCTGCATATAGATTTCCTCCTCGCGCTTGGCAAGGCTGATGACCATCGGCGGTTTGACATCCATTTGGGCAAACGCGGCCTGCGCCGCATGAAGCTGACCCAGGCCGCCATCAATGAGTATCACATCCGGGAACAGCTCATTTCCGGCACCCGCTTCGCGATACCGCCGGGAGACCACTTCGGCAATGCACCGAAAATCGTCAATGCCGGTCACCGTTTTTATGCGGAAGCGTTTGTAACCGCTCTTGAAGGGCTTGCCATCCATAAAACACACCAGCGATCCCACCGTCGCCTCGCCTTGAAAATGGGCAATATCAATGGCTTCCATGGATCGCACCGGCTCGTCGAGTCCCAACACGTCCTGCAATTGTCGCACACCGGCCTGATGATCCTGAAAAAACACTTCCGGCTGCATGGCTTTGGCCCCTTTTCCCCGCAACGCCAACGACCTCAATGCTTTGATCTGATCGCGCAGTTGCGCCGCTTTTTCAAAATCCAGAGCCGCGGATGCCGCCTCCATGTCGGCGGCCATCTGCTTTAACGCGTCGCCCCGGCTGGAATCCAAAAATTTTTTAAATCGCTCAATATCCTCCACATACGCCGCCCGGCTGATTTTGTCCGCGCAGGGCGCGGTGCATTGCTTGATGGCATACAGCAGACATGGCCGAAAATAGCGGCGTCGTTCATCATCGGCATAAATTTCCAGATGGCAGGTGCGAAACTTAAAAGCCCGCTGCATGTAAATAACCGCCTGTTTCAGCGCATAGCCGCTGATGAAGGGGCCGTAAAGCTTAGTGCCGCCGCTCTGCGGCTTGCGTGTGACATAAACGCCGGGGAAATCTTCGCGCGTGGTGATTTCCAGATAGGGATAGCTCTTATCGTCGGAAAGCCGGGCATTAAAACGCGGATGCAGGTCTTTAATCAGCCTGCTTTCAATCAGCAGAGCTTCAACTTCTGAATCGCATGTCAGAGTGTCAAAATCCATGACATAATCAAGCAACCGCTGCTTCACCGGTCCCAGATCGGTGGATGCCAGAAAATAACTGCCGACACGATCCCGCAGCGATCTGGATTTGCCGACATAAATCACAACATCGCGCGTATCCTTGAAAAAGTAAACGCCCGGAACTTGCCCCAGCGCACGGGCTTTGGCGTGCAGGCGTGCCAGGCGGGTTGCCACCGGTTCGGTCGGCAGGGGCAGTGTTACTCCGCCGATGGGGACTTCCTCAACGATTTGTTCTTCAAAGTCCGATTCCGGCGTTGAAAACTCTGGCTCATCATTTGGTCGGGAAACTGGTACCATATTAAGGTATTATAGGGTCGATGAAACGTAATGGAATGTAAATGTGATGAAAGGACCGATTCGTGAGTTCAACCCAGTCATGCAATTTTAATGACAAGATTGTATTCAAAGGCACCCGTGTCGATATGGCATTGCGCACAGTCACCTCTTCGTCCGGCAAGCGCCTGGTGCGGGAAGTGGTACTGCATCCGGGAGCGGTGATTATTTTGCCGGTGCTCAAGGACGGCCGAATTGTCATGATCCGCAATCTGCGGCACACCGTGGGGCAATGGCTCTGGGAATTGCCCGCCGGCACGCTTGAACCACCAGAGCCGCCGGAACTTTGCGCGGGACGGGAACTTATAGAGGAAACGGGCTATCAGGCCGACGAGATTCTCCCGTTTGGCTGGTTTTATACGTCGCCCGGGATACTCACCGAAAAAATGTATGCTTTTATCGCCGGCGGTTTAACGCCTGGACCGCAAGCATTGGAAGAAAATGAAACGATCTCCGTTGAGCCCATAGCTCCGGATGAAATTTTCCGGATGATTGAAGCCAATGAAATCGTGGACGGCAAAACCATTGCCGTTCTGTTAAAATACTTGATAAAGAACCGTGCCAAAGCATAAAAACCCGGCGCAGGTTCGGTAATGAAAGCGTGCTGAAATTTATGAGTTGGCGTGATCGCGATTACAACCGTGGAGGAGCCGGCGGCTGGGGCGGAGGGGGTATTTTATCCCTGTTCAACTGGTCGCTGCCGCTGGGAACTTTTTTCGGCATCCGCATGGCGGCCAGTTTCTGGCTGCTCTTGCTGGCGGCGTTTGAACTGCTCTATGTCCTGCACACCGGGTCACTGGTGCGGGGCCTGCTGGCTGTTGTTGCAATTTTCGCGGCCATTCTGGTGCATGAATTTGGTCACCGCCTTACCGCACAACTTGTTGGCGGGCGACATGACGACTTTCTGATGTGGCCCGCCGGCAACATGATTCCGCCCACGCACCCGCCGGCCCCGTGGCCGATGTTCGCCGCGCAAGGCGGTGGAATTCTGGCGAATGGGATAAGTGCCTTGCTGATCGGCACCATTCTCCATGTTCATTGGGATGTTTCGCCGGCCTTTCTGCCGGCTATCCTCGGACAATTGCAGCCCGATCCGATGGCCCTGTCCATCAATTTCCTGGCGGCTACGCTCTACATGTTCTGCATGAGCAATATATTTTTGGTGGCCATTAATATGCTGCCGTTCTATTGGTTTGACGGCGGTTATCTGCTGCAGGCAATTCTCTGGCCGCTTACCGGTACGTACAAATCCGTTGACATTACCTGCATCGTCGGCATGGTGGTGGCCGTACCCATGTTTCTTCTTTCCGCCTATGTGATGAGCCTCATGGGGATGCTGGTCTGCGGCATGTTGTTTTATGACGCGTTGCAACGCCGCCGGGCTTTGCGGATTGACGGCATGGGAATGATCGACCAGCTTATTTCTTCCAGCGCCAATATCCGCGATTTGCCGACACATAAGCGCCGGCGGCTTTTGCAGCGATGGCTGCATTGGATCAGCCGCAGCGAACACCGGGCGCTTAAAGAGCGGCAGATGGTGGATCGCATTCTGGAAAAAGTCAGCGAGCGGGGAATTCACAGTTTGACGCGGAAGGAAAAACGCATTCTCCGCCACGCCACACAACGTCAGCGTGAGGCGGATTTAATTTCACAACGATGAGGCGTACCCGGTGTTATGTTTTAAGCTTTCGGCACATGCCGCTAAAAACTGAAAATGGATACGTGAGATTCGTCTTATTTTCTGAGAATGGTTAACTTTCAACCCATGACCAATCAAGCTGCATATTTTGACGTTATTGTTGTCGGTGGCGGACATGCCGGGGCGGAAGCCGCATGGGCCGCATCACATCTGCTCGGTGATCGCGGCAGCGTGGCGATGATTACCATGGACCCCGCCGCCATCGGTCGCATGAGTTGCAATCCCGCCATCGGCGGATTGGCCAAAGGTCAGATGGTGCGGGAAATTGACGCGCTGGGCGGTCTGATGGCTCATGCCATTGACGCCACCGGAATTCAATTCCGTCTGCTCAATCGTACCAAAGGCCCGGCCGTACAATCGCCCCGCGCGCAAGCGGACAAATACCGCTACGCCCAGGCGGTACAACGTCTCCTGAAGGAAAATTGCCCCAACCTGACCATCATCCCGGATATTGCCGAAGACATTCTGGCGGATCCACTTGATATGGCGGACGGTGCCGCCCTACGTGTCAGAGGCGTGTTTCTGCAATCCGGACGGCAATTAAGCTGCCGCTGTGCGGTATTGACCACCGGTACATTTTTGCGCGGCCTCATGCACACGGGTGAGAAGAAAACCGAAGGTGGCCGCGTGGGTGAGCAGGCGGCGGTCGGATTATCCGGCGCGCTGCTGAAACTCGGATTTGAGCTTCAACGCCTGAAAACCGGCACGCCGCCGCGCGTGGCCAGAGAGTCCGTTGATTTTTCCGCACTTGAGCCACAACACGGGGATGTTCCACCGGTTCCCTTCAGTGATTTGTCCGGCTCGCAGGCCGCACCGCTGGGTTCGCAATTCCCCACCCTTGCGCAGGTGCCGTGTTATATCACCTATACCAACCAGGCGGTGCATGAATTGATCCGGGCCAATCTGCATCGGGCACCGATGTACAGCGGGCAGATTCAAAGTCGCGGTCCGCGCTATTGTCCCAGCATTGAAGATAAAGTGGTACGCTTCGCGGAGAAATCCCAGCACCAGATATTTCTTGAGCCCGAAGGCCTCGACACCAATGAAATTTACTGCAACGGCATATCCACCAGCCTGCCCATGGATGTGCAGGAACAGATGGTTCATAACGTCGCCGGCCTGGAAAAGGCGGTCATCCTTCGCTATGGCTATGCGGTGGAATATGATTTCTCCCCCACCCATCAAGTTGGTGCCACGCTTGAGACGCATCGCGCAGACGGATTGTTTTTCGCCGGGCAACTCAATGGCACCAGTGGTTATGAAGAAGCCGCCGGGCAGGGCATGATCGCCGGTATTAACGCGGCGTTGAAAATCCGCGGTGATGGGCCATTTGTCCTTCGCCGGGATCAGGCCTATATCGGCGTGATGATTGATGACCTGATAACCAAAACCCCCACTGAACCATACCGCATGTTCACCAGTCGGGCGGAATTCCGCCTGACACTTCGCAGTGACAATACCGATCAACGCCTGACGCCACTGGCAGCTCGACTCGGATTAGCCGAGCCGGCCCGCATCCGCCGTCTGGACGATAAATTGGCCGCCATGCAGCACCTCACCGGAGTGTTGCATACGTTGCGTATACCCGGTGGCGGCACCGCCATGGATTTGCTGCGCCGGCCCGATCTGGAACTTGCCGCGCTGCCGCCGATGCTCGGCCAGGATGGCGGCAAATTTGCGCTCTTGCTGGCGGACCCTTCCCTGACCAGGCACTTGGAGCAGATTCAGATTGAAACACGATACGCGGGCTACATTATCCGTGAAAAACATGCCGCCGAACGTATGGTGGAACTTGAAGATAAACTGATTCCTCCGACCATGAATTTCAAAGCCATTACGGAACTGCGCGCCGAAGCCCGGCAAGCTCTGGATAAATTCCGCCCCCGCACAATAGGGCAAGCATCCCGCCTGGAAGGCATAACCCCCGCGGACCTGATGCTGCTGACGCTGTATCTTTCCGGCCAACGTCGTGGCACCGTCTCCAACCGATAATGCCCAACGGCAGCGGATATAGAGCCTGTGAGAAATTCTACCAAGTGTGTCCCAGGCCTGATGCGGGTATGGTTTTATTGCGCCGCAAACACGATCTCTCGAAGCACCGTCCTTGCAATGCGGTGCTGCCGGTGTACGCCGGGAGCAAAGGCAGCACGGGGTTATGACGACTGTGCTCTGGTGGGATACACTTTCGGCATCCGTAACCCAGGAAAAGTGTCACCCACCCGCCCATCGGCTAGCCATGTGGTGCTAGCCATGTGGTGCCTTGCAATTAAGCTGGTAAACGCACAAGATGATGCGCGTGGCCGGGTTGTTGGCCGCTGCTGGACGGAAGATGGCTTCTTTATTCATACACAATCTCGATCTTTTGATTCCCATGGTAATATTGCTGGGAATTGCCGCGGTTTTTGCCGGCGTTGAAACCGTCTTTTTTTCCCTGACGCGTCATCAACTTTATCAGTTCAAAACCAGTGGGAAACGCGGTCCAATGCTGGTGGCAACACTGCGAGAGCACAGCCGCCCGCTGCTGGTTTTGATTCTTCTGATCAACATGGCCTGCACGATCCTCATTTTTGTGTTAAGCACCATCCTGTTACAGCGCCTCGGGCGGAGCTTGGGTGAATTTGCCGTGATCGCTTTGAGTCTGGCTCCGGTTTTAATTGTGGCCTATTTTGGGGAATTGGTACCCAAAATATTGGGGCGTCGATTTAACCGGCAACTGGCGACGCTTGCGGCAGCCCCCATGACCGTGCTGATGCGCATGGCCGCACCGGTACTGGGCGGAATTGTGCGATTTCTTATTGTTCCATTTCATCGGTTACTGGGGCGGAAGGCCGCGCCGAGTTTATCGTTGACCGAGCTGCGCGAACTGCTGTTGATGAGTCGGGACCAGGGAGTTATCGACGTTGCGGAAAATCAGGTCTTGCAGCAGGTACTCTGGTTGCGGGAGATTCTGGTGCGTCATGTCATGGTGCCGCGCGTGGATATGGTCGCATTTAACATTCAAAAGCCCATTTCTGAACTCTCGGAACTAATTCAGCGCAGCCATTTATCCAAAATTCCGGTGTATGATCGGGAAATCGATAACCTTTTGGGAATTCTTTACGCTAAGACATTTCTGCTGGATACGCCCGCCACAGCCGATGCGCTGATCGCCCTGTTGCGGCCCGCGAATTTCGTGCCGGAATTGCAGCCGTTGGATCGTTTACTGGCGGGTTTCCGCACCAAACATATTCAGTTGGCCATGGCGGTGGATGAATATGGCGGCATCGCGGGCATTGTGACGCTGGAGGATGTGGTGGAACAGTTGATCGGGGAGATTTATGAACCCGATGAGCCGGTCAAAATCCCCGTCAAGGAGATTGCCCCGGATGAATTTCTGGTCTCCGGCGATTTATCCCTTATTGAATGCGGCGAACTCTTCGGCGATCCATTACATGCGTCCCAAATCACCACCGTCGGCGGTTTGATCTACGCCCAACTTAATCGCGTGCCCCGGCCCGGAGATATGATAACGCTGAATCATCTGCGATTAACCGTTGAAGCCATGCGCGGACGCCGGGTGGATCAGGTGAGAATACTGCTCCTGGACGAGCAAAATGATCCGCATGAAACCTCCCTTACGTCTCCTTCACAACAGGAGCCGCTGTCATGAATACCGCTATTAACCATCTGATGACCGCGACGGCAGTACCGGCATTTTTTCCAACGGCGGGATATGCGCTGCCTGCCTGGCCCGGTTGGATTGTTCTGGCGATCCTGGGGCTGGCCGGATCCATGATTTTCAGCGGAATGGAAACCGGGCTTTACACGGTTTCCCGTTTACGCCTGCAATTACGCGCCTGGCGAAAGGATCCGGCTGCCGTGCGGATTGAAGACTGGCTGCGGCATCCCGCGACCGTCCTCGCCGGATTACTGATCTGGCAGAACATCAGTAACTTCGCGGTATCCGCGGCGGTAACGATGTTGATGCGCCATGGGCACATTCCCGACGAACTGCAGGCCGTGATCGGTGCCTTGCTGCTCACCCCATTCATGCTGTTATTCGCGGAAATTATCCCCAAGGATATGTTTATGATCCATGCCGATCAATGGACCTATCGGCTGGTCGGTCTGCTAAAGTTCGCCTTACGAATCATTACCATTTTGCCGCTGCTGCCATTTCTTTTGCGGCTCAACGCGCTGGCACTGCGATTGTTTCACGCACGCGATACATCAACGGTAACGGCACCCGCCGTTCTAAGTTTCGCGGAGGAATCTTCCGCCACCGGGCTGATCAGCGACACGCAGAAGGACCTCATTGCCCGGGCACTGCGTATGGCCCATGTGGTGGTGGGCGATGTGATGGTGCCATGGAACCGGGTTATCGGCATTCCGCAAACGGTCAGTCGCGTGGGATTCAGCGCCCTGGTCAGGCGGTATAATGTTTCACGTTTTCCGGTGCTGGGACGAAGCGCCGAGGACATTCTGGGTGTCGTGAATGTTGCCGATGTGCTGGCCGATCGCGCCGCCTTTGACATCAAGTCCAATCTTCAGCAACCCATTACTCTTTTTCCGGAACAATCCGTCCGATCCGCCATTACGCTGATGCAATCGGCACACCAGACCATTGCCATTGTGGTCAATCGCCAGGGCCGCCCGATGGGCCTGGCGACCATGAAGGACCTGGTGGAAGAACTTATTGGTGAATTGCAAAGCTGGTGATGGGAGTATCGCTATTGCCGGACGTCCCACATCAACCCGACCTGGGCGGTAATTCATAAAGCACAAGATCGGCGTGCTCCCGCTGAAAATATTTCAACGCCCATTCATCCGGAAACAGCAGCACCGGCTGCCGCCGAGCGTCGATAGCCTGCCCGATTTTTTTATACTGTACAGCCTGCTCCACCTGGTCCGCCGGTGCATCCGGAGCCAGCCATCGCATCACCTCCCACGGTGCCTTCTCAAACCGTGTTTCCGCCCCGTATTCGCTTTGCAGGCGATATTGCACCACCTCAAATTGCAACGGCCCGACCGCCGCCAGCAGGGGCAGCCGCGTGTGGGAATGCCGCACCTGCAGGGCCTGCGTGACACCCTCCTGAAGCAACTGATCCAGGCCCTCGCGAAAGCGTTTGAATTGCGAGGTATTGGTGGAATGAATATAGGCGAAACATTCCGGCAAGAATTGCGGAATTTCATGGTATACAATCGCCGGGTCTTCCGTGAGCGTATCACCAATTCCGAATTCGTCATGTCCAACCAGACCAATCACATCTCCGGGATATGCTTCATCCACCGTTTCCCGATCGCGGCCAAAAAGTTTATGCGAGCTTGAAAGCCGCACCTTACGGCCACTTTGAGCATGAATGACCGTCATATCCCGCGTGAACTTTCCCGAGCACACCCGCACAAACGCGATGCGATCACGATGTCGCGGATCCATATTGGCCTGAATCTTAAAGACGAACCCGGAAAATGCGGCCTGATCCAATGCCACAGTGCTATCACCGGATTTCCGCGGCTGCGGTTCCACGGCATATTGGAGGAAAGCGTCCAGCAGCATCTGCACACCGAAATTGTTGGCGGCGCTGCCGAAAAATACGGGTGTGAGTTTGCCGGCGCGAACCCGCTGAACATCCAACTCTGCGCCCGCCACCTCCAACAAACCCAGTTCCTCATGGCACTGGCTATAGAGATGTTCTCCCAACGCCGCCCGCACGGAAGAATCATCGAATTGCGACACCGCCACCGGTGCCCGATACGCCCCGTGCGGTGTACGCTCAAATAAATGCACCGCTTTTCCAACGCGGTCAAATACGCCGCGAAATTCCTTACCATTGCCCAATGGCCAGTTCATGGCAAAAACATGCAGGCCCAGCACCCTCTCCAGCTCATCCAATAAATCCAACGGCTCGCGCGCGGGTCGATCCAGCTTGTTCATAAACGTAAAGATCGGCACGCCCCGCCGCCGGCAAATTTCAAACAGCTTTCGCGTCTGAGGTTCGATACCTTTGCCGGCATCAATAATCATGATGACCGCATCGACCGCCGTCAGCACACGATACGTATCTTCAGAAAAATCTTTATGCCCCGGCGTATCGAGCAAATTCAGTCGATAGCCGTTGTAATCAAACTGCAAAACAGTGGAACTGACGGAAATACCACGCTGGCGCTCAAGTTCCATCCAATCGGAGGTGGTGGCGCGCTGTGATTTACGCGCGGTAACCGAACCGGCCAACTGCACGGCACCGCCATATAGCAGCAATTTTTCCGTCAGCGTGGTTTTTCCGGCATCGGGATGGGAGATAATGGCGAATGTTCTTCGCCGAGCTATTTCATCGGAAAACATTCCAGACCCTCAGTCACTGAACGAAAGCGTTGCCGGGGTAAGGAAACTCATATTCGGCCGGCTATGCGCGGCGGTCAGGCGAAAGCTCTGGATGCCGTTGATGCGCGCCCGCAAGGCATTCAAAAATCTGATCTGATCGGCACGATGAGGATTGGGCATGCCGTTGGCCTGTGCGGGGTACGCGACATTGAGATAATGCTCATATTCCGCAATCGCCTGACGATACAGCACCACGGCGGATGCCAGGTCCCGGTCCGCCGCATCCCCCAGGCGAAACTGTCGGTCATTGTTCTGCCACCGCACCAACCCCCTGAACAGCTCGTGCTCCGCTTTTTCCAGTGCTTCGTAATACCGCACTTCCACAATGTGGGGGCGATGCAGTGTTGTCTGGTAGGGATATTTGGTCAGATACTCCTTGAATTCTCGAATGGCGCGCGGCGCATTGACCTTGACGTTCCGATAGCAATCCTGAATATTCTCAACGCGTGCGGGAAATCGCCGGAGCATTTGCTTTTCCGGCTCATTGAACAGGCGACTGGTCAAACGCTGGGCGTAAAAAAGATCATCGCGGCACCAGCACCGCAAGGTCATCGACGGCCAGGAATCAAGCACCTGTTGTCCCATGTCCGTGGGGCCGGGCACGGTATGCAGAGCACGCTGATATTCCTGATACGCGAAATAAAACACACTTAATCCATAGCGATAATGTACCCCGTTGACGGATACGCCATGGCCCACCGGCCCCTTTCCTGATCGCGGCGGCAGCAGTTTGATATGAAATTCCGGCCGATGCACAATGTAGTAAACTTCCGCCAGAGTGCTTAGCTGGGCGTTGACCTTGCCCGGCTGATAACGATACAAATGTGCCAGATCATAACGCCACCGGGCCGTGTAATAGCGGCGTTCGAAGCTTGTACCGAGCTTGAGATAAAAATCATTCGCTTCATTCATGATCATGTTGGCGTTGTTTGGAACGTATTTTTCTCCCTTATAGAGATAGATCAATCCATCGAGGACCCACTTGTATTTGGTGTTCATGTCATGAAATTGCGCGGAGAGATTGTAGGACTGATTCCACGCATTAAAGATATACGCTGAACCGAAGTACGGCTCCAGGGCCGCAATGGCGTTGTAATCGGTTTCCAGCGGAACCCATTGATGTTTATTTTTGTCCTTCTCGGCGTTTTCCCACAACACCATCGCCAAAACACCGCGAAAGCCGCCCAGCGTCAGGCGGGGAAATGTCATGATCAGATCGCCGACGCTCTTATTATGGTTCGTGACCAGCCTGGCCCGCTGCGAGCGCAGTGGGGCCTGAATCAGACATATCCCGGCCAGGAGCACCACGGCAATGGCAATACAAATGACCTGATCGCGTCGCGCCTGACTGTTAATGCGCCGAGGCAATTTGCCGGGAGTCTGAGCCGGAGAAGCCGATGCAATTGGACGTAAGGGAGGTTTTGCGGACATCACGCCAACTCCTGTTTGCGCAGCAGCATATAGCCGATAGCCAACGTCGGCAAAATACACGCCAGCGTCCATACCATATCCAGCAGCACCACTTCAAGCGGCATATCCTTGGAGCGAACAATAAAGTACAGTGGATCATACCGGGTAAAATCCGGGAGCAGATGCACAATCAGCCAGAGCATGCGCACCATGACATTGGATATAAATGAGCCAACGTGGTAATACCAGGCGTGTTTCAGGTGATTCTGTTCGACAATATTGAGCAGCTCGAATCCACCCGCATAAAACAGCCCATGTACGAATTGAAATAAGTTGCCAAGAATATATGCCACCATAGCGGTTAACATCGCCACCGGCCAGCCCAACACGGTGCTGGCCGCCACGCCGATGGTGATGATCAGCGCCACCTCGCAGAGGATTACCAGCTCGCTCTTGAAAAGATTCGCGATAAACGTCGATGGCGGTTGCATGATCAGCATGGAATCGGCTTTCACCTTGAACCACTGGCCCGGAACTTCGCTGCGCAGGTTGATGATCAGATCACCCGATCCCAGAAGACTCGCCGGGAGTTTAATTGCGGTGATACGCTTCTCGTTAACAACAATGGATTGCTCCACGCGCTGCCGGGGGCGGTTGATGTTGTAGGCCACAATCCAGGCTCTGGGCGCAAGGGCTTCATTGGATTGCTTATCCACACTGATTACCATGTGAACGGTAAAATTGCCATGCGGCCCGATCGGGATTGAACGCCCATGAAGATGTTTAAAATCCCAAGACGCGACTTCGGGCTTAATCTGCGGATGACGGATACTGGGGCCTACGATCTCCTGCTTGCCATTATCCTTAAAGCCGGTGATCACTGGATTTGCGCGCGGCGCAATAATTCCGGAATGGCCCGGTGTCCGACTTCGATCCAGATCGATGGCCAGGCAACTGGTACGGCTCGGCGGGTGTGTGCCATTTCCAATTCCGAGATATACGCCAAAGTTCGGACATGTAACTTTGATCACCACCGGACCAGGATCAAAATGTTCACCGGTCTGCGCATTGACGTAGCTGAAAAATGCCAGTGGATTCTTGGGCATCCAGATCGCCTGGCCCCGGGCGTTAAGCGTCAGCGTTTTTTCCAGAGTATTCATCGGATTGCTGCGCTGCACCATCGTGACTTGAATTTTGACCGGTTGGGGCGGATTGGATGGCAATACATTCCCTACCAGAAAGTTAAAGTCGAACATGGGCCGGTAATTTGCCGCGGCCGGCAATGATGGAAATTCAAAATAAAGCGTCTCCGAGCTACCACCTTTAAGCGCCCGGGTGGGTGGATTATGACTGTAATCAATCAGGCCGGCGATACTCAACGCACCGGAAATATAATTTTGCGCCTCAAGCACGCCATGCTCCGCAAGATAATGCACGCCGGAATCCGGCGGCATCCGACGCAACACCTTGTCATAATCATGTTTTTGCAGGGCATATAGCACCTGGGCATCATGGCGAATTTTGAAATTCACCAATTTCATATAACCCCAGGTTAGCACCATCATCACCGCCAGCATGATCATGGCCGCCGCCACAAGGCCCATGACCTTCCCCAGCAGCAATTCCAGGCGGGACACAGGCTTGCTGCCGGTGGTGATCAGAGTATGTCGCTCTCGCTCGCGCGGTAATGTCACACATGCCAGAATTCCAAAGTACACCAGCAGCATCAGTACTTGAGCCCGCAAAAAAATGGTCAGGTAAACCCGCACCACGCCCGCCGGCTCATAGCCACGAACGATCAACACGCCCAGCAGCACGCACACGCCAAACCATACCAGCGGAACAGCCCACATACGACCCGCCCAAGCCTCCAACAATGTGGTGCGGCCAATGGCCCAGGCGCGGGATATGCCGTGGCGCAGCCGAGCAATATCACGAAATGCCGTCAGCACAAATGCCAGAATCAGCAGCGCGATGACCACATCGGCGAAAATGGTGACGTAGTGATGTTGCGCGGGCGGGTGATAGTAGGTCCCCAGGGCTATACCCGCATGGACCAGTCTGTCGGAAACGTGTTGCAATATTTGATACATGTACCTGTTTATTCCAGATAGCGAACTACCAAGGGAGGGCATAAACGCCAATTACCGCATCTCTCCGCTGCGCTTGCGAGCCACAAGTTCTTTGAACAAATCCTCCAACCGAACGCGCGCCCGCCCGGTATGGATTTCCGTCGCCCCTTCCTGTGCCGCCATTTCCGCCAGCTTCGCCTGAAGCGCGTCGGACACATTCCGCGCTGACAATTGGAATACATCCTTCTTTTCCAGCAAGTCGCTTAACGCGCCTTCCAACTCAATGCGACCACGATATAAGATGACCAGCCGATCACACACATCCTCCACATCCGCCAATTGATGGCTGGACAGCAGAACTGTCTTTCCCGCATCCCGCAGCCGCAGAATCATATTTTTTATTTCCAGCATCCCCACCGGATCCAGTCCAGATGTCGGCTCATCCATGATGATCAGATCGGGATTATTCAGCAAGGCCTGCGCCAAGGCCACGCGACGCGTCTGCCCCTTGGAATATGTGCCGATCCGTCGGCCCCGCACGCTGGGATCCAGCCCCACAAAGTCCAGGTAATAATCCACCGCCCGCCGCCGCTGCGCACGATTCATGTTGAACAACCGCGCGTAAAAATCCAGCGTTTGACGGGCATTGAGGAACCGATAGAGATAGCTTTCTTCCGGGAGATAACCGATGCGGCGGCGCGTTTCCTGATCTCCGGCGGGCTGGCCCATCACCAGCGCATCACCCGATGTCGGGTTGATCAGACCCAGCAGAAGTTTGATGGTAGTGGTCTTTCCACTTCCATTGGGGCCTAAAAGGCCGAAAATCTGCCCCTGATTCACACGCAGATTCAACTCCGTTAACGCCGGCACCTGCTGACTTTTGAAAAAGCCGGGATAAACTTTCGAGAGTTGCCGTGTTTGAATCGCTTGATTGTCCACAACCATCCATAACTCCAGTTTCAACCGCACACAGGACAAAACTCACCGTGGGCGTGGCCATAAATTCGTACCGTGGTACCGGCACCGCCGCATCTCCTTTTAGCCGACGGTCAAAAGTACCTTGCGCAAGCGTACAGGCGACCGCAAGTGGCGTTGTCCGGCTACCGTCAGCAACTCTCCAATTCCATCCCCATTTGCTCTCCTGATCTCCTGCTCAAAATTCACCCGCTCGGCGGCAACCGCCGCATGTGCCGACACCGCTCGCGGAAGGCTCAAATGCTACCCCAATACAGAAAAATTGCCACACCTCTTATCACGATACTTATTGCGCGGACGGAGCATTCACCTTTCTGGGCGGCGGTGGCATAGACAGAATAATCTGTTGATGTGGCTGCACAAAGAATACCCGCCCCACATTGTTCATCACGTTGCTTAAAGTATCGTTTAAGAGCTTAAGGGTAATAACACGCGGATTCCGCTGATATTGCGCAAAAATCTGACTGAACGCATTGGCTTCACCCTGCGCTTCATCAATGGTACTGGCGGCCTTCGCCTGGGCCTGATTCAATATGGTCTGGGCTTGAGCATTGGCCAGGATCACCAATTGATTGTAATGCTTCTTGGCATCCTGATGATCCTGATTCTTCTGCTGCCGGGCATTGAGAACAGCCGAAAAGGCCTCGTTTACCGCACTGGGCCAGTGGATGTATTTCAATTCCACTCTTGCCACCTGCGCGCCCAGTTTGAGCTTACTGACCAGGCGCTGCAGGCCCGCCTGAGGTTTCACCGGATCATACAATTCCTGTTCCACTTCCGTCTTGCCGCTGTACAGCGCCTCATCCACTGTGGCATAAGCAAGTTTATGAATCAGCTCACGATCCGTCAGCAGGCTCATGACTTTATTCCACGCCTGATTGGGCAATCCACCGGGCGGTTGATATACGGCAAGAATGTATTGCAATGGGTGGGATATCTGATATTGCACCGCCACGCGGGCGTGAAGAATATTTTTATCACCGGTAATCAGGTACGGATTAAAGATCGCATCGAGAACGCGCTTGCTGTAACCCTGTCGCAAATAAGCCTTTTCCAGATCAGCGTACGCAGCCGGGGAGGAATTAAAATTATTAACCTCCAGCAGATGTTCGCGCTCCAGCGGCACAATATGAACGGTATCAATGGGCCATGGAATGTGATAATGGAGACCCGCTTCCATCAGCAGGGCGTGTTTCCCGCCGGGCAGCATTTCATATTGCCCCAGCCGCTCCACCACCGCCACTTCCCCGACTCCCACCTGATAAAATCCACTGAGAATCCATACCAGAATCAAACCGCCGGCGAAATAGAGCAAAACAAATTGCGGCGACAGCCATCGGCTGGCAGGCGCTTCCGAAGGCAGAACAGGCAACTGATTATCATGAGGATGTTCATGATGATCGTCATGCGTATGAGATTCTTGATTAATATCAACCTGAGTCATCGGATTTTTCCTGCGAACCTGCTTGATTCCAACATTGCCCACCGTCAGCACCGCGGCGTCACTTCACCGCCGACGGATCAGCCTTGATCGGCGTTTTTTTTGCCCCGGAGCCTTCCACCAGCTTTAACTGCGTAAATAATGGCTCCGTAACCGGATTCTCCGGCGTAAGCACCCAATACGTGCTGTTGCCCATGGAATTCTGGAACAACTGCAGTGATTTCCAAAAGCGATAAAACTGCCGCGCCTGCGGCGTTTCCTGTACTGAATTCAAAATTGCGTACGCGCTGGCATCCGCCTGCCCACGGATAATCGCCGCCTGCTTGCTGGCCTTACTGCGAATTTCCGTCGCTTCCTCGCGGCCTTGCGCGATGGTGATTTGTGCCTGCCTCTCGCCCTGATTAATGTATTTACTGGCGATTTTATTGCGTTCCGCCGTCATGCGTTGATATACCCGGGCCGCGACGTCCGGCGGAAACGTCATACGGGCGAAGCCGACCTTCACCACACCAATTCCCAATGATTGCATGCCCAAATTTACTTTTTTCTGAATGTCTTCTTCCGCCTGCTGCATTTTCAACTTTTTGACATCAACGTTGAACATTTCATCGAGCGTATAGTGTCCGATCCGCTTGAGAACGGCACTTTGAATTTTATTATCCAAATACCGCTGTACCGCGGGCGTTCCCCCCGGCAAGCTGTCTACATAGAGTACCGGATTGATTATTTTCCAAAGCGCAAACGTGCGAATACTGATCGGCTCGCCGGCGCTGGTACTGACTTCCCGGTTATCGCTTTGATACAGATGCAACCGCATGTCCAGCCGAATGACACGATCCGTCGGATAGCATAAAAACCAATTGTAGCAAATCCGTGTCGGATTTGAAATAATTTTGCCGAAGCGATCCAGCAGTATCTTCTGATACGGTTTGGCCACGACGGTGCACAGTTCACAAAACAGCACAACCAGTACAACCGCGACGATAGTTCCAATTGCCAACTTACGCATGATACTTCCTTTAGGAGTTTCCGTTATTCACATTCCCTGTTCACCCAGGTGTATGCTTCACTGACCCGATCCGCTATGGTGCCCCGCTGGCACTTCCGGGCGTATTTTCTCCCCCCGCCCCGTTGGATGTTCCAATACCACCCGGCGGCCCCGATGGCGGCGGCACCATCATTGAGCTACTCTCCCGATGCCCAATCTGCCATATTTCCGGCGGCGTAACATTCGGACCGAGAATAACTTTGTTAACCTTGCCAAACATCGTGTTCAAAGCCTGATAAAAAGCCCAGGACATGGCCGCGGGTTCCGCCTTGGAGAATGCTTCGGATTGCACCGTCAACGCTTTGGAGCGTCCTTCTTCAATGTTCACCACTTTGGTAGCATAACCATTCGCCGCCAGCAATTTCCCCTCGGCATAGCCCTGCGCCCGGGCCTTATCCGCATACGCTTCCGTATCGGCCGCATCAACGAGTTGTTGCTGAATTTCCCGCGAAGCAACAACATTCTCAAATGCTTCCGCCGGGCCTAATATCCGGCCTTGCGCCGTATTTTGCGTCTGCCCCTTGGGCGGGTGGATGTCCTTAATTTCCACGCTCAATATCACAATACCCGACTTCATCTGATTCAGGACATTCTGCATATCCCGCTTGATGGTTTGCGATACCGGCCCAACTTCCGATTCCATAATCCCCTTGAGGGTATTTTGAGCGAAAACCCGGGTGATGGCGTACAAAAGAACCTGGTGCACCAGCGCCGCATCCATCCGTCGCAGATGCAATGTGGAGCCCGCGCCTGTCAGGCCGCCGACTTCAATGATCTTGCTGGTAGATATATGATCAAAAAATTCGCCCGGATTTTTTACCCGCCACCACGCCGCCACAAAGCCATCCAGCAATTGTGACGCCGGGCTGCCATCCGGATTGACATCGCCGGTTAAAAACTCCTGATCCGGAATGGAAACATGCTGGCTCCAAAATGAGAAAGCATTGTTGCCAAGAACGTTTTTATCCCGCTCTTCCGAGCCGACGAGCACCAGATTTACTTTGTCCGTCGGTTCATATTGCAGCTTGTCAATCGGCCAAGGCCACAGGATATGCAGTCCCGGATTCAATGGATGGGCAAGATCGGCTTTGGTCGTAACGCCCAGATGTTCACGTATGCCTACTTCTCCAGTCGGTACGACGTGCAGCGTGCTTAACAAGATCAAAAATACGAACCCCGCAATTACCACCCTTGGAATCAGTCTGGAAAAAATGGCCAGCGGCGTGGTGCCCTGGCGTGACATCCCGATACTTTCCACAAGCAGTACCCGGAAGCCCACAATCCAGCCGCTGGACAACATGGGCACCAGCGGCAATTGCTGCAGATCCACGCCGGCCTGATCCAGTTCCACGATGCCGCCATGACTGCGTATGGAATTCAGGCCCAATTCAAAGGCCTGCAATACCAGCACGGCGGCGATAAAAATGGCCGCCGCCTGACTGGCGTACGCCACCTTCGCCCATGCCGCGATCACCGCGGCCAGCAGCACCACGGCACCGGGAATTCCAAGTATCACGATGCTGTTGGAAGCATCCACCAATCCCTCGGTTTCCGGTCGCGGGCGCGAAAATGGCATCAATAAAATATAAATCAATAACGCCGTACCAGCCGCCACCACGGCTCCGGGATCAATCGCCACCGGCGAAACCACAATCGGATGGCCGGGCGAAATTGCCGCAAAATCCCGGTAGACAAGCAAGCCGATGATCCCAGCCAGCACCAGAAATCCCAGCGATGTAAGCCCCACGATTATCCGTTGAAAACCCGTGTCAAGCGTCGTGATATCCTCCGGCTCCACCGGAACAGGAGCCGCCGTCGCCGCGGAGGTGCCGGTTTCATCGGAATAACTCATGTGGAATGAGCCTAGCGGAGCCAGCGGAGTAAACTTCACATTGGATTCCGCCTCCGCCTCATCCACCAGCGCCGCCTGCTGACGGGCCAACCGCAGTCCCCACCACGCCAGTGCGGCCAATATGGTCTGTCCAAGCGCCGCAAACAGCGCCGCCCAAAATACCACGGTACCATATTTCATGGCGGCAATCGCCAGAGCCGCTGTGATGGCCAGCAGCCCCATTAATACCCAAAATGCTATCGTGATGGATCGCTTCACGCGTGATATTCCTTACAAGCCGCTTGTACTTTTTCGGTAAGCGACACTTCCGCATCAACCGAATAACTGTTCAGTGAACAATCCTTTAATGGTCAACATCGCACACTCATGCCGGTGATAACCCGGGCGCGGGAATTTCCTCCGGCATCGCCTTTTTCTTGATGCTCGTCGGCAGTGGCTTGCGATTCACTCCCACATCACCGGCGAGCCGCACCGAATTCACCGCGATGACCACCACCGCCAGCACATGAATCATTGCCGCCACCACCGGGCCGAACAGCCCGAAGGCCGCGGCGATCAAGGCAAACACCGCAAAAAATAAAGCATATCCGATGTTCTGAAAAATCGCGATGCGCGTCTGCCGCGCCAGATAAATAAGCAATGGTATCCGCGTCAGATCATCCTTCAACAATATGGCATCCGCAGCCTCAATGGCCGCATCGGTCCCGCGCAATCCCAGCGCGATACCCACCGTCGCCGCCGCCAGTGATGGCGCATCATTGATTCCCTCCCCCACCATCGCCACCCCATGATCACCACGCTGCAACTGACGAATCAACTCTTCTTTCTGGGCCGGCAAAAGCTCCGCGTAGATGTCATCACACCCCACCGCACGGCCTACCATTTGTGCGGTTTTCCGCCGATCACCGGTCATCATCACGATGCGCTTCACTCCCAAATTTCTCAAATGCTTGATTGCGCGCCGCGCTTCGGGTCGAATTTCATCCGTCAGACAGATCGCTCCCATCAGTCGGCCTTCATTCATCACATATACCGGCACCAGCGGCAGTTCAGATTCCGCCGCCTCAACATTACCCGCGCCGGCGGCCATGTCCGCCGGCAATATCTTGATGGAACCAGCCCGGACAACCTGCCCGTCCACCGCCGCCTCCACCCCAAGACCTTCGAGAATTTTCACGTTCGAAGCCTCATGATAGCGCACACCCCGATCCCGAACGTAGGAGCAAATGGTCTTCGCCAGGGGGTGGCTGCTGCGGTTCTCCACCGCCGCCGCCAGGGCCAGGAGTTGATTTTCATCCACACCTTCCGATGGTCGCACACTATGAACGATAAACTTGCCGGTGGTCAGCGTGCCGGTTTTGTCAAATACCACCGTATCCAGATTGACCGATGCTTCCACAAAAGGCCCGGCTTTTATCTGAATTCCGCTGCGGCTGGCGCGGGCCAGAGCCACCACAATGGCCAATGGCGACGCCAGCAACATCGCGCACGGGCACCCCACCACCCACATGGTGATCATCCGGCCCGGCTGACCGGAAACCCAAAATGCCACCACGGAAAGTACCAGCACCAACGGCGTATAGAATGAGAAAAACCGATCCGCCGCACGAATAATATGGGGCTGATATTGCTGCGCCCGCCGCACCAGTGCGATCGTCTGCCCCAAGGCCGAATGTTCGCCCACCCGCGTTACCTGCGCTTGTACCGACCCGGTAAGATTGATTGTACCGGCCAACACGGTGCCACCCGCCGCCTTATCCACCGGAATCGACTCCCCCGTCACCATGGATTCATCCACGCTCGTGGAACCGGTGACCACTGTGCCATCACCGGCGATGCGTTCACCCGGTTCAATAATCAGCATATCCCCTTCACGTAAATCTTCCGCGGGGATAATTTCATCGCGTTCACCGCGCCGCACACGGGCGTGAACCGGTGCCAGATTTTGCAATGCCAGCACGGCATTCCGAGCGCTTTCAGTGGCCACCTGTTCAATTAACGCCCCAACCTGCAGCAAGAGCGCCACCAGACCAGCCTCAATCAGCCAGCCCAGGGCAATCGCACCGATGACGCTCAAAGCCACCAATTCATTCACATTCGTCTGGCCGCGCGATAAGCCTTTCGCCGCCTGCCAGAATATCGGCCCGCCGGAAATCAGCGCCGCCAGCAGCCCCATAGCCCGCGCCATGGGAACTTCCGTTGGAAATTGATAGAAAATTCCCGCCAGGATCAATAAAGCCACAGTCGTCGGCACCAGCACCGAAAGTTGCAACTGTAAACTCACGCCGGAATGACTGTGCCCGGCCGTATGACCATGCCCATCATGCCCCCCCGTATGGTCATGCCCACATGCGCAGGCGATGCCGTCCAATTCGTCCGATGCTCCGGTGTGCGAATGAGCATGTTCCGACAAAGGCAGCCCCACTTCGCCGATCCGCTCTGTTGAACCGCTTTGAGAACCCGTTGCTTGAATCACTGATGCACCACTCCAAACGCGAAACCAACAACCATTATATTAACCCCCGACCACCATACCCTGATCTCTCATGCACAAAGCAATAATCACTGTCGCAGAACACTTGTGACTCCTGCCTGATATCTCATTGTCTCTCAATACCTGGCACATCACAGGCCCAGCGGCGCTTCGCCCCATAGTTATCGGCTCTTGACCATGAATTGCTGAAGCCCAATGCCAAGGTTCCCATTATACGTCCACCTCTCTATGGAAGTTCAATGTAGCCACTGTCTGTTTTATCGGACACCACCAGCCCTTACGACAGCACTGCAACCCCCGGTTCGGCAACTGATCGCACCGCACCCCCCGCACGCCGGGTACCCGCCGGATTATCATATTATTATCGGTGATTCGTCATTGCTCTTCAACCATGGACATCAAGAGTGCTGGGGCGGGGCAATAGATCCGGGCGTGGTGCTGGGACGCCCCATCCCCCTTTTTGCCGCGTGTGCTTGCACCGCGTGTTTTACGCGGAAATGCCGCACCCGCCCGAAAATATTGCCACACCCCTATTGCGCGGGTGCGTGACACTTTATGCGGGTATGGTTTTATTGCGCCGCAAACACGATACCCCGGAGCCCCGTCATGGTAATGCGGTGCCGCTGGGGTTCGCAGGGAGCACAACGGCACCGGGTTCTCACCACGGCGCTCGGGGGAGAGACTATTGCGTTATCCGTAACCCGCATAAAGTGTCATGCACCCCCAGTTGCGCAATGTGGCCCGTTTGCCGCCAATGCGTTGAACCCGTACAATTTCATCACCCCCACGCTGGCTGGATGGTTATAGGGTTGTATGCTTTCCAGTGCCGCGCGGGGGTAGCCATTCGCTTGGCGCGGATGGTTGTCGGCTCAGCCAATGCTGCACGGATTCAACGCACGCTGGCTTGTCTCACTACGGGGTGTACATGCAACTTTCTAAACGCACGCAATATGGCATTCGTGCGCTGATCTGTTTATGTGAAGCGTACCCCAAGGGTTATATACAAACGCGGGAACTCGCCGCCCGCGAAGGCCTGCCGGCGAAATTCCTCGAATCGATATTATCTTCGCTATCGCGCGGAAAATTTCTCGTTTCAAAAATCGGCTCCATGGGTGGGTATCGCCTGGCCCGCAGCCCGGAACATATTATCGTCGGCGAGGTCATCGCCCGGTTGGAGGGAAAAAAGTTCATGCAGGAAAATGCCGAACTCACCGAGGATATGAAGCCCGGAGAAATGGCCGTGGAAATTCTTCAAACGCAGCTTTCCACCGCGATTTGCAATGTCATGGATTCGACCACATTAGCGGCTCTGGTGGAGCAGGTCAGCCAGAAGAGCCGCGGAGGACAGATGTACTATATATGACACCTTCTCCCACTCCATCCTTGCCCCCGTTACCGCCGGATTCAGCGGCAAAAACGCCGCCAAAGGGCGGCTTGCGCCGGCATCTCCAATCGGTGTTCATCGGCGGGTTTGTCGTTCTGATTCCGCTGCTGGTCACGCTGTACATCGTGACGTTTATTTATCACTTCGCCACGGGCTTTTCCTACCCGGTCGCCCATTGGATGCTTAAATCCAATGTCTTCAGTCACATCGCGAATGTGGACACCACCAAGGGTGCCCGCTATTTGGCCCCCATACTGGCGGTGCTGCTTACCGCTGGATTTATTTATATCATCGGCGTGCTGACCACCTTCGTCATTGGCCGACAGATACTCACCATGGTGGATCGCTTTGTGGAAAATCTGCCGCTGCTGAAAGGCATTTACGGCACCACCAAACAAATGATCGGCGTGTTCCGCCAAAGCGGCGGCGCAGCCGGATTTCAACGTGTGGTACTGGTGGAATTTCCACGCCGCGGGCTTTGGACTATCGCTTTTGTCACCAATGAAATCACCGATATTGCCTCTGGGCAACGCTATATCACCATTTTCATTCCCATGACCCCCAATCCCACCAGCGGCTTTTTTCAATTCGTGCTGGAATCGGAGGTTCGCAACACCAATTGGACGGTCGATCAGGGAATTAAAATCGTGCTCAGCGGAGGCCTGCTCGCCCCTTCTCAATTAAACTTCGGCAACACCGGGCAATAATACCCCGGCGAGCCTGTAATAGGATTTCGTCAGGATGTCATGCTAAATCAGAAAGGTACAGGGCCGCGGCAGATCGTGTTGTTAATCCACTTCCAATTACTTTTCCATATCGCGGTTATACCGGCCTTGCCGCGCCGCACTGTTACAACTGGCCCGATGCACCAATGCCTGCTGCGCCGTGCTCACGTTGGCCGCCTTTCCCGCCCAAATTTCCAGGGCCGGCTGCTGAATCGCCCGGGAGAATGAAAAAGTCAATGGCCAGGGCATGTTGGATTTCCAGCGAACATTCATGGCATTCAAACGTTCCGTGGCGGGTTGGGCCGGCTGCCCGCCTGATAGAAACGCCACGCCGCCCGTCGCGGCGGGGACGCTGCGCAAAAGACACCGCACCGTAGCGTCCGCAACTTCTTCCACTGTTTCCTGCTTTGGACAACCTAATGCCGGCAGCACCATATTGGGTTTCAAAATCATCCCCTCCAGCATCACCCTTTGGTTGTGCAGTTGGTTGAAAACCGTATGCAACACTTCCTCCGTTGCCGCGCCGCATTGAGCCAGCGTATGCTTTCCATCCATCAGCACTTCCGGCTCCACAACCGGAACCAGTCCGGCATCCTGGCATATTGCGGCGTAGCGTGCCAGCGCGTGGGCATTGGCATCAATACAACCCGCAGTGGGAATACCATCACCAATAGCGATAACCGCGCGCCACTTCGCAAAACGTGCCCCCATTTGAAAATATTCTTTCACCCGCCCCGCCAGACCGTCCAGACCTTCGGCAACTTTTTCGCCGGGAAAGCCTGCCAGTTCTCTGGTTCCCATGTCCACTTTAATGCCCGGCACAATACCCGCCAGATGCAGACCATCCACAAAAGAACTGCCATTGCTTAACTTCTGGCGAATGGTCTCATCAAACAGAATCGCTCCACCAATGGAATCGCCGAGCCTGGGTGCCATAACGATCCACTCACGGTACACGCGGTGCATCTCCGCGGTCTGCGGGATATTCAAGGCGGCGAACCGCTTGTTACAGGTGGGATTGCTTTCATCCATGGCCAGCAGACCTTTGCCGGGAGCCATAAGCATCTGAACGGTTTTAATAAGTTCTGAGGTATTCATAAGATTCTTTCCTTGAAATTACATCCAAAATAGGGCAGTATCGACTCCGCCTTCCGAATCACCGCTCATGACATTATCCGTCGGCGGCTGTTCAACAAAACGCACATGAGGGTGTCCGCCTTTGTTACAGCGCGAGATTCGCGGATTGCCGAATCCCGCCACACCGGGATACCTGGCAAGTAACTCTGCATTCCGGCAGTGCCGATTCCGTCGCCCCCCTTTCGCCCAAGCCCTCTCATGCGGACATATTATTCTATGCTGTAGCAACCGCGTCGGTATTTTGTGGGCCGCGTGTACCTGGGCCGTGCCGTTTTGGCAAAAGAGAGCCGCCATGCGAAATTATTGCGGCCCCCGCGCTAATTTTTCCGCCCGCCGGCGCTGGAACAAAATCGGTCTTTCCGGTATACTATCCTCTTGGTTTTCTGGCGAGGAAAAGCGGATAAATCAAGCGTATTCTGTTGACACTACCGCCCGCCTTTCCCCGCCATTTTCAGGAGTACCCATGGCTATGGAACAGCCGTCTACCGCAACCCTAACCCCACCCGTATCTCAGGCTTATGATGAATCCGCGATACAGGCCCTCAAGGGCTTGGACCCCGTGCGCAAGCGGCCGGGCATGTATATCGGCGATACGACCACCCGCGGGCTGCACCATCTGGTTTGGGAAATCGTCAATAACTCCGTTGATGAGGCCATGGCCGGTAAGTGCGATAATGTGTGGGTGACCATTCATGCCGACGGCTCGGTGAGCGTCAGTGATGATGGCCGCGGCATTCCCGTCGGAATGCACCCGACGGAAAAAAAATCCACGCTGGAAGTGGTCATGTGCGATCTGCACGCCGGCGGCAAGTTTGGCGGCGGCGGCTATAAAGTCTCCGGCGGTTTGCACGGCGTTGGCGCATCCGTGGTCAACGCTTTATCCGAATGGACCATCGTCGAAGTCTGCCGCGATGGAAAAGTTTATTCAATGGAATTTGAACGGGGCGTCAAAACCTCCGAACTAAAGACCATTGGCAAGCGGCAAAAAACGGGTACCAAGGTAACGTTCAAACCGGATCCGCAGATATTTCCGGACATCACTTTCGATTATGACCGCATCGTCGCCCGATGCCGCGAACTGGCATATCTTAATGAAAGTCTGGCATTTTATCTTGAGGATGAACGCACCGGCAAGAAAGATGAATTTAAGTATACCAAGGGGATCATTCAATTCGTTAAACAGCTTAACGAAGGCAAAGATGTTATCCACAGCCAGGTCGTTTATCTCGAGCGAGTGGAACCCGGCAAGGACAATCCGATGTCCGTTCAGGTGGCCATGCAATACAACGACGGCTACGCGGAAAGTCTTCACAGCTTCGCGAACAATATCAACA
Organism: Planctomycetota bacterium; assembly: GCA_021809365.1. Next base: position 22,681 of record JAKBAC010000002.1, on the reverse strand, counting down.
CACCGGGCGGTGGAACTCATCTGTCGGGATTCAAGACCGCGTTGACGCGCACCCTGAATTTCTACGCCAAATCCAACAATGTCATTAAAGATGATAAAGAAATGCCGAACGGCGATGACCTGCGTGAAGGGCTTTCCGCCATTATTTCCGTAAAAGTTCCCAACCCACAGTTTGAAGGACAAACAAAGGATAAACTCGGCAACGGCGAGGTGGAAGGCTTTGTAGCCAATGCCGTCAATGAAACAATGGGCATCTGGCTGGAAGAACATCCCGCGGATGCCAAACGCATTATTCAAAAAGGCATGCTGGCTCGACAAGCCCGCGAGGCCGCACGCAAGGCGCGGGAATTAACGCGCAAGGGCGCATTGACCAGCGGCGGCCTGCCCGGAAAACTTTCTGATTGCTCCAGCCGCGATATGGAATCGACGGAACTGTATATCGTGGAAGGCCAATCCGCCGGCGGCACGGCCAAGGCCGGACGGGACCGGGTATTTCAGGCCATTTTGCCCATCAAAGGTAAAATCCTGAACGTGGAAAAGGCGCGCGTGGACAAGATGCTGGGCCACGAGGAAATCCGCACCATCGTTCAGGCGCTGGCCTGCGGCATCGGTGCCAATGATATGGACATGACCAAGCTCCGCTACGGCAAACTGGTCATCATGACCGATGCCGATGTTGATGGTTCGCATATCCGCACACTGCTTCTGACATTCTTTTTCCGGCAGATGATCCAGTTGATCCGGGACGGACGAGTTTATATCGCCCAACCGCCGCTGTATCAGGTCACGCGGAAAAAGCATGTTGAATATGTGCGCAATGAACCGGCGATGCGCAAGACATATCTGGAGCTGGGTACGGACGGTACCAGCCTGGTGATTCGGGACAAAAAGGGCGGCGAAAAGTCCCGCATTAAAGGAGCTGATCTGAAAAAAGCGGTGCAACTGCTGGAGCAGGTGCAGGACCTCGCGCACGTCGCGGAGCGCCGCGGGCTGCCGTTTACCCAGTTATTGCACATGCGAGCGCAGCACGGCGTGTTGCCGCACTACCGCGTTATTCTCGATGGCCATGAATCCTTCTTCTTTGCCATGGAGGACTACGAAGCGTTCTGCGAAAAAAATAAGGTGGCCGAAATTGAAGCCATCGCCCGGGCGGTGGAGGTGGCGGATACTTCCGGGAATGGACAAACCAATGGGCAGCCGAATAACGGCAAACTTTCCGCGGAAGCGGCGGAAGCGAAAAAGAAAGCGCAGCGCCGACTGGAAAAAAATGAAGAGCTCAGCGAAAACCGCGAACTTGAAAAGATTTTTGAGAAACTCAAGGCCATGGATCTGGCGATCGAAGATTATTTCCTGAAATTTGAGGAACTCGACAGCGGCGAGCGGAAAATGACCCGTTATCTCATCGAAAGCGGAACCGATTTCAAACGCGACATTGCCGGTCTGGCGGATATTGTTGCTACGATTCAGGAGATCGCCAAGCAAGGCATCGAAGTGAAGCGTTTCAAAGGTCTGGGCGAAATGAACGCCGAGGAACTTTGGGCCACCACCATGGATCCCGCCCGGCGGACACTGCTGCGCGTGACACTCGAAGGGGCCAGCAATGCCGAGGCAATGTTCAGCACGCTGATGGGTGAGGATGTTGAGCGGCGTCGGCGATACATTGAAGAACACGCGCTGGATGTGAAAAATCTGGATGTTTAGAGCATCAGGCGATCCCGCCGACGGAGATGACCTGCGGCTGATCGGGTATGAGCACATCATGCAGCCGACGGTCATCCACGAGAAATTTCGCAAACTCATCCGCCGGGACCGATGCGCTGAAGTGATATCCCTGCATCGCCTGACATCCCAGAAGCTTCAACAACGTGACCTGCTCAACACGCTCAACACCTTCGGCGATGGTACGTAATTGCAGGTTATCCGCGAGGTCCACAATCGTATCCACCACGGCCAGGTCCTTGGGATCGTCAATCATGTCACGGATAAATGAAGAATCTATCTTCAGCGTGTCAATCGGAAAACGTGTCAGGTAACTCAAGCTGGAATAGCCGGTGCCGAAATCATCCAGTAGAAAGCGAATTCCAAGTTTCTTAATTTTTAACATGCGATCACGCAAGGCCTCGGTCTGCTGCATCAGCGTACCCTCGGTGATCTCCAACTCCAACAACGATGGAGCCAACCCGGTGCTATCCAGAATCCTCTGTATGGTGCGCTCCAGACTTGGTTCACGGCATTGAACGGCGGATAAATTCACGGCAATCGGTACCACCGGAACATCGGCAAGCTGCCAGCGGCGATTCTGCTCACAGGCCGCGTGCATCACCCATTCACCCAGCGCCAGAATAAGACCTTTCTCTTCGGCCATTGGAATAAACTGCAGTGGAGAAATCAGTCCGCGTTCGGGATGCTGCCAACGGATCAGAGCCTCCCCACTGATGATGCGACCGGTTTGCAGATCCACCACCGGCTGATAGTGCAGAACAAATTGATTCAGGCGGATTGCCTCCCGCAGATCATTTTCCATCCGGATGGATTCCACCACCGCCCGGTGCATTTCAGGCGTGTGGAACGCCGCGCGGTTTCGCCCCTCTTTTTTCACACCATACAATGCCTCATCCGCGGTTCGCAGCAGTACGCCGCTGTCCTGGCCATCGCGTGGAAAAATGCTCATGCCGATGCTGCAGGTAATATGAAACGTGTGGCCGGCGATCACGAACGGCACACTCATGGCCTGTATGATCTTCTGGGCCACCACCTCCATGTCGGCCGGAGAATTCGGATCAGTAATCAGGACAATAAATTCATCGCCTCCCAATCGGGCGAGGGTATCTTCGGACCGCAGCGTATTACGCATGCGCATGGCCACATTCTGCAGCAGCTCATCACCGCAATCATGCCCCAGGGTATCATTGACATTCTTAAAATTATCCAAGTCCAGAAAGAGTATTCCCACCAGGTTGTCGCGCCGCCGCGCTTCGCGAATGGACTGCTCAATGCGATCCATCAGCAGCGTCCGATTAGGCAGGCCGGTCAAGGCATCGTGAAAGGCCAGATGATGAATCCGCTCTTCCGCGGCCTTGCGTTCACTGACATCACGAAAGATGCTCAATATCAACTGGCGGCCATGCAGATCCACGCGCGATTCCACAGCGTCAACGGGAATGGTGCCTTGATCCTTGCGAATCAGGGTGATGCTGGAATCAACGGTCCGGCCCGTGGCGAGAATTCGCTGATGCCGATTCTTTGATTCAGTCTGTTGATTCCTGGGAAAAAGCGACATTACCGGAACGCTTCTTAATTCTTCCCGCGAATAGCCCAATTGATCGACAGCGCGGCTATTGGCCTCAATGATGCGCCCATCGCCTTCCACCAGCAGAATGGCGTCTCCGGCTCCCTCCATGACCATGTGATAGCGTTGTTCCGAATCACGCAGCGCCTGATCGGCGGCACGCCGGAAATCTTCACGGGCCATCCCTTCAAGCGCAAACGAGATACTGTTGGAAATCTCGGTAAGCAGGTTGGTCAACTGCTCATCAAACCGCTCCTCACCGGAGCAATAGATCACCAGCGCGCCGACAACGGAATGTCTTTTCACAAGTGGAAATGCGGCGGCGGATTTCAAACCGGCCGCAACAGCCTCCACCTCCCATGGACGCGTGGGCGCAAGAAAATCCAGGCGATTGATAATGACCGGCCTGCCGGAGCTGATACATCCCGCTGCGGGCTGACAGCCGACCGGCATGAGATTTTCATCGCCGGATTGGATTTTCTTGAGGTAGGTCGTTACCGCCGGCCCGGCACTGGCGGTGGCCATCGCGCGTCCGGAGAGCGGATTAACCATCGCGATCAGCGCAAGATCAAAATGCCCAAGCTGGACAACGATTCGACAGACCTCGGAAAACAGTTGCCCCTGATCGCAATGATCGGCGATGAGGCGATTGGTTTTGCTTAGCGCTTCGTACAAATCCCGCACCCGCTGGACGCGCCCTTCCGCGGCGATGCGTTCAGCAATCGCGGAAATCAGGGATCGGTACATGGAAACAAACAGAACCACCATCATCAAGGCCACGCCCGCCGCAATACCGATTGTCATCAGCAGCCAGAATCGCAGGTTGGCCAGTTGATCGGAAAATATCGTGTGTAACCAGTGCATGGAATTTGTGGAAATCAGCGACGTATTGGCGGCAATCCTATTGACAAGTTCCAGCATGTGAAAGCGCGTATTTCTATCAAAATTTCCGGGATTCGCGGCCAGTTGCGCCAACTCAGACCCATCTGCCGCAAGCCCGGTAACGGGTTTATTGATAATCGCGAGATAATCTGGATTATTTTGCATCGCCATGCGCAAATCATGACGTATTGCGGAGATTCTCCCCCAATAAATAAGATTGATCATCTTGCGGATTTCGACTGATTGCGGCGTGCCCGCTTCGGGGTTTTCCGGATTTTCCATCAGGGCAATCCGCAGTAAATTCAACTGCGCCAGCATGGTGGGAATGACGTTACGCACGGCGGCAACCACGGCCACGCTGGATGGCGCGCGATTATCCCGAAACCTGGCGTAATCTGAGGACAACAGCAGCACACTCCAGATACGCGACAATTCACGAGTATACTCCGCAGTTAATACCTGGGGAGGACGGATGATATCCGCGCCCTTTAACGCGTACCAGCGTCGAACAATAGGTTGCCATAGGCCTTGCACATGCAGCGGCTGCGCCAGCGTTTTGTTTTGATTCGCGATTTTTGTGATTAATGCGTCTATGTGCCGTGCCGTGACCGTCGCCGTATTCTGGGAGCGTAAGCCTTCATTGCGATCCGCGGAAATGACCGCTTGTTCATGTTCCTGCATTAAGACCATCAGCTCGGCCATGGATTCGCCATAACGTGTCCAACCGAGTTCCGATCTTGCGGTGGCAATTTTCGCGGTTTGCACCGCAAAAAGTTGATAAAGTGGAATAGATACAGCCAACACAACAGCCACCCCGACGATGACGAATTTCGTGGAGTGTTTACGCCGATTCATAAATACTGTCAGCGGATCACGCATGTCGAAACAAACCTCATTGCGTTCTGGCTCTCAAGGCGGACATTTGCGGGATGGTTGTCCCAAACAAGCCCTTTCGCCGATAAAACGCGTTATTCCCAACTCGTCGGAAAAATTCTGCCGCAGCCTTAGCACCCCTTCGGCTCTTGAGGCATACTTCCACCATCACCTCCTCCATTATCGGCAATATCGGCTCCGGCCTGCATTATCGCCCTCTGATAACGTTACGATTTTGCCTTGTCGCAGCGCAAAAAAACGAGCACATTCCACAAAGAACCACTTATATTGCGGTATTCCGGCCACTTCGCACAAATTATTCCCGCACTCCCAACCATACAAAATAACAATTTCAAATAGGGATTTTGACCACCAAGGCGTTCCCAGCTATACTTCTCTGATATAAATTCCCGTGCAGATGCCGGGAGCAGGAGTATTTCACCGTAGCCGTAGTCGCGTTAAGGGGTATAAGCTGTTTCCCGCACATGAAAAACCTGGACCAGTAATCCGGTGGCGATGGAGCATCGTGATTCTGACGGCGTCCTGTATGACCGCCGGCTGTTCGATTGAACCAAAACTTCAAGTGCCGAAAGCACCCGCCGTGAAATCATATACGCCGGGAACTCGACCGACGAAAACCACGATGATTTCAAATGTGGGAGCCGCCGGGACGGCTCAGGCGTTTGCCTACGGCACCAAGGTTCAAGCCCGCTGGTGGAAGTTGTTTAAGTCGCCGGAAATCAATACGCTGGTCATCCGGGCCATTAAAAACAGCCCGACCCTGGCCGCGGCGGCGGCCACGCTGGAAGAGGCCCATCAAAATCTTAAATCCGTTCAAGGCATATTTTTTCCGCAATTGGGACTTTCCACCACCGGAGAACGGCAACGTCAAAGCGGAGCGGGCTTTGGTGGTCCAACGCGCACCTATTCGCTTTACACCGGTGAAGTTCAGGTCAGTTACGACCCGGATATATTCGGGCTTAACCGTATTGTCATGCACTCATTCAAGGCCCAGGAAGATCAGCAACGTTACGCACTGCAGGAGGCGTATCTGACTCTTGAGGGCAACACCGTCACTACCGCTATCGAGGTGGCGTCACTGGAAGCACGGGTAAAAACCACGCAATCACTGGTGCGTAGTGAAAACAGAATTCTCAAGATTGTCCGGCAGCAATACCATCTTGGCGCTGTGAACTATCTGGATGTCGTCAATCAGGAAAGCCAGGTCGCGGCCACTGAAGCGACATTGCCCCCGCTGGAACAGTCGCTTTCCGCCGCGCGGAACGCATTGGCCGTGTTGCTCGGAAGAATTCCATCGCTAGCGCGCATTCCACCGCTGGATTTGAATTTGTTAAATCTACCCGCCACGTTGCCCGTATCTCTGCCGTCGGCACTGGTGCATCATCGCCCCGATATATTATCTGCCGAGGCGCAACTTCGGGCCGGCAATGCCCAGGTGGGAGAGGCGATTGCCAAGATGTACCCCGTGATTCAGATTACGGGCGACCTGGGATTTGAAAACGGGCGTTTGGCAGATTTTTTTGATCCCTCCAGCCTGATTTGGGCGGTGGCGGGAAGCCTGACGCAAACAATTTTTGACGGCGGTACCCTGGAGGCCAATAAACGCGCCGCACAAGCCGCCCTCAAAGCCGTGGTCGCCGATTATCAGTCCACCATTCTTGCCGATTTCGCGCAGGTTGCCAATGCTCTTCGAGCGGTACAGAATGATGCCAGGACATTGCAATACCAGCAGCAGGCGTATGTATCGGCTGTTCGCGCTTACAAACTTGCACGCTGGGAATACAAGGCCGGATCGGTGGATTACACGACACTTCTGACGGCCCAGGTGCAGTATCAGCAATCGCGTCTGGCAGTAGTGACGGCGCAGGCCCAACGCTACCAGGATACCGCAGCGCTATTTGTCGCCATGGGCGGCGGCTGGTGGCCCAAGGAATATAGAACCGTCAAAAAACATTCCTCGCAAACAGCAATCGCCCAAGCTGCGACAATGCGGCCGGTGGCTAAGAAGTAAGGTGGAGGTTCCATAAATTATGGCAAAGCGTGTTATTATTTCCATCATTCTGCTGGTGGTTTTTCTGGCGATCGTCATCGGGTTGTTTTCATACAAATGGATTCACAACCAGAAGATTGCGTATGCCATGTCGCACAAGCCGATTCCGCCGATCACCGTCTCCACCGGAACGGTGCGAACCACCAGTTTGCCCGAAGAGATTCATATTGTTGGAAGCTTGACGGCGGTTCAGGGAGTGCAGGTCTCAGCGCAGATATCCGGCAATGTCACGGCCATTTATTTCCATTCCGGGCAAATGATCAAAGCCGGCCAAAAGTTGGTGCAGATTGATAACACCACGCAGTTAGCGCAATTGAAGGCCGATCTGGCCGCGGAGGCACTGGCCCGAATCAATGTTATACGAACCGAAAATCTTATCGCCCACAAGGCGGCCAGTCAGGCGACTCTCGACACGGATCGTGCGGCTCTATTGCAAGCCAAGGCGCTGGTGACTGGCGATCGCGCAACTTTGGCAAAACTCGCAATTACCGCGCCATTTACGGGTTATCTGGGCTTGCGCCAGGTCAGCCTGGGACAGTATGTTTCACCGGGAACTCCGATTGTGGTACTTAATACCTGGACGCCGCTCTACCTGGATTTTTCCATTCCGCAGAATGAACTGGCGCAGGTGCATATCGGTCAGACCGTGAAACTGACCGTTGACACTTACCCCGGCCAGATATTTTCCGGAAAGGTTGCAGCGCTTTCATCGCAAGTGGATGTAGGCTCACGGAATATTCAGGTTCAGGCGGTACTGCCTAATAAACGACTGTTGCTCAAGCCGGGATTATTCGGTCAAGTGGAGCTGCTGACTGGTGTGAAAAAAAATGTTCTGGTGGTGAACACCGAGGCTATAACTTACAACACCTATGGAGATTACGTTTATTTGGTCAATAAAATCAAAAAGGGGGGAAAAACAGTATTGACCGTAAATAATGTTCTGGTGAAAACGGGAAATCCCGTAGGTAATGACACGGTTATATCCTCCGGACTTAAAGCCGGTGAGGTGGTTGTGACCGCTGGCCAGGTGAAACTGCGTCCGGGTGCGGTGGTTGTGGTGAGCAACAAAATTAAACCATAAGGCAAGGTCTGAAACCAAATGAAATTCACGGATTTATTTATCAAACGCTGGGTATTGGCCTGTGCGGTCAACCTGATTATCCTGGTTCTGGGATTGCGCGCGTGGATGAGCATGACCACACAGGAATATCCCACGATCACAAGTACCATCGTGACGGTAACAACGTCTTACCCGGGTGCCGATCCGGCGCAGGTGCAGGCTTACATAACCTCGCGGTTGGAGCAGGCTATTGCACAAGCACCTAACATTGATTACATGACCGCAACCAGTGCCGAAAGCACATCTACTGTTACATGTAACATGGTGCTGAATTCGGATCCAAATGCCGCCGTATCTCAGATTCTCGCCAAAGTTCAGCAGGTCGCCAGTCAGTTGCCGCCAGCCAGTCAGACTCCGGTAATTAATGAAGAGACCGGCGATGCCAGAGCGCTGATATATCTGGCGTTTTCCAGTAAAACCATGAATCAGCAGCAGATCAATGACTACCTGTTGCGCGTGGTTCAGCCGAAAATCCAATCCCTGCCCGGGGTAAGCCAGGCACAAATTCTCCCGTCTGGTAGTGGCTCCAGCGGAAACAGTTTTGCATTACGAGTGTGGTTACGACCGGCAAAACTCGCCGCCCTGAATCTTACGCCGGCGGATGTTTCGACCGCATTAGCGAACAACAACTTTGTTTCTGCCATTGGAAGAATCCGCGGCAAGAATATTGCTCAGGTAATCACCGCGAACACGTCGATTCATAATCTCGCCGATTTTAAAAATTTAGTGGTAAAATATGTTAATGGCGTCCCGATTCGCCTGCGCGATGTCGCCGATGTCACAATGGGGGCCCAAAATTATAATCAGAGCGTATTTCTAAACGGTATACCGGCGACATTTATCGGCGTATTCCCAAGCCCGACGGCCAATGATCTGACGCTGGCACATGAAGTACATGTGGCGCTGCGCCAAATACAGGCCAATCTCCCCGCAGGACTCAACGGAGCAATCGGTTATGACGGCAGTGTGTACATCAAAGCCGCTATTTCCGAAGTAGAACATACTCTGCTGATTACTCTGGGCATTGTCGTGTTAGTGATATTCCTTTTTCTTGGTTCCTTTCGATCTTTGCTGATTCCGGTGGTGGCTATTCCGCTGGCGGTCATTGGTGCCGGATTGTTCATGATAGCCTTTGGTTTTACCATCAATTTATTGACCCTGCTGGCGGTGATTCTCGCCATCGGGCTGGTCGTGGACGATGCCATCATCATGGTGGAAAATATACATCGGCACATTGATGAAGGATTGACGCCTTTGCAGGCGGCATTCAAGGGTGCCCGTGAGCTGGCGGGTCCCATCATTGTCATGTCCACAACGCTGGCGGCGGTTTTTGCGCCGATCGGTTTTATGGGCGGTTTGACCGGCAGTCTGTTTACTGAATTCGCTTTCACGCTGGTATTTACCGTGATGGTTTCCATGATCGTTGCGCTGACGCTTTCGCCCATGCTCAGCAGCAAAATACTCAAGCCGGCATCCCAACACGGTCTGGTGCATTTCCTTGATTCCATGTTCATGAAGCTTCGTCATGGATATGAAAGATCCCTGCACACCGTCCTGGCTTTCCGTTGGCTGGTTCTGATTATGGCATTGGTGCTCTTTGTCACTATTCCCCTGATGCTTATGGAAACACAAAGTGAGTTGGCCCCCACGGAAGATCAGGGCATTTTGTTCTTCACCGGAATTGGTCCGCCAACTGCCACGCTGCATTACATGAGTGCTTATGCGTCACAAATCCGTCAGATTTGCCGCAGCTTTCCGGAGACTCAAAAGGTGTTTCAGATCAATGGATTCTCGCCCCTGGGGCCTGGATATAACGCTCTGGTGGGAGGCATGCTGCTTAAGCCATGGGATCAGCGGAAAAAGACCCAGATGGAGCTGGCCAAGCCGTTCCAGAAGAAACTATCTAAAATTGCGGGTTTACAAACGATTGGCTTTTCATTGCCGGCCATTCCGGGGGCCCCATTTGGACTTCCAATTCAGTTTGTTCTGACATCGACGCGTAGTTATCAGGACTTGGATGCTGCGGCCAACAAACTCATAGCCGCCGCCTACAAAAGCGGGAAATTTCTGGTGTTGCAGAAAGATCTTCGCTATGACAGTCCACAGGTCGAATTACGGATTAAACATAATCTGGTTGCGGCATTAGGTCTCAATGGCAGTGATCTGGCCAACGATCTGGAGCCGTTGTTGGGCGGAAATTACGTCAACCGTTTTGACCTTCAAGGCCGCACATACAAAGTTATTCCGCAACTGAAGGATCATCTTAGAGCCACCGCGGATATGCTGAAGCGTATTTATATTCGCACCGCGTCGGGCAGCATGATCCCCTTGTCCACGGTCGTAACAATCAAGCATGTGGTGGAGCCACAGTTTCTACCACAGTTCCAGCAGCTTAATTCCGTGACAATATCCGCCGTAGCAACCCCTGGAACAACCATGGGCGCGGCGCTAACCTACCTGCACAATGAAGGGAAAAAGCTGCTTCCCACCGGCTATGCCTTCGATTATGCCGCGCAGTCCCGGCAGTTTGAACAGCAGGGAAATGCGATTTACATCACATTCGCTCTGGCCATTATCCTCATTTTTCTACTCATGGCCGCGCAATTTGAAAGTTTCCGTGACCCGCTTATTGTTATGTTCACTGTGCCAATGGCCATTGTTGGTGCGGCGCTATTCAATTTTCTTGGCGTGGCCACGCTCAATATCTACACCGAAGTCGGCCTGATCACGCTGATCGGTCTTATTACCAAGCAGGGAATTTTGATTGTCGAATTCGCCAATAAGCTTCAGGAAAATGAAGGCATGAACATATACGAGGCCATTATTCATGCTTCCGCCGTGCGCTTACGCCCCATTCTCATGACCACCGGAGCCATGGTACTCGGCGTGGTTCCGTTGCTGGTGGCCACCGGAGCCGGTGCGGTAAGCCGATTCGACATGGGATTGATGATCGCGGCAGGTTTGTCCATCGGCTGTGTATTTTCCCTTTACGTGATTCCAGTGGTGTATACATTTATCGCCAGTCGCAAGGAAAAAATTCAGCCCGGTGCCGAGCAATCCTCTGCCCCGGTGACACCTTGATGTCAGCCTGATATAAGCTGATGGTTGATAGTGAACGCGGAGTCGCCAGGATGCCCGATTGTCAGACCATGGAACCCCTGTTTTATTCCTTCGTTCAAACCGTTCATGGCTATTGCGCATTGCTATGGCACCACAATGAAAAAGGGCGTCGGCGTCTGCTTCGGCTTTATTCCGCCTGCCCTGATCACCGCGCACTTTTGCGTGGCATTCACGACGAATATCCGACGACCGATGCGATCCATAGCGATTTACCTTCATGGCTCAAACCAGTCAGGCGCTTTCTCCTTGCCTATTATTCCGGCGATCGCAACGCCGCGGCGCGGGCGCAACTGAGTTGGCCATGGCTACAAGAACACTTGTATTGGGCGGGGCAGACGGAATTCGGGCACAAGGTGCTGGCCGCCACATTCGCAATCAAACCGGGAACCACATTGTCCTACGGTAAATTGGCGCGGCAAATTGGACGGCCAAATGCGGCCCGTGCCGTAGGCGGAGCCTTGGCCCGCAACCCCTGGCCCGTAATTATTCCTTGCCACCGTGTGCTCGGCTCCGACGGCTCCATGACCGGCTTTTCCGGCTACGGCGCGGTCAAGGCAAAAAAGTGGATGCTGAAAATGGAACGAGAGGCGTAAGCTTGCCGCCTCGTGCTTTCTCACCGAGCGCAAGTAGCCTTTCACTCGGACAATTTTGCGGCATCAAGGTCGGCACACAGGCCCTGTGCATCATTAACGTCAGGCTTTACGGCAACATCAATGCGGCGTACCCGTGAATGGCCCGCCGGGCGGAAAGCGCCCCATGGAAGCAGCATGGAGACTCTCTTGTGAGCAAGTGAACTGCCTCAAAAATGGTATCACGGGTGTAGCCAGATTTTTTGGCAAAGGGCGGGTAATGGGCCTGATGGTGCACCGGCATTCGTCCTGGTGCCGGCATTTATGCCACCTGCTTCGGCATTCCTGCCAAAAATTATGGCCACACCCGGTATTATAAAAGTTCCACAGCCATCGCTACCGCCTCTCCGCCACCAATACATAGCGAAGTCATCCCGATTTTGCCGCCATGTTGCGCCATGGCATGAAGCAGTGTGGTCAAAGTTCGCGCACCACTGGCACCAATGGGATGGCCCAGTGCCACCGCTCCGCCATGAACATTCACTTTTTCACGCGGAATTTCCAGTTCCTTCATCGCGGCCATGACGACTACGGCGAATGCTTCGTTAATTTCAAACAGATCAATGTCCGAAACTTTCAGTGCAAGCTGCCGCAGCAGCCGGGTCATCGCATCGATTGGAGCCAAGGTAAACCATTCCGGCTCACGCGCCGCCGCGCAGTAGCCCAGAACGCGGGCCACAGGCTTTATTCCCAGCGCTTGAGCCTTTGCTGCCGACAGCACCATGGTTGCCGCCGCACCGTCGTTGATGCCGGAGGCATTGCCCGCGGTAATGGTTCCATCCTTTCCGAATGCCGGACGCAACTGCCGCAGCTTTTCTTCGTTGAATCGTTTCGGCTGCTCATCAACGGTCAACTTCACGGCATCTTTTTCGCCCGGCACCGACACTGCGACAATTTCTTTCTCAAATATGCCACCGTCGATGGCCCGCCTGGCACGTTGATAGCTCTCAACAGCGAAATCATCCTGTTGGCCGCGCGTGAACTGGTACTTCTCGGCACAGCGATCACCGCATCGGCCCATTGGTGTGCCGGTGTAAGCATCCGACAGGCCGTCGCGCAAAATTGAGTCAATGAGTTCTCCGTGGCCCAGGCGATAGCCACGCCTGGCTTTTTCAATAAGGTAGGGCGCACGACTCATATTTTCCATCCCCCCCGCCGCAATCACGGAAGCATCTCCGCAACGCACCGCCTGTGCCGCAAGCATGATCGCCTTGAGTCCCGATCCACACACTTTGCCAACGGTGGTCGCCCCCACGGTGGGAGCTAAACCCGCGCCGATGGCCGCCTGCCGCGCCGGGTTCTGGCCCAAGCCGGCGGTCAACACGTTGCCCATGGTGACTTCATCCACAGCGCTTGGCGGTACCCCGGATCTCTCCAGTGCGGCCCTGATAACGGCACTGCCCAACACCGTCGCGGGAATTTCAGCCAACGCTCCATTGAGTGTGCCGATCATCGTGCGAACCGCCCCGGCCAGTACAACGTCATTATTCATGCTTGAATCCTTCAACAGTGACATTATCATAAGGTCGGTGTATAGGTTCCGCCAGACAGGTTCCGCCAGACACAGGAGGCTGCCATGCCATCACAGACCCAACACGCGTGCGGTATCCTAACAGGAGAAATATGACGATTGATTCACCCGTGCGAGGAATCCTCATCACCGGAGCCGGCAGTGGGCTGGGCCGCGGATTGGCGCATTTCATGGCCGCCCGCGGGCACCGGTTGTTCCTGGCTGATCGGAATCTTGATGCCATTCGTGAAACCATCAGTCTGATTCCCGGAGATAAGTTCAAAGCGTCCGCGCATAGCATGGATGTCACGTCGTGCGATTCGATCACACAGTTTTTGCGCGAAATCGGAGAGGAACACATTGATGTTGTTATTAACAATGCCGGCCTCCAGCATGTGCAGAGTGTTGAGGAATTTCCCGAGGAGAAATGGGATTTACTGATGGACGTCATGCTCAAAGGCCCGTTTCTGATAACGCAGGCGGTCCTTCCGCGCATGCGCCGACACGGATTCGGGCGCATTGTGAATATCGGCTCCATCCACGCACTGGTGGCGTCACCATTCAAGTCCGCTTATGTTGCGGCCAAGCACGGGTTGCTTGGTCTTTCCAAGGTCGTAGCATTGGAATGCGCTGGAGCGGACATCACAATAAATACAATCTGCCCCGCTTATGTGCGTACGCCGCTGGTGGATGCCCAGATTCGCGCTCAAGCCCAGGCCCATCATATTTCCGAACAAGAAGTGATCGACAAAATCATGCTTGAGCCGATGCCGAAAAAAGCGTTCATCACCATCGATGAGATCGCCGCCGCGGTCGAGTTTTTCATGAGCCATGCGGCGCGGAATGTTACCGGGCAGACCATTGTCATCGACGGCGGATGGACGGCGCGTTAACGCATCCAATGAATTCTTATTCTCTCACGTTACCGGCATTACAGGAGCGGTGAATCAGTATGGAAACCACATTCACTTCGACCCAGCCGGCCTGGACTCCCAGCCCGGACGTGATCGCCCACGCCAATATCACGGCCATCTGCCGTCAACTCGGCTTGACCGATTATCCGGCCCTACACCGCTGGTCCATCGAAAATCGCGCCGCGTACTGGGAACTGGTAATCAAGCGGCTGGGTATTTGCTTTCAGCATCAATATTCCGCCATCGTCGATGCGACAGATTCCATCCACCCCCATTGGCTTCCCGGCGCGGCCATGAATATTGTCGATAGTTGCTTTCAGACCCCGGATGATGCCACGATCCTCCTTGAATCCGATGGAATCTCCGCGCCGCGTATATGGACTTGTGGCGAGCTGCGCCAGTTGACCGCACGGGTCGCCAACTCCCTGGCGGCGCAAGGTATCGTGCCCGGCGATGCGATTGCGGCGATCATGCCGATGACCGCACGCTCGGTGGCGATCTATCTTGGAATCATCGCGGTCGGTGCCGCCGTAGTCTCCATCGCGGACAGTTTCGCCGCGGATGAAATTACCACGCGGCTGCGCTTGTCTGGTGCCAAATGGGTTTTCACTCAGGATACCGTGCATTGGGGAAGCAAGCGGCTGCCGCTCTATGAGAAGGTCAAGGCCGCCGGCGCTCCCCGGACGGTCGTAATCTCTACTGCCGCGGCTGACTTTGCTCAACTGCGCGGTGATGATATAACCTTCGAGGATTTCCTTATCAACGATCAGCGCCTCACCACCGTGGCCCGTGCGCCGCGGGACGCCATTAATATTCTCTTTTCCTCCGGCACCACTGGTGATCCCAAGGCGATTCCATGGGATCATACAACGCCTCTCAAATGTGCGGCGGACGCCCACTTTCATCAGGATCTGCATCCCGGTGACGTGATCTGCTGGCCCACCAATTTGGGATGGATGATGGGGCCGTGGTTGATATTTGCGGCTCTTTTGAACAGAGCGGCCATGGCGCTGTATGCCAACACCCCCACCGAGGCGGGCTTCGGTCGCTTTGTTCAGGACGCGAGCGTCAACGTGCTGGGCGTTGTGCCCAGTCTGGTGCGGGCGTGGCGGATCAACGATGCCATGCGCGATGTGAATTGGACCTGCATTCGCGCTTTTAGTTCGTCCGGGGAATGCTCCAACCCCGGCGATATGCTTTACCTGATGAATTTGGCGGGCGGACGACCCGTCATTGAGTATTGCGGCGGAACTGAGATCGGCGGCGCTTATGTAACTGGCACTGTCGTGCAGCCCTGCATGGCATCCACGTTTACCACGCCGACCTTGGGATTGAACTTTTTCCTTCTTGATGAGGATGCACACGCCACCAGCCGCGGAGAAGTATTTATCGAAGGCCCCTCAATGGGACTGTCGACGCGGCTGCTTAATCGGGATCACGACGCCATCTACTACCAGGGCACGCCTCGTTCCGACAGCGGCGTTCCACTACGCCGCCATGGCGATGAACTTGAATCCCTGCCCGGCGGATATTACCGTGTTGCCGGACGATCCGACGACACCATGAATCTGGGCGGGATCAAAGTGGGCTGTGCTGAAATTGAGCGTATTTTGAATCCGTTGCCCGGAGTTCTGGAGACTGCGGCGGTGGCTGTTGCGCCGCCGGATGGCGGCCCGTCGCAGCTTGTGATCTATCTCGTACCCCGCGACGGGCAAGTCAGATCAATGGCGGAATGGCGAACCATTTTCCAACAGGTGATTCGCACACAACTCAACCCTCTATTTCATATACACGAGGTTTGTCTCGTTCAATCATTGCCGCGAACCGCATCCAACAAGGTGATGCGCCGGCAACTGCGGGCGAGCTTTCACGATGCCGCCGCATGCGAGCGGCAGTCGATATCTCCCCGCTGATTCACTGTGCCCGGTCCGCCAGGCACTCGTGCTCTGTCATAGCAACATTTCAGGATACCTGCATCTCAAAGAACACGCCCACCATCACCAGGTTTCCTCGCCTACCCCAATAGTATGTTGTGACAGAGCACCGGGCGTACTGTGCGCAAAATTCGCCAATGAATTGCCCCACGTTTCGATTCCATACAAGCTGTATATACTTCACGGTTTGTTCCACCCTGTCGGTACCTACTTTTGTGCGACGGTTGACTGCGGGATGGCAACACCGCAGAATATCGTGCGAAGATAATGGAGGGACGAATTGGGCGACAGGAACGGAAAGGGCGGATCATGCCCGAATCGAACGATCAAGCACTCTTTGAACTGGCGGGCGTTACCAAGACTTACGGGGCGCTAACGGCGCTGGACAATTTATCTCTGCGCGTGCCGCCCGGCGCAATTGGCCTGCTGGGCCCCAACGGCTCCGGTAAAACCACGATGATCCGTACCCTCCTGGGGCTTATCAGAGCGAACTGCGGCAATGGGCGGGTGCTGGGATTGGATGTGCGCCGCCGACAGTTGGATATTCGCACCCAAGTCGGTTGCGCGCCCGAAGATGAGTGCCTCTTTCCGGGCGTCGCTGGTATAGAGTTTGTCGCGTATGCCGGGGAACTTGTGGGAATGCGCGGCGAGGACGCCATGCAAAGAAGTCACGAGGTGCTGGATTATGTCGGACTGGGCGAAGTTCGTTATCGCAAGGTGGAATCTTACTCTTCGGGCATGAAGCAGCGGCTCAAATTAGCGGCGGCCATCGTACATGATCCCAAACTGCTGATCATGGACGAGCCGACCAATGGAATGGATCCGGCCGGTAGAGAAGAGATGCTGCATCTCGCGTTTGATCTGGCCCATCACAAGAATATGAGCGTGCTGTTTTCCAGCCACCTGCTCCCGGATGTGGAAGCGGTCTGTGATCATATTATTGTTTTGGGGGCCGGGAAATTGATGCTCCAAGGCGACATTCAAACCTTAAAGGTTACCCATAACCGCTGTTTTGAGGTCCGGCTTAAAACCGGTACGGATACTTTTTCCAGTAAAATTACAAATCTGGGATGTGTGGTGCGGCAGCGCGGTGACATGCTGCTGGTGGAAATACCGGAGGGAAGTTCTCCGGCGATGCTGTGGCAGACCGCCACCACGGAACAATACCAGATTCGGCATTTGCGACCGCAGCGCAGTACGCTTGAAGAGGTGTTCATGAAAGCGTGTGGGAGGGGATAAATAATGCCTATTATTGACCAAGGCTATCAACACTGGTCCGGCGATCTGGCCGGGCACACATGGCGTTGGCTGGCCGTAACGCGCCATGGCGTGAAAATCGCAATGCGCAATCGGTTTTTGCGGTATGTGTTGTTTTGCGCGTGGGTGCCGGCGCTGGCCCTGGTGACCATGCTCTCGGCATGGGGTTTGTTGGAACGCAAATCCGGCATGATGGCGGCGATTGTTCAATTCCTGCAGTTTATGAATCCCGGCGTTATAGCAGACCCGCGTTATTACCGTTTGGAAATATGGCAGTTATCCTATGGATACTTCCTTCATGTTGAGCTGTTCTTTTCAATGATTCTGATTTTACTGGTGGGCCCCGGCCTGATCAGCCAGGACCTCCGGGTCAATGCCATGCCGCTCTATTTTTCACGACCCCTGCGGCGCATGGACTATTTCCTCGGTAAACTCGGCGTCATCGTTACGTTTCTGGGATTGGTGCTGATTGTGCCGGCCATCGTGGCCTATATTTGCGGTTTGCTCTTCAGTATGGATTTCCATGTGCTGCTGGACACCTTCGGCCTGTTGCTTGAGGTTATCGCGTTTGGTCTGATCATCTCGGTTTCCGCCGGAACGCTGATCCTAGCCCTGTCGGCGTTGTCGCGCAATTCTCGTTACGTGGCGCTGCTGTGGCTGGGTCTGTGGTTTATCAGCAGTGTGGTAGGCTCCGTGCTGGAAGGCGTACATCATCAACAACTGCGTGACGCCGCCTTCGCTGTGCGCCCGCAAACGCGCATCGCCTCGATTAACCCTTCGCGCGGAAATGAACTTTATCCAGCGCCGAACGATGACTGGCGGCAGATGCTGGCGCGCTATCACGCCGCGAAATTGCGGGACGCCCGCACGGATTGGCGGCCCTTGGTGTCATATACCGGCAATTTGTTACGCCTCGGCAATTATCTGCTGGGGACAGACAGCGCCTGGCGAAAACTATCCCGGTTGGAGCCGGACAAAGCTCAGCGTCTTCGTCTGCTGGCCGGTTATATCGGCCCGCAGTATCCATGGTATTGGTCGGTCGGAGTATTGGCGGCATTATTTGGAATTTCTCTATGTATTCTGAAACTATCCATCCGGTCTCTGGACCGGCTGAAATAAAGCCGGTCGTTGCCTTCCACGAAGCCAGCAAGTGGTACGGCAATGTGATCGGTCTTAACAAGCTGACGCTGAAAATAGCGCAGGGCATCACCGGGCTGCTCGGGCCCAATGGCGCGGGAAAATCCACTTTGCTGCAATTGGCCACCGGGCAACTCCGCCCCAGCAAAGGTCAAGTTGAGGTGCTCGGTCTTCCGCCCTGGAATAATCCATTGCTTAACCGCAGCATCGGTCTGTGTCCGGAACAAGATGCTCTTTATGAGTGGATGACGGGCGAGGATTTCGTCACCACCGCGGCGCGGCTCGCCGGCATGACACCACCCCAGGCGCGGGCGGCGGCGGCGCAGGCTTTGGAATCGGTCGGCATGACCAGTCAGAAACATCGTGTGGTGCGCGGGTATTCCAAAGGCATGCGACAACGCACCAAATTGGCGCAGGCACTGGTGCATGATCCTCGGATACTCTTTCTTGATGAACCTATGACCGGCACCGACCCCGTCGCCCGGCATGATCTGATGGACATTATCCAGCGCCTGGCGCAGGCCGGGAAAAGCGTGGTGGTTTCCAGCCACGTTCTGCATGAAGTGGAAAGTCTGACCCCCAACATCATATTGCTGAATCATGGACGTCTGCTGGCCCAGGGAGATATTCGCCAGATTCGTGATCTGATGGATCAACATCCGCATCGCGTTGTACTGGTTTCCAATAATTGCCGCGCGCTCGCCGCAAGCCTTATGCAATGGCCCGATGTGGAAGGCATCCGCATTCACACACCGCCGAATCAACCCCCTTCATTGCTGGTGGAAACGCGCACGCCGGATCAGTTTTACGCGCGGCTGCCGCAGCTCGCTACGGCCGGCGGCTGGACCCTGGATGAAGTCTATTCCGAAGATGACAACCTTGAAGCCGTGTTCAAATATCTGGTGACAAAATGACATTTGACAATCCCCACAATCCGCAGGCCGCAACCCCAACCGCCAGACCACAACGCGCGGGTCGTACGTCACCTCGGACTTTTTGGACGGTTTATACGCTGAGCCTGCGGCAACATCGCCACGGTAAACGCTGGATGATTATGACCCTGCTATTGATACTGCCGGTACTCCTGGCCGTGCTGACGCGATGGACGGATCCCGCGGTACCGGGACGGGTATTGGAATTTAATCTTGCATTCATGTTCATCCCCCAGGGTTTGCTGCCCTTGATTGCGCTGGTTTACGCTTCCGGCATGATTCAGGACGAACAGGAAGAGCAGACCATCACCTACCTGCTTATTCGCCCCATTGGCAAAGGGGCGATCTATTACGCCAAACTGCTGGCGGCGCTTACGGTAGCGGTTCTACTGGTGGTGGTATTTACGGCTCTCACGTATGCGGCCATTTATATCGGCAGGACGCATGACGCGGATGTTCTGGCCCGGTGTATGATCGCGTGTGTCATCCATTCCGGGGCGGTCATTGCGTATTGTTGTCTGTTTGGACTTTTGGGACTGCTGACACGGCGCGTGCTGATCGCGGGCATCATATACATTGCGCTGGTGGAAGGACTGCTGGCCAATATGCCGTTCGCCATCCGACTGATTACCGTCATATATTACACCCGCCTGCTGGCCTACCGCTTTCTGTCATTTGTAGTGCCGACCCCGGTCGGCTCGCAAAATCTCGCCGCGGATACCTGGCAATTGAATATCACCAATGACCCTGCATTGCGGAATTATCCACACACATGGGCCTGCATCACGATTCTTCTGGTCGGCAGCCTGTCGTGCGCCCTCCTGGCGGCATTTCTCTGCTCACGACGCGAGTTTTACGTCAAAACGCCTGAAAAGACCTGATACAGAAGCCCATTGGCCTCAGACCAGGTGTTCACCTCGTTCGACGCCTCAGTGATGTGAGACGGTTGTGTAACATTGACGTACCAACATTCGGCATGTACATTATAACCTAATAATTTAGGCTTTGTATATTAGTCCTAATTAATACGGTGTCAGACGTTTATGTAAGGAGTGCTTCATGCCATTGATTTTGCCGGTCGTCCGCCCGCAAATGATTTGCCCGCCCGCGATCGTCCGAATGTACTCATCCTCGTCCACGGTGGTATGGATGGACTCGGCGACCACTGTTCCAACTGTGCAGGCACCCGATACACCGTCGGCCTCCGGCGAGGCCCCACTTGTCGCCATAAGGCCTCACCATCCCGCAACCACCGCGCCCGCCGCACAGGAGTCACCTCCGGGATCCGCGGCTTACGCCAATACGTTCACCGGTGACTGGTTCGGATTGCGTACGGGCTTGGCCAATCAGGGCGTGAGTTTCAATGGCTGTGGTGTCAATGATAACAGTTGGAATCTCATGGGCGGAAAGAGCACGCATGATTTTGTATCCCGGGCACGTCTGACGCTGGGGATGAATCTGGACACGGACAAACTCTTCGGCTGGCCGGGTGGAACCCTGGTCAGCAGCATACGATTCCATTTCGGCCCCAACGGCAACAATATTCAGGCTGGGTCCATACAGGGATTCAGCTTCGTGGATGACGCCCCACCGTCAACGCAATTGTACGAACTGTACTATCAGCAGAAACTGCTGGAAGACAAACTGATTATCCAGGCCGGGCGCATGGATGCCAATAATATTTTTGACATTCCCGTGGATGCCACTGATTTTATCAACCCATCCGCGACCGATGCACCTTTGGCATTCCAAAATGCCTTCCCGATTCAGGCACCCGGTCTGGTCGGCATCATTCACGCAACACCGACAACCACGCTGCTTCTTGGCGCATTTTATAATGATCGCTTCCATCCGACGGCTCTTGATGCGTTGCTGAACACTCTGGCCCCGGTGAATCAACCCGTCGGCACTTCGCTGAATATTGAAGTGGATCAAAATTATCGCTTCATCCACACCATGCCCGGCACCATTGCAATAGGCGGATTCTGGCGTACCGGAATGTTACCGACGCTGGATGGCGGTGTGCAGTCCGGCACAGGCGGTGGATGGGTGTTTGTGGATCAAACGTTATGGCAGACGCCAAAAGCCTCCCGGCGTGTGGCGGCCTGGGGCAACTTCACCGGCAACGATCCGCGCGTCAGCGAGATCGACTATTCGCTTCAGGCCGGACTGTTGGGGGCGGGGATCATTCCGGGGCGTCCCGACGATAAAATTGCGGTGGGTATCGATTATGCGCACATCAGTTCACAGGCCGATACGCCCAAGCCTTATGAGATGGCAACCGAGGTGTTTTACGAATGCTATCTTGGCCGGGGTATTACAGTGCAACCCGACCTGCAGTATTTCAATAAGACCGGAGGCGGAGCACACCCCGACGCCCTGATCGCGCTGATTCGCATCACGGTTAATTTTTAAGTAATAAAATAAAATCATGAACAGGCCCGGACGACCGCTTGACACTGTGGTTCTCTGCTGATAACCTAATTTTTTAGGTGATATTGCTGGTAAGGATTTCTATGACCATCAGCGCCAACCCGACGGAACGTGAACTGGAAATACTCAAAATTCTCTGGAACAAGAAAGCCGCCACAGTGCGGGATGTTTATGAATTCATGCGACAACGTGAAAACATTGCGCAGAACACCGTGCAGACATTCCTCCGCATGATGGAGGACAAGGGTCTTGTGGCCCATCAGGTGGAGGGACGGGCTTTTGTCTACCGCCCGCGGTACAGCCGCGGAAAAGTATTGACACGATTTATAAACCGGATCTTCGACGGGGCTGTGGATCAACTGGTGCTCAATGCGGTGGAAGCCGGGCGATTGTCCACCGCGGAAATTGAGGAATTGGAAAAGAAACTGCGGGCCGCCCGGCGCGGCCAGCAGACTGCGAAGGCGGATGAAAAGTCATCATGAATTCAGTTGAGTTCTGGCTTTTGAATGGCGCAATATCCGCCGGCATCGTGCTGATGGCGGCGGTTCCGGCCATGGCAGTATTGCGCAACCCGGCACGCC
>JAKBAC010000213.1 GCA_021809365.1 Planctomycetota bacterium | reverse complement strand
CTACCTTGTGATGTTATTCACAAACCCCGCCTTGAGCAAGCGAAGCGGTGCAAAACGGCTATTTTTTTGCAGGCCTGAATACGACTTAGGCCCAGTACCAAAATAAATAACCGTTTACCGCAGTCATTCGGCAACCGCCGGTTTTACGGAGAATTCCGGGACGCCCGAGCGATCGGCACGCTCGCAACGGCTTTTATCGATCCCGTTTTCGTCACATCGTTGCACAATAGATGGATACTCAGGGAACCGCAAAGCCGTCTATTTGGCAATGAAGAGTTGCTGCGCCAGAGGGTGGTAAAGTAAAAGCTGGAGCATAAAATACGCTCCGCGGGGCGGCCCGGGCACGCCCCAGCGGGGATATAAGATGAAACGAATAAAAATGCCCAGGTTTCGCTTCGTTGACGCCATTCGGGCACAAGGCCCGGACCAAACACTGGAGTTTATGAATGCAAAACTTGCCGCGACAAGCAGGTCGCTCGGCTCGCGGGCAAGCGGGCTGAAATGGATGCCCGCAATAAAAGAGCTGCGAGGAGTTGATGACGATGAATGAATTGGACCGTAAAGCCTTGGAAAGTCGCCTGATGGGCTTGAGTTATGAAGTGATTGATGAAGCGCTTCGGATGCTCCCGTCTGGGGACCTACTCGACCTGCTGGACAGCAGATCAACCAAGATTGGCGAAACAGCTGTGATGCTTCTCGCCAATCGAGATGAAGCCACGCTACTTATCGATGCTTTGCTCGGCAACCGGATACACAAGGCGATTGGGAGGGTGATGGCCAGTAATGTTTTAAATTGGTTTGGCCTGGCACTTCCGGAAGCAACGGCCGCGCGCCTTCATTTGCTAAAGGATCGGAGCAATAGTGTGGTAAGGAACGCGCTTTTTGGCATTGTGTTCGCCCGGCGGCGCGACCTGCTCCCGACCCTGCGTAGGCACCTTGAACATCTACCTCCCGGCAGTCCACGATTTGAGGATTTCAGCGAAGCCATCAGGGCCTTGGAGGCGGACGATCCCTCACTTTTCTCTCCGGGTTTTCTTGACGCAGCTAACGTCTGGCGGCTAGGTGAGGCCGCACCTCCCTACACTGCCAAAGGGAAGCTGGAAGTGGATGGAAGGGAGGAAATATCGGGCGGGTAGGGCTGCTGTGTTTTTCAGCGAATTTAGCCCCGACTGAGCTGTCGTCGCCCTCAGCCACGATCTGAATGGCAACCGAAACCCTCAGAACAACGGCACACCCGCCACCGCTGTAGCGGCCCAGCGAATTGCGGGAATGATTACAATGGGCAACGGCTCTGGAGGCGGTGATTACCCTAAGCAGCCCCCGGTGTCATTAACGAGGGACATCCTCCATACGCCGCTCCAAGCGGGGTCCTAGTCGGGTCGCCAGTTCGTAACCGATGGTGTTACATGTCTCTGCCAGATGATCCATACTGATGGGGGAAAGTGGATCGTCAGAAATCAGGGTTACCAAGTCGCCCACGCGGCCGTCGCTATCGGTTAAATCAACCAAGGTCTGATCCATGCTCACCCGCCCTACCACTGGGAGCTTCCGCTCCCCTAATAATACAAAGGCCCGGTTGGACAACTCTCGCGGGTAGCCGTCTGCGTACCCTACCGGCACTACGCCTACGCGGCTGATTCGCGCGGTGACAAATGTGTGGCCGTAGCCCACCCCGGTCCCCATGGCGCAAGAATGAATGGCGGTAATCGGGGCGGTTAACCGGGCAATGGGGGCGATGGCCGCAACCGGTGCTGCCAGCGAAGGCTGCAATCCGTATAGCGCGATGCCCAATCGCACCATATCCAGAGCGTTCAAGCAATCGTGCCAGGCGCCGCCGGAATTATGAGCATGCAAAATCAGTTGCGGATCGCATTTTTTTTCAGCGGATGTTGCCCGGATAAAATCATTGAGCTGCGCGGTATTAGCGTTATGACCGGGCTGATCGCCATGGGAAAAGTGCATGAATATGCCTTCCAGACGAACAGCGGATAAGGCCCGCACGTGTTGAATTAATGCCGGCAGTTCCTGCCGCGAAACGCCCTGCCGCGTTAACCCGGTATCAACCTGAATATGCACCGGCAAGGGGCCATCACACCCCATGCTAAGCAGATGGGAACTTAAATACGAGGCCGACTGCGCATCTGTTACCGTAAGTCGCACGCGACCCGACGCTACAACGGGCATTACATGTTGCGGCAAATCAGATGATTCCGGCGTTAGAACCACAGGGGCTAAAACCAGAATCGGTAAGTTGGCATTCAGGGCGGCAACGGCGATTGCTTCCTCCAGCGAATACACGCACAACCAGCAGATGCCTGCCTCTGGAAGTACCGCAACAAGATGCTCCAAACCGTGGCCGTATGCATTGGCTTTTACGGTGGCACCAAGCAGCACATGACGGGCCAAGCGAGACCTGAACGCCTGCACGTTGCTGCGTAAGCGCGTCGCGGAAATAGTCAGTAATCCATTCTGTGCAATCATACCGGCAATTCTTTCGTTGCACGGCGCAAGCGGTCTTCAATAGCCGCCCATACGCCAACACTATTCTCCGGACATTGTATCAGCAGCACATCACAGCCTGCGGCGTCCAATTCGCGCAGGGCACCATACAAGCCTCTGGCACACGCTTGCTCGGCAGCCGGCAAGACAAGTATTTTCGCCATCGTCGGCGGCGCTGCAAAACCTTCCAGGCAGAGCAATCCGATACGCTGATGACGCTTTTTGAGCAAAAATGCGTTCAGCCTCGGTAGATCAGAAGCGTAAAAGCGATACGCCGCCGTGCGCGGGGCATAATGGCTTTCCAATTGGCCCGGACTGCTCAAAGGCTCATCGGCGGTATTTCCGGCATGTCTGGTCAGCACGGTCACCTGCGCAGAAAATCCGGCTGCAATAAGACATTGCGCCAGCATCGCCTGCGTGATTGCACCCGGGCGCAGGATCACCGGGGAGGTCCCAGTTACATCCACCACAGTAGATTCCACGCCGACCTGGCAAGAGCCGCCATCCAGAATCAGTGCAATGCGCCCGCCTAACTCGTCAGATACATGCTGTGCCGTGGTGGGCGAGGTATGACCGGAGCAGTTCGCACTCGGTGCGGCAATGGGCCGGCCGGAGGCCTGCAGCAACTCCTGTGCAACCGGATGATCGGGGCAACGAATGGCCACCGTATTTTTGCCGGCCGAGACTGCCGGACATATTCGGTCATGGCGCGGCAGAATCAGGGTTAAAGGGCCGGGCCAGAACGCTCGAGCAAATGCCGCAGCAATGAGGGGAAACCCGGCTGAATAGCTTTGCGCCGCCGCCACATCCGGCACATGCACAATCAGCGGATTATTAGCGGGCCGCCCCTTAACCTGATAAATGCGTTCAATGGCTGAGGCATTGCCCGCATCCCCACCCAGGCCATAAACCGTTTCTGTGGGAAATGCGACGAGGTCGCCGCGACGGATTAATTCGGCGGCTTCCTGCAGTCCGAGATCAGCGGGTTCAATGCGGGTCAGCACGGCAGAAATTCTTCACGTGGAATATTAAAACGACGAACGGGCCGCGGACCATGCCGCGTTACCACCCGACAATGTTATATCCGCCATCAACATACAGTGTTTCTCCGGTAACGCCGGAGGATAATTCGGAACAGAGATAAAGCGCGGTTTTGCCCACATGGGTTGCGGCATCATCCGTATTCCATGGCAACGGTGATTTTTCGGTGTAATGCGTCATCATTTTATCAATATCGCCAATGCCGCGCGCCGCCATGGTTTTAATGGCTCCCGCGCTGATGGCGTTGACCCGAATATGTTTTTCGTCCCGGCCCATTTCCGCAGCCAGATAACGCACGGTGCATTCCAGAGCCGCTTTGGCAACCGCCATGACATTGTACATAGGTACATATTTCTCCGCGCCCAGGTAGCTCATGGTGATAATCGAGCCGTTGGCGTTCATCAGGGGCTGCGCTTCCCGTGCCAGAGCCAGAAGCGAATAAGCGCTTATATCCAAAGCCATTTTCCAGGCGTCGCGGCTGGTTTGCAGAAACGGATTGTGCAGCGACTCTGCCGGGGCGAATGCCAGGGAGTGCACGAGAATATCAAACGTGCCGAACGCGGCACCGGCCTGCTGGAACGCCGCTTTAATATCTTCATCTTTACTGACATCGCATGGGGCGAGAACTTTAGGGTTAAAGCGCTCCACAGCTTTAACCACCCGACGCTCAATTTTTTCCCCGGGCAGATGAGAAAATCCCAATTCGCAGCCCGCTTTATGGAGTTGCTCGGCGATGTGCCACCCGATGGAATATTCATTAAGTACGCCAAAAATAAAAGCCTTTTTTCCCGCCAGCATGGACATCGTATAACACCCTTTATTTGAAATTCTTTCCGATGAATTTGAAAAAAACCTTAACGCGGGTAATCACCGCGTAACAATTGAATAGTCGAGGCGCGCTGCGAAGCGCGGAATACCGCTGCCCCCGCCACCAGCACGTCCGCGCCGGCTTCCA
>JAKBAC010000212.1 GCA_021809365.1 Planctomycetota bacterium | reverse complement strand
TACCCCGGAAGAATTGCAGTATATCGGTGCGGCCTTTGAATAATATATGTGGGCGCGGCGTAGCGGAAAAGGAATTTCCCCGACATGGATTTCCACTAACTGCCGCAGGCGTATATGATTCGCCCGGTTTGGTC
This sequence comes from Planctomycetota bacterium, assembly GCA_021809365.1. The sequence continues at coordinate 4,362 of JAKBAC010000212.1, read as the reverse complement.
CGAGGCGTTTTGGTATGAGCAAAGCAAGAAAGGAACCGCAGTGGTTGCGATTTGGCTCCGGTGAAGGATATTTCGACCGCAGCCATCGGCCTCTGCAGTGCCTGATTTTCATCGCCCCGCTGCTGATTATTTATCAGATCGGGTCGGTGCTGCACCCCTGGAGTCCGGTGCACAATCAATCCCACAATATTATCGCCTTTGAACTGATGCTGAACTTCTTTTCGCTGTTTGGAGCGGTGGGGAGTTATCTGCCGCCGCTGGCCGTGGCCGCGATTCTGCTGGGCTGGCATGTCGCCCGCAAAGACCCGTTAAAGTTTGATCCCGGGCTTTATATCGCTATGGGAGCGGAAAGTTTTCTCTGGGCGGTAGCACTGGTGATTTTATTTGTTGCCGTCGCGCACGGCATTGCCATGCAGGCCGTCACGCATCCCGTGGAACATGTGATGACCCGACTCTCCTGGCAGTCACAGGTGGTTTTATCCATCGGCGCAGGCATCTATGAAGAACTGCTGTTTCGCCTGGTTTTAATCACGGTATTAAATATCATCCTCGTGGACTTGTTTGGCTTATCGGTCGCGAAGGCGATTCCGGTCATTATTATTGCCTCTGCCGTGTTGTTTTCGCTGTATCATTTTCTGGGCAATGAGCAGCCCACATGGGGAGCCTTTATCATCCGCACTATCGCGGGAATCTATTTTGCAGGGATATTTATTTTCCGCGGTTTCGGCATTGATGTCGCCACGCACGCCGGCTACGACCTGATGGTGGTAGGCCTTGATATCATGTCCCATCACCATGGGTGATAAATGGCTGTCAACGCGGACAGCAAAGCCAAAGCCCAAAACAAATCGGACAAATGAAAACTGTGCGTGCTAAGGGTTGGATTCCAGCGCATGAAGGCGGGAGCGTCGGCGGGAATTTCAATTGCCGTGGGCCACGGGCAGGGCGCAACCTTTCCGGTTGCCGGGAAGTATTTGTTGGGCAGCCGGGGGGGGCTGATGCGTCCAATGAAGGTTTGGTGCCGCCGCGCGGCGGGGGAGGATAATTGCCAAACGGCGGCGGAAAAGGCTTGAACGCTTGGTGGCATTGCAGCACCATATCGGCCGGGGGCCAATTGCGGCAACGCAACGTTCATGATTTTTCCGTGTGGCTGTATGACTGTGGCGTTTAATCGGAACTCATTGAGAAATCGCCCATGACGAACGGCCTGCACCGCCAGAAACCAGCGGCCCAGTTTGTGATGGGCGGTGATAGAAAAATGGGGATTGCCCCGCGGAGCCTGGATGCTGTTAAGCATTGAAGTGTAAAGCCTGCGTGCTGCAGTAGAATTGTCGGAAAAGCAAATGGCCCCGACCTGGCCCAGACCGCGCCGCCACCGTGCCGCCAACGGATATTGCCGGCTGTGGGCCACAAGCGTAGCTCGATGTTTGAGGTAAACACGGTCCCACAAATTAGTTCGGCCCTGAAGATCAAACGCACGAGAGTTCCATGCGAGCGGTGCCGTGTTGGGTGTCCCCCGAATTTTTCGGCTGATAAGGGTGCGCAAAACCCGGCCCCATTGGCTGATGTGCTGCTTAGGAAGCTGTGTGGCCCCGGTGGCCGCAATAAGTTCTTTCGTGGCACGGCTGCTGTGGCCCGGAGCAGTCACGGCGAATTCCACGGCATCGCGTTGCAACAAGTGTTTCCATGCCGGTACATTTAAGTGCGGTATGCGACCATCTGTAACAACAATCAGCAGGGCGTGCTTGGTCAGCAAGTTGTGCAATATTGGCAGGGCTGAATTTGGGCGCGTCGGGCCATTGGGAACAATTTTTGCCAGCAGTTCCGGCAATACCGGCCGGACTGCTGTTGCGTCGCCATTGATCAGCGTTCGCGTCTGGCCGGAGAATAATAAAATAGTAATGTGATCTGTGGGTTTAAGTAATTGCACCGCCGAGCAAACCGCATGGGCCGCCAGCGCGAATCGCGTTACGCCTGAAGCTGTGGCGTTGCCTAGAGATCCGCTTACATCCATCAAAAATATAATGTGCAAGGGCTGCGGGTGGGGGGGCAGGCAGGATAGTGGTGAAAGTTGCTCGAGAATCGAAGGTGCGTTGCCGGTCCTCTGTGGTAAACCATAACCACCGGGGCCAAAAGCATTGTGCGTGCCGGCGATCAACAGACCGCCGCCGATGGCGGTAACGTATGCGGATAAGTGCTTTTGGGCGCGGACGGACAAAGCGTTAATCGGAACATTGTCCAAAACCACCGCTTGAAAACGTTCAAGCCCAAGCCGCGAATGGGGAAATTGCCCCGGCGGCAACGTGCCCGGTATCCATCCTGGAATCAGACTGGCTTTGGCCGCTGGCTTGGGGGTAATAATCAACACATGCGGCATGGACCGTGTGGGAATCCGAATTTCAGCCCTGTTGTCGCCGGGCCAAAAATCGTGATTCACCAATTGAATGGTAATGGCTTGATGGGTGCGGATAACCTTGTGAGCCGGCAGCGGCAGCAGCACCATTTTTACCCTCGCATGGCGAAATTGCAGCGGTGTATGGACCAGCACATGCCCACCGCAGGATTCCAGCAGCACCAGCGAAGCGGAGCCGGTGGATCGCAGCGTTACCTGTAACTGCGGCGATAGGTGGTTTGGGTGAAGTGCGTTCACGCGGCCCATGTCACTAAATACCCACTGTAAACCTGTGATGCCCACATCAACCGACGTGGGTGGAATTACGGTAGCTGCGATAGGAGCGTTCGGCACCGCAGATGACGAAGGTAATTGCCAATGCAGTAGTCCGGTGGTGAAAATCCAGAGCGGCGTTGATCCGGAAAATTTCAGCAGGCGTCGGGTGGACCCTCGCCGGCGCGAAGTGGCGTTCAAACCTATCGGCTGAACCGGGACACTTTCCGGCAATAATCCTGACGCGATGACATGCGGGCGCGATGCAAATGTCACCAGGCTGACATGAACCCCGTGCGGCAAATGCGTTGTAAGGAATTTTCTCAACCAAAGCCGCTTGCGCCATGGAGCGGTGACTGCGGCAGGTGAATCATCCAGCGCCACAATAATCCGCCCGGCCGAGGCGGAAAAATGTACCACAGGCCCGGCCGCCGCCAGAATTACGAATAGCGCAGCAAGCATGGGCAGAATCAGAGAATATAGCTTCCAAACTGTAGGGCGCGATCTCGTAAGCAATAGCAGCGCCAGCCCGAAAGGCACGATGATAAAAAGTCCCAGAAGGATGTCAGGATATTGGAATTCCAGCATGGTTCTATATTACCATTATTGCCGGCGCCAGACACCGATGTCGAGCTGGAAAAAGCGATCGGCGTGTCATGCGTTACCCGCGGAGCGTCAAGCTGTATCGCCATGCAATGCGTCCGCGGCGATCCAGCCCGACATCAGGGCCATGGGCATTCCAGGGCCGGGGTGGGCCGAGCCGCCGGCAAAATATAAACCTTGTACATCACGGCTTCGATTCGCGGGTTTGAAGGCACCATTGAAGCGGCCGTGGCTGGCCAAGCCGTAAATAGCACCGTTCCACACATGGTACCGATCACGAATATCTTCCGGGGTTAATGCCCGTTGGCAAACAATTCGGGATTCCAGATCTTTTAATCCGGCGGTGCGGGCGAGCTTGTCAAAAATAACGCGGCGATAGTCCGGAAGAATCTTTTTCCAGTCCTGTCCCGGACGCAGGTAGGGTGTATGAACCAGAATATACAAAGCCTCGCCACCGGCGGTAGCTACGGACGCATCGCTACCGGCCGGAGCGCAAAGATAGCATGTGGGATCGGCGGCGGGAATACCGCGTTGATAAATGTCGTGAAATTCCTGCTCCGGATCACGGGAAAATACGAAATCATGATGGGCCAGATGATCGTAGCGTTTATTTAAGCCCAAATACAATACCACGCCGGAGCAGGCCGGCTCATAACTCCGGCGGCCCCTGAATTTCCGGGCAGGCGCTTCAGGAAGCAGTTCTTTATGTGTTAAAACCACATCCGAATTGCTGATAACGGCCGATACAGGAAATTCCGTGCCATTGGCCGTTACCACCGAAACAACTTTTTTCCCGTCCGTGGCAATTCGTGCCACAGGGCAGTCGGTATGAATATCAACACCCAGCGTGCGAATTAGCTTCTCCAGTGCTTCCGGCACCGCGCGTGTGCCGCCGCGCGGGTACCAGATTCCTTCACTGATTTGCATATCCGCAATGCCCATGAGTACCGCCGGTGAAAGCGCCGGAGCTGATCCTACATATTGCGTGAAGTGATCCACCATCTGAGCGATGCGCGGCTCATGGATCACAGAGCGCACGGTGGCATGAAGCGTGCGGCCAAGTTTCATATTCATCAAATCCTGCAGGACGGAAA
>JAKBAC010000211.1 GCA_021809365.1 Planctomycetota bacterium | reverse complement strand
GGAGCACGGGGAACATTACACCAAAACCCTGCTGATTTGCGCCGGGGCCGGAGCTTTTCAGCCCCGCAAAGTCATGCTCCCAAATGCCGCAGAATGGGAAAACAGAGGCATTTACTACGCGGTTTCATCTAAAGCGGCGTTTTCCGGCAAGCGCCTGTTGATCATCGGCGGCGGAGATTCCGCGTTGGATTGGGCGATGAATTTACATGGAATCGCATCCGAAATTTCCATTATTCACCGCCGCAACCAATTTCGCGCCCATGAGGACAGTGTGGCCAGGGTTTTGGCCTTGAACATTCCAATTTTAACATTTTGGGAATTAAAAGAGCTGGTAATAGCCGATAATGTTTTGAAGGGTGCGGTTCTGGCCAATAACCAGACAAAAGAAGAGCGGACAATAGCGGTTGATGCGATACTTCCGCAGCTCGGTTTTATCAGTTCTCTGGGCGCTATCAAAAATTGGCCTATTAAGCAGGAAGGCCAATCCATTCTGGTCAACCAGCAGATGGAGACCAATATGAAAGGGATTTTTGCAGCCGGTGACGTTGCGGGATTTTCCGGCAAACTCAAGCTCATTGCCACGGGCTTTGGGGAGGCGGCAACAGCGGTGAATTACGCTAAAATTCAACTGGATCCGAAGGCCAAGGCGTTCCCCGGCCACAGCAGCGAAATGGGGCCACAGGCGATGACAACGATTGCTGATCCGCAGCAAACTGTAACGATGGCATAAGTTGACCGTTTAGTATCATGGTCAGCAAGCTCAGGACGAGCGATAATGAAGAAAAGGACAGCACAAAAATTGAACTTCAAGGGCCTTACAACCTTTAAAATGCTGGGCGTGGTAGTGCTCGCCGGATCCCTGTTGTCGGTGTGGCCGGGATGCAAGGACGGATCAACCGATTCCGCATCGGCTCCCAGCCGCGACGGTACGGTGCGTCCCCTCGCGTTGGAAGCCCAACCGCTGAAAACCTCGCAACATGCCATGGCCAATCCATTGGCGGCACAGGTTTGGAAAAGTGCCCAATGGTTCAAATTGGCCCAAGGCCGATCCTCCCGAATTGCCGGTGCCCATACCAAAATTGCCGCGGCATTTACGCCTGCGGACCTGTATATTGCCATCGTTGCCACCGGACCGTATCAGGCGGCGGGAAATGCGGCTGCGGATAACCTCTGGCGGCAGGACTGCTCGGAAATATGGCTCGATACTTCCCGGAAACAAAACGGAACTAATTTTTTTGAGTTGGTCGTATCTCCAACGGGTCGCACGCACGGTGTGTGGCATCGGTCTTCCACAGCACCGGCACCTACTTCATCCGGGTCGCCGGATTTGAACCATCCGTATGGCCTGATTCCCTGGAAGATTCAGGGCCTGAGCGTAAAAATCGGAACAGGCTCCTGGCACGGACACCGCGCCGCCACGGCAGTTGTAAAAATTCCGATCGCCGGACTTCCCCGTCCCTTGCGGTTTATCAGTAAGTCTGGCGGGCGGTTCCGCGTGAATGTGTTGCGGTATATCTGGCGGGCCAACACTGCGGGCCGCCGACAGCTTGTGCAATACAGCCTGTTCCCCGTGCCGCTGGAAGCTCAGGCCTTTGCCCCCTACCTTATGGGACGCCTGGCCTTGATTTCTTCCAACGACGCCAATTTGGCGCTGCGGCGGTAATCCTGGAAGCTTGTGGGAGTCATCACATTCGTATAACGGTCGCCATTTTTCTGCCGTTTTTGGTTAAGTTTTTTAACTTCTCAAAGCGTTGTACTATCTACCATGAGATGTTCCGCCGCGTGCGAAAAATTGTTGTTGGGAGTTAGAATATGCCTGTCGTTGATATGCCCATGGAAAAACTGGCCGCCTATGGCGGCCGCAATCCGTGCCCTGCGGATTTTGATGCCTACTGGGAACATGCTCTGGCGGAAATGCGTGCCATAAAACCAGAAATTGAATGGCGGCCCGCGGAATTTCATACGCCGCATGTGGACTGCTTTGATATGTACTTCACCGGCGTGGGCGGGGCGCGAATACATGTCAAATTTCTGCAACCCAAACACATTGGCCCAAGTACAAAACGGCCGGCCATCTGCATGTTCCACGGCTACTCCGGTCACGCGGGTGATTGGACCGAGAAACTGGCCTGGGCGAGTTCCGGGTACATTGTGGCTGCGATGGATTGCCGGGGCCAGGGCGGATATTCTGAAGATATTACCCCTGTGCGCGGCACGACGCATCGCGGGCATATTGTTCGCGGATTAAGTGATCCCGACCCGCAGAAATTATTATTTAGATCTATATATCTCGATACCGCCCAGCTTGCCGGCATTCTTTTGACGCTGCCGCACGTTGATGTGGAGCGGGTCTACGCCATGGGCGGGTCGCAGGGCGGCGGCCTGACGCTGGCGTGCGCGGCATTGGAACCGCGAATTGCCAAAGCGGCCCCGCAGTATCCGTTTCTGTGTGATTATCAGAGAGTCTGGGAAATGGATCTCGCCAGGGACGCCTACGGAGAACTCCAGGCCTTTTTCCGCCAGCATGATCCGCGACATCTGCGGGAACAGGAGATATTTTCGCGCTTAGGCTATATTGACTGTCAGCATCTGGCCCCGCGGATCAAAGCCAAAACGCTCATGGCCATCGGATTGATGGACACCATATGCCCGCCGTCAACGCAATTCGCCGCCTACAACAAAATAACGTGCGAAAAACGCACCGCCATTTATCCCGATTTCGCCCATGAGGTACTTCCCGGATGGTATGATCTGGTGTTTGATTTTTTCACCAACTACTAGCGTGCTTAAAGTTGGCCGCTTGGCGATTCGGGCTTATAATTGCTTTGATATTGGAGAACACTGAATGAAATTTATTGTTGAGAGTATTGAAAACGATCTGGTCACCCTGAAAACGCCCGTCGCCAATTATCGTAACACCTTCAAATGTACATCGGCCGCGGATCTGGTTGTGGGCAAATGGGTATCCGGAAGTATTCATGCGCCAGCGCGAAAGATTGACGTGGTGAGCGAGGGTGGAAATTATGTGGAACCGCTTTTTGGTCGCCCGCGGCGCATGCAAGGGCTGGTTTTACAGCAAAACGTCGCCGAGAATTCCCTGCTTGTACAAACCGCATATAAAACTACCGCGCAATTGCCTGTGCAACAGTTGGCCGCAGATTATCCGGCAGGCAGCCGCGTGGGCTGGGATAACGCGGATTGGCCGGAGTTTGTGGTAGACAAATCCGCACCTGTGCCGGTTCACACCTGATTTTTAAGCCGCGGGGCGGACATAGCCGGCGGGCCTGGGGTGGAAATCCGATGAATGTTGTTCTGGCCTTGGACCAGGGAACCAGCAGTTCGCGAGCCATTGTGTTTGATCACAACGGGCGCTCACCGGCCATGGCGCAAATGGAACTTGCGCCGCTATTTCCCCAGCCCGACTCAGTGGAGCACGACCCGCAGGAAATTTGGCGCACACAACTTGCCACGGCCCGACAGGCCATAAGCCAGGCGGGAATTACTGCCTCCGACATTGCCGCCATCGGCATTACCAATCAACGGGAAACCACACTGGTATGGAATCGGAAGACCGGGGAACCCATTTATAATGCGATTGTCTGGCAGGATCGGCGCACCGCTGATTTTTGCGAAGCGCTAAAAGCCGCGGGCCATGCCGAAATGGTGGCCCGTAAAACCGGACTGATTATTGATCCCTATTTTTCCGCCAGTAAACTGCGATGGATTTTGAACCAGGTCCCCGGTGCCCGGAACTTGGCCGTCCGTGGTGACTTGGCGTTTGGCACCGTGGATTCATGGCTGCTTTGGAAACTTACCGCCGGGGCGGTACATGCGACAGATGTTTCCAATGCGTCCCGCACCATGCTTTTCAACATTCACACCGGCCAATGGGATCATGAACTTCTGGCGCTCATGGATATACCGCCGTCGATTTTACCCGACGTGCGGTCCTCATCTGAAATATTTGGTCACACTTCTGAGGATTTTCTGGGAGCGCGGGTTCCAATCGCGGGGGTGGCCGGGGATCAACAGGCGGCCCTATTCGGCCAGACATGTTTTGCCCCCGGATCGGTAAAAAACACTTACGGCACCGGCTGCTTTATGCTCATGAACACCGGAGAAAAGCCCACCGAATCAGCAAATCAACTTTTAAGCACCATCGCCTGGAAGCTTGGCGGCACGACCCAATACGCGTTGGAGGGCAGCGTTTTTATTGGCGGCGCGGTCGTGCAATGGCTGCGTGATTCGCTGGGGATTATTCAAAGCAGCCGTGATGTTGAAGCACTGGCGGCAAGCGTAGCGGATTCCGGCGGCGTATATTTTGTCCCCGCATTCGCGGGCCTGGGTTCCCCCTATTGGGATGCGTACGCGAGGGGATCCATATCGGGCCTGACACGGGGAACAACCGCAGCACATGTTGCCCGGGCGGCGCTGGAAAGCATTGCCCACCAGAGTGCGGACCTGCTGGAGTGCATGCAAAAGGATTCCGGACAACTGGTGACCGAATTGCGCGTGGATGGCGGTGCGGCGCAAAACAATTTAC
>JAKBAC010000210.1 GCA_021809365.1 Planctomycetota bacterium | reverse complement strand
TTTTTGCTGATGGCTTTGATAATCTTGTAGGCCTTGGCCAGCGGGATACCTCCCAACTGGTTGAATATCCGCATCACCTGTTCCTGATACACCATGATGCCGTAGGTTTCGGCCAGGATGTTATCCATGATGGGATGCACCGAGGGCACGGGCTGCCGCCGGTGTTTACGGGCGCAATAATCCGGAATCAGTTCCATGGGGCCGGGGCGGAACAAGGCATTGGCGGCGATGAGATCTTCAATGCGATCCGGCTTCATTTTAATGAGCAGTTCTCTCATGCCCGGAGATTCAAACTGAAACACGCCTTTGGTTTGTCCTCTCTGGAATACCTGCTTGTACACGCGTTGATCCGCGAGATCAATTTTTTCAATGTCCAGCCGCCCCGGACGCGGGCCTGCGGGGTGATCCGCTACGTGAGGCTTGCCATCCAAGGCAATGGCCTGGCGCGGCGGAAGACCGGTGGGATAATCCGCTTCAATCAGCGCCAGCGCCCGCTCCACGATGGTCAGCGTGCGCAAGCCAAGAAAGTCCATCTTCAGAAGACCGGCCTTTTCACATGTCGGCCCGTCCCATTGCGTCATAATATCATCGCCGCTTTTATACAGCGGCACCACTTCATCCAGCGGCTTATCACAGACAATCACGCCGGCTGCGTGCATTCCGGCGTTGCGGCACAACCCCTCCAGGCGGCGCGCAATATCAAATAGCCGCATGACATTGGGATCTTCCTTATACAACTTTTTAAGATCCGCCACCTGCAAAGCGCTATCCAGTGTGACCCCCACGCCGCCGGGAATCAGCTTGGTAATTTTGTCCACTTCCGCCAACGGCATGGCCATCACCCGCCCTACATCTTTAATGGCGGCTTTGGCACCCAACGTGGAAAATGTGATGATCTGCGATACATTGCCATACTTTTTCCGGACATACTCAATGACTTTGCCGCGGCCTTCCTGGCAAATATCAATATCGATATCGGGCATTTCCGAGCGGCTGGGATCCATGAACCGTTCAAAAAGCAGGTCATAGCGAATCGGATCAACATTGCACAGCGCCAGCGCGTAGCCCACCAATGTGCCGACACCGGACCCTCTGGCCCCGACCGGAATGCCATTTTGCCGGGCAAAATTGCAGAAGTCCCAGACAATTAAAAAGTAACTGGAAAAGCCTTTGCTTTGAATAACTTTCAGTTCCTGTTCCATGCGCTGCCGCAGGATGTCGTTAAATTCGCCGTAGCGTTCAATAACGCCGGCTTCGCACAGCGAACGCAGATAATCATCCGCGGAAACGGCCTGCCCCGTGGTGGGGTTATTCGGAGGCGTATAAACCGGAGCATGGCGTTTGGAGAAATCCAGTTGCACATCACACATTTCAGCGATTTTGAGCGTGTTGTCACACGCGTGCGGGATGTCACGAAAAATCCCCCGCATTTCCGCCGGGCTTTTCAGATACAGGTGTCGGGAATAATGTAAACGGTTTTCATCGGCCAGCGTTTTACCCATACTGATGCAGCACAGCACGTCATGGGCGTCATAATCATCTTTCAACAGATAATGGTGATCATTGGTAGCGACCACCGGACAGCCAGATTTCTTCGCTACTTCCAGCAATTGCGGAATGGCTGAAATCTGGGCCGGATCATCATGGTTCTGCAATTCCACAAAAAAGTTGTCGCCAAATATGTCTTTATACTGCCCCGCCACATCCACCGCCGCCGCCATGTCACCGCGCTGCAGACACGCTGCAATTTCCGTTCCAAAGTGGCCATTAATAACGACCAGACCCTCGGAATAGCGAGCCAGTGTTTCCTTGTCCACGCGCGGGCGGTAATAAAATCCTTCGGTATACGCCAAGCTGGCAAGTTTCAATATGTTTTTATAGCCCGCCTGATTTTTCGCCAGCACCACCAGGTGATAGGCCGCCTCGCTGATGCCATGGGCATCTTTATCAAAGCGCGATCCCGGAGCCACATAAAATTCGCAGCCCAGCAAGGGTTTAATGCCGGCCTTTTTGGCTTCCTGATAAAATTCCACCATCCCAAACACATTGCCATGATCCGTCAGGCCCAGGGCCGGCATACCCATTTCCGCAGCCTTGGCGCAAAGACCGTCCAGCGTAGCCCCGCCATCCAGCAGTGAATAATGCGAATGCCCATGCAGATGAACAAAAGAATCCTGATGACCTGACATGCGGTACGCCTCCGTGCAGAATATAACCGCCCCCGATTATAACGCATCAAACCAGCTTCTAAAAACCGCGCCGTAAACACCGCGCCGTAAACAATTTTTCTATCGGGCCATAGCCGCCACTTCCTTCTTGCGGTATCCTTCGCTACACGTTCGAAATGCAGTTCGCGGAGACGGCGTTTTCATTAGAAGAAAAACTCGCCGGCCAGAAACTCATTAAAACGCTGGAATCGCAGCGCAACGCCAAGCGCAAGGCCTTATTTGAAGCACAAGACGCGGTGGATCAGCGGCGCGAATCCTTGATCGCCCAGATCGAGGCAAAGCTGACCCAAAATACAAACTCCACGACCGTGGTTAATTTTCGATGGAGGCTGGCGTGACGAATTTAGGAACAGAAAACTCCGCTGGCAGTATCGGCGATCTGCCCGAGATATACTTGGATCCGACGCTGGGCTGGCCGATACTGCGACCGCTGCTGGAGGGTAAACTACATATCGACTGCACTGAAATATCGCTCGCGGGGAAGCTTCAGGGCGTGCCTACGCAGTACCTTGGTCCGGGTTATATAGCCCAGACCGAACCAGATGGCTTCGCAGTCACGATATTTATCAATGGAGCGCTTTTACACTCAGGGATTCCTCAATCCGGCGGCTTGGCCGGAACGCTCTCAAGCAGCGTGACATCGTTAACGCTCGATGCGACAGACGAATCGGGGCGCAAATGGCAGGCCGAGAACATCTGGTCGGCGGCCTCCAGCGGCTGTGTGGGAGGTACCGGACACGTGGTGCGGACATCGTGCCACGAGCTTGCCATGCAGCGACCCGCCGACGTTGATGGTTTCTCGCTTGAAGTCTGGAGCCGCAGTGAATTGCCGCTGCCGTACGCACTTGCCGGTCGGTGCCAGCCCATAATAGAACAGCCAGAGAGGCTTGCCAGCGGGGAGTATCTGACGACCGTACTGGCGGACACCTTCCAATCCTGCGGCCTGAATTTTGCGGTGTTCCACCATCACGGCAACACCTGCGTGCGCGCAATTGGGGAACAGGCTCTACCAGATCACCTTGGCCCGCGCGTGTGGGAGGCCATGCTCTTCACATTTGGCGGGCCGCTTGGTTGGAGTGCAATAAGGTACGTGGGTGATAAAACCGAGCGACTCCGTATTTGCTCGCCGCGCCGCGCTTGCTCCAACGATTGTCATCCGCCTATCCTTGACCACCTTCAACCGCCGACCGGGGACGTATGGCGGATTTTTGATCACTACCTGCAATATGTACTCAAAGTCCCCCGGCCTGAAGATCCAAAACTGCACCCGTTGTCCAGCCAAGTCTTTGCCGTCCGTAATTCGCAGGGCTTATCGTTGGAGGCGCGATCCCTTGTCCTCACCGTCGCGGTCGAAAGTGTGCTGGACACGTTCTTTCCCGATCGGGGCCAACAGAGTGCCCCCAACCTCACGGCTGTGAATGACTTGATGACGTACGTTGACGCCTGGCCGACAGAAAATCAACCATCACGGAAGCGGGCGAAGGGACGGGCAAAGAGTGCCATCAGCGGATTCAAAAATGCAAGTGCCAAAGACCGGCTCCACGCCTTGCTCTTATTGGGTGCGGTTTCCGAGAATGGCGTAAAGGCCTGGAAAAAACTTCGCAACGCCGCCGCTCATGGCGACTGGCGGGAGTTTCGCAGCGACAATCAGGGAGGGGTTGACCAGATCGGCGCGGTCGCGACCCTGTTCCATCAACTCATCTTTCACCGGATCGACTACAGGGGAATGTACACCGACTACGGCACGCACCGCTGGCCGTCGGTACAGTATCCGCCGGCAAGGGATCCGCTGTCAGCCCCCGCCGGGGATGCGGATGCTTAGGCCGCCGGCACGGATCGCTACGGCCATGGCAGGTGCGGCGTGCAGGCGGAGACGCCCTTGGACCGCCGACGTCCCGTCGGCAGAAAATGCAGGCGAGACGCCTGCGGTACGGACCGCCGGCATCCTGCCGGCACAACGAGCAGGCGTGACGCCTGCGGTCCAAATTACCTGGACCGCCGACATCTTGTCGGCACAACATGCAGGCGCGACGCCTTCGATCCAATTAATCCACACGCCCCAAGCTGTCCATTTGGAGTTTGCGGGCCGGCGACGCTCGCCGAAGACCTCCCCGCCACTGGCCGGAAAATAAATTTGCCGTACAATTTCCGCTTATGGCCAATCATAAACCAAAACTCGAACTCACCTGGATCGGCAAGGAGAATCGGCCGAAGTTGGAGCCGCGGATACTCCTTGAGGATGCGGCTCGCTCATATCATGCTGCGCATCGGGTTTCCGAAAATGATAGCTTTGATAACCGGCTGATTTTCGGCGACAACCTGCTGGCGCTTAAGGCGCTGGAGCAGGAGTTCACGGGCAAAATCAAGTGCATCTACATTGACCCGCCG
>JAKBAC010000209.1 GCA_021809365.1 Planctomycetota bacterium | reverse complement strand
ATACAATTCCAACCGGTGGTCCATCCGGATACCTGCCACAGGCACCGGTTCAATGCCACCCAAGCCATGCAATATAAGCGAAACGCAATGTTTCTCAAATTATCACCCTGTGGGCGGCGAAAACTGTGAATAATGCGAATTAAGGAATATATAAAAACGGCGGGAAAAATATTCACTTCGCCTGGCGTGACAGAGCACTAGGCAAAGCGTTTTGATAGCATACAATATTATTCGGGACGTTGAGCATTGTGTTATGACAGGAGTTTTTATTATGCGAATCGCAAAATCAAAGTTGCTAACCATGCTGGCGGCGGCTGGATTATTGACCGGCTGCTCGTATGGACCAACCACACCAGTAACCCAGGTGGGTAGAGAATATCTTTCACAGCGCTGCAGCGATGCGCTGGCACACTTCAAAGAAGTTCGGCCCGGCATGAATCAATGGATTCACTCGGCTTACGCTTACACTATTCTGCCGTCCGTGGGTGCCGGGGCCATTGGAATAGGCGGGGCATCCGGGCGCGGAGAGGTGCTCCGTCATGACAACTTGCTGGGATATTGCAAATTAACGCAGGTGAACATCGGTGCGCAAATCGGGGGGCAAAGTTTTGCCGAGCTAATTCTTTTCCGCGATAAATACGCATTATCAAGATTTGAATCCGGCCAAACCACATTTGACGCACGGGCAACCGCCGTGGCGGCGGCCAGCGGTGCCGGAACCGCAGCAAATTATCAGTACGGCGTGATGGTCTTTACCCTCCCGCTGGACGGATTAATGGTGCAGGCGGCCATCGGCGGTCAGCACTTTACGTTTGCACCGACCGGACAATAAGGCGGCAAACCTATGGCCTCATGCGATTCTCCAGGCAAGCCGGAGTTTTTCCCCGGAGCCAAACCGTCGCCCGATGGCCTGAAGCTTTTGCAACGCCTTGTCCTGATTGAACGCGGCGCGTTTACCACCGTTGCGCCCCGCTGGGACAATCTTTTGCCCATGGGCACACTTACGGCCATCACAGTGCATCATACGGGCTTTCCTGAGCCATTCCTCACCGATGATTTTGCCGCCACAGCAGAGCATCTGCGGGAGATACATACCTTGCACTGCGATCCGGCCGAGCGAAACTGGGCTGATATCGGGTATCATTATGCCGTGGACCGGCTAGGACGTATCTGGCAGCTTCGGGACTTGCGATTCCAAGGTGCGCATGTAAAAAATCATAATGGCCGGAATGCCGGCATTGTCCTGTTGGGAAATTTTGATTTGCAGACGCCAACCATGCCGCAGACAATCGCCTTATCGTCGCTGCTGAACTTTATGCGCGACGCCTTTCGCCTGGTCAACGTGACCACGCACCAGAAATTGGCCGATACGCCCACATCCTGCCCGGGCCAACATCTGCAAGTATTTATGGATCAAAATTTTCGCACGTAAAATAAGGAACCCGCATGAATACGCCGCATGAAATTAAGACCGATCCTGCCACGGAAATGGCCGCCGAACGCACGATGCTGGCGTGGATTCGCACGGGTCTGGCCCTGATGGGTTTTGGCTTTGTGGTGTCCAAGTTCGGACTATTTTTGCAGAAACTTGCGGAGATAAAAAATATTCACATGAAAGTGCAGGCCAATCAATCCGCATCCGTATGGATTGGTATTGCGCTGGTGCTTCTGGGCGTGGCTGTCAATATCGCAGCCGCCACCCGCTTCGCCGGCCTGATTCGCCGCCTGCACTCCGGCGAAAAAGCCAAGCCCATGCGCTGGGAACTCGCCGGCGGCGTAGCCATTATCATGGCCCTGATCGGCCTGGGAATCGCCGGATATCTGTTGCGGCTAAAGTAACCTGTTTTCTGCGTTAAAATCGTGAAACCCGAGGGCAATATCCGGGCTTACTCCGCCGCCGGGATGCAGCAATCCAAGATCGACCCTCTGTACTTCAAGGGGCGGCCGCGGCGGGCTGGCTTGCGGCAGGGCCGGGGCCCTTGGCGGGCGGCCCAGCGTTCATACCCGGCTTGAGATCTTTCACTTTCTTTTTCGCCGCGTCAGCCTCCCGTCGGGCGGCGCCATGCACCACCGGCGCGAGCTTCGGGTAGGCCCGCATAATTTCGTGAAGATCGCGAACACATCCGTGGTGGGCCAGCGACACAATAAATTCATCCTCGTACTTAGTTCCGAAGCCCTGCAGTCGCCTGATTACGGCCGGGGCGCTGAATGTCCAGACCTTCATCCCCTCCACCTGCCACTGGCCGAACCGGCCGGTGGCCCTGGGCCTCAGGCCCGCGTAGAGAGAGAAGAGCATTTTCCGCAGCCGCGGCGGCACCTTTTGAAACACAGCATCTGCACAAAGGTACGCATATTCAACACGCAGGGCGGCGGTGGCGCTGGCGACATCCGGTAAGCCGAAGAGGGACCGGGGAGTCCGGGCGAGTCGCTCTGAAATTAATCGCGCCAACACCGCAGCGAACTGCGGATCCTTTGCCACTGAAAGCTGCTTGGCAAAGAACGGGAGCAGCCGCAGGGTAAGAACCCCATATCCGACCCGCTTGGTCAGAACGTACAACATAAGCGCCGGCCCTCCCCTGGTCGCGCGGTCAAATTTGCTGTCGGAAAGCACCCGGTGCAACAGTGCCTTATCCGGCTTGAAATGACGGTTCTTCAAAAAAAGGTACCATTGCCCGTCTAGCTTTGCATACTGCCGCCCAAGCTTGGTGATCTCCGCGTCAGTACGCGCCCCCGGAGCGAGCGCCTTGTGGAGTTTCCGGAAACCCGCTTCCACCCTCGCCGGATGCGTGACCACGAATTTCAACGCTGAAAGCGGGGACGGACACGTGGCGCAAACCGGCGTGGCCAGCTCGGAACGCGTCGGTGCCGCAACGGCAGACCGCACAAGAAAGGTCGCAGCCGGCAGGCACGTGAGAATCAACAATCGGTGCATAAAATTTCCTTTTTCAGTAGTTCTCGAATCTCGGCTCTAGGAGTAACAACCGCAGGCTGGCTTGTAGCAGCGCCGCGCGCCGTGGTTGGTGGCCCCGCTTTCCCGCGCGACTTCACTTTTGATTTCAATTCCGCCGCTTTTTTGCGTGCACGAATGGCCTCGATTTCACCGGCATCGCGCACCGTTCGCGCGAGCTTCGGTATTCCGCTAAAAGCCGGCCGAGAAGTGCGCCGAACTGCGGGTCGGCCCCGTGTTCGAAGACGGTCGCCTGAAGAGGCTGGAGCCGCAAGGCCAGCAGCCCGTAACGCAGCTTCCGCGTCGTGCAGTAAAGCATCATTGCCGCCTCTGCGCGAGCGCCTGTTTCGAGATGCCGCGTGGCAGCGATGCGTTTAAGCAGTGCCGGGTCCGGCTTATACGCGGGACGAGTAAGGAAGTGGTACCATGCGTCCATCGAAAGGTAAAAGGTTTCCGCCAGCGCCGAAATTTCCTTCTTTGATTTCGCTCCGGGTGCATACACAGCGTGAAGGGCCGGAAATCGCTGCAATACCAACTGGCGATTCGCAACGGTCTTCCGCAAATCCTCGATGTAATGGGTGCTGCAGCCCTTGCACGCGGTGAGCGCGGAAAGCAACCCGGCTCGCGTAGGTGCCGCCGAGGCGAATTGGGGTATAAAAACGACGGCCAATACCGCGAAGACTGCGATTATTTTCCTCATCATGTCTCCAATTTCAAAGCGCCGGCAGGATTCCTCCGCCGCATTACGGTGAAAGGTCCGCTTCAGTTGTCAGCAACGCCAGATCACGAATGCGTATGATAATAACACTAAAAAGCAAACGCAAAATGTTTATTTTCTAAAAAAAGCATTCTGCCCCGCTGCTTCGTCCCGGCGGTAGAAATGGGGCCGATGCGGTCGCACCATTGCGGCTTTTTCCGCTGAACGCCGCGATTTGGAAGGCTGCTTCAGGCTGCGTGAGCTTTGCTAACGCGGGCCGGCCGCCAGACGCGGAAATATTGGGATCCGAAATAGGTTCCGGCGACAAATAACAGTGCAAAAAGTTGGCAGGCCAGGCCCTCCCATGTCGGGAATGTGGCAAACCAGTTTTCGATCCAGCCGGGAAAAGCTAGGGGCAAATGATGCGTGGGCAGCCACTTGGCTTGCTGCATTTCCTGCACGCTTTCTCCCACCATCACCAGCAATACCGCACCGATCATCACACCGGTGAGAATCAGCATTTTGCGGTACGGCAATTTATAATGTCCTGAAAATGTGAGAACTGCTACCATAAGCGTCAGGGCCAGTCCAATCCCGGCACCGGCCAGAACGACCGTTTGCCCCGCCAGCAAGCGCCATGATTGCAGCATGATCACCACTTCAACACCCTCGCGATAAACCGAGGTAAAGCCGATGGTCAACAAACCCCAGTAGACCGCGGATTTGCTGTTGGTGACGGACTCTACAATATTTCGTTTACGCCGATTGTGATGGGTAATCCAGCCCGTCCAATATATTTTATGGAAGAACCAGTTCATAATCACCATCAGTACCACCACGGCCAGCAGGCCCGTGCCGGCCTGGACGTTCAGCATGATGGAGCTATTGTTGGCGTTGAGGTCTGCAAGGATCGCGACCACCACGAAATAGGTTACGATCGTGGCGAGAAACGAAAGCCCTGATCCGATGGCAACCGGCTTCCAGTAATTGCGATCGGTGCGGG
>JAKBAC010000208.1 GCA_021809365.1 Planctomycetota bacterium | reverse complement strand
CCTACAGAGATAAAACCACGACGTCGCATAGGATATCTCCTTGTCACAAAACTCGAAATCCTGCCGCTCGCAGGCAACGCGAACAGATTACCATTGTCTACGCCGTATCTTGGTGCGCTCCGGAAACCGGGTCCGTGTTGAAGACGCAATTCCAGCCGCATCGGCCGCGTTCCCGGTCATGACTGATCCCGGGCAATATTCACCGCCCGCCGGCGTAACAGCAGCATCCCACCCATTGCCGCCGCCAAAAGTGCCCATGTGGCAGGCTCAGGTGTGCTCACTGCTACCGGCTGAATTTGCATGGCGTTGAGGAATACCCAGTTTGTATTCGAATCGTAGCTCGGAACGTTGTAACTAATATTGATGGCACCGCCTGCGGCAACGGCATGAAACACACCCCAATTGCTCAGCCCACCGTTGGATGTGGGATCAGCGGTCGGGGTCGCCACGGTAACCGGAGCGCCGGATGAAAACGCGGCATAGTTCCCGCTGCCCGGACTGGCGTTGGTATTAAAATTGGGATCACGGACATCTGCGCCGTTGACCTTTGGGTCGATCAGCATATAGGATCCCGCCCCCGCCGGGGTATTGGCGGCCGCCAGTTGGAAGAGAGTGCCAGCCTCATTATAAGGGCCGGAACTGTATAAATAGATATCGTAGCCGGCACCGTTGGTCAATCCCGATATGCTAACGGTTTGGGCGGCATTGGAATCATACTGTGGCGAATTCCAGCCATATCCCTGCATGTAGGCAGGAACGGTGCTGTCCTGCGCGGCGGATGAACTCGTAGAGAAGCTCGGATTGCCGATGTTTACGGTCACACTTATACCGCTTGCGGTTGACCCGTCTGAATATACCAGGCTTGAGTCGGTGCCACTGGCTCCGCCGTAGTTCGTGCCGCCACTGCTGGTGTTCGCCGCAAAGAAATCCTGATTCCACACCGTACCGGAATCGCTGCTATCCATGGCCGTACCGGAATAACTTGCTGTTGCGGTACCGCCGTTGGCTGAACTTGTTCCAAACTGAATATTAATAGCCGCCGCTCCGACGCGCGAAGCCGGAAGCCCCACCGCAATCAGCGCTGCTGCAGCCATCAACGCCGGTATAGCAGTATGCTCCAACCGTTTGACATGAGCCTGTTTGATGTTCATGGACCTACTCCTGAAAAGGAACTCATCTCTCACCAGCACCTTCGTCCGAATGGACGAAATCATGCACCGGTGCAAATGTTCAAAATGACGCATCAATCCGGATGACACCTTGCCGTCTTCCGTGCCCGCGAATCCATCCCGCCGGCTATTAACTTTTTCTAAAACGTCGGACTGACATTGAACACCAGTCCTGATCGACATTCTCCGCAGTTTCCCGCGGAGGAATCACATCAATATGTCTGAATGCAGTATGACTTGAATAAACGGGCATTACAAGAGCTTTTTCTGCCAAGTTATAGCTGAATTATGAACAGCTTCAGCCACTGGAACGACTGCGGCTGAACGCCCGAAACTGTCCTGGCGTGAGGCCCTTGATTCGCCGAAACACCTTTACCATCCGATTGGCATCCGCAAAGCCTGACTCCAATGCAATGGCATAAATCTTTTTATCACTGTCCGCCAATTGCCGGGCCGCATACTCCACACGCAAGCGAGCAATCTCTTCGGACATGCTTCTGCCAACGTATTTTTGAAACAGATCATGCAGCCGCCGATAGGATATCGGCACCCCATGCGACACTTCTTCCACGTTAATGGGCTCGCGGTAGCGGGTCCAGATGGTTTTCAGGGCCATGGCCACATCGGTATTTTCAATGGCCAGAATATCCGTGCTCTGCCGCGTTACAACACCAATCGGCGGCACCAGCGCGGGCCCTTTCGGAATTTTTTTGCCGGCCATTAATTGATCCAGCAGTTCGGCCGCGGTAAAACCCATTGCCTCGGCATTGTCGTCAATGCTTGAAAGCGGCACGGTGGTAAAATTGCATCGCAGTTCATCGTTCATCACACCCAGTACCGCCACCTGTTCCGGCACCAGAAGGCGTTCTTCCTGACAGGCAAAGATGACCTCGGCCGCCAGGTCATCATTTTCCGCGGTAACCGCCAACGGCTTGGGCAGCGCGGTGAGATTTTTGCGCAGTTGCGCAAACAGGGCGGTCGGAGGGCAGTCTTTTGGCAATCCGGATCGGGCATCAATAAGATGAAAGGTTCGCCCGGCCTTGCGGCAGGCGGCCTGAAAACATTCCATGCGTTCCAGTTCGCATTTGCTGACACCTTTGAAATAAAATGCCAGATGTTGAAAGCCGCGCTCAACAAAATGCTGCACCGCCAACCCGGCGATGGCCTGATTATCATTGGCCACGCGCGGCGCGGGGAAAACTTTCTGATAGCCGATGTGTACTGTTGGAAGTTTGAATGATGCCACCATCGAGGCAATTTCAGCATTGGGTCCCAGCATGGCAATAATGCCGTCAGGCTCCCAAACCGGAGCGGCGCTGGCATTACGCACGGAGGCGGAATCCAAGGCCCATCCAGCCTGTTTGGCGTACCGCGCCACACCACGATGAATGGCGATCGAATACCACCCCATGAGAAGCAGAATCCGCCGGGCGGGCTTTCTGGTAAGGTGCGTCGGCAGAGCCATCGGAAGCGGAATATTGGCGGCGGATATGCTGCGGACAAGTTTTTTTGTTTTCATGGCACGACGGTCTTTCAACGGCAATAAAGCATTCCATGGTTACTTGCAGCAGGCCGAACCTGCCGCCCGCCGCCGACACAGCGGGATTGCGGAAATGCCCAGCAACAGTAACACCAGTGTCGCTGGTTCCGGCACAGCCGTTACACTCAAGTTAATCATCCCCGCCGGATCGGTCAACGCATAACTGAACCCCACAGGGCCGTCGATGATCCAGGAATTGATGTCCCCGGCGTTGGCGATGCCGCCGGAAAAGCTTAATAAATGATACATTCCCGCACCAAATGATGAACCGGCAGTGATGGACACAATAACTTGCGATCCTAAAGTCACATTCGCAGCCGCTACCAGACTGTTGCCGGCGGTACCGGCCGTGGCATTGGCGGTGTTGAGCATAAAGTCGAGTTTGCCAGCATTGTTGATAATGAGATTTTGAACCGTAATCATGCCTGCTGAGCTATCACCGGGTGCCAGCGTGCCCGCCAGCAACAGCGTATTGGCAACCGTTCCGTTACCGCTCAGGCTGCCGTCGGCATTTACCCTCACCGCACCGGTTATCACACCTGTCCCCGCAACGCCCGTGATGGCGTCCAATACCAGCTTGGTATTTCCGGCTATGGTTGTAACATCAGAGACGCTGTCGGTACCGGCAAGCAAGAGCGAGTTATTGCTCGAATTGCCCGTGTTCTCAATGGTCAGCGATCCGCCGCCGCTGATATTGCCTGAATATTGAGCGCCAGCCTGACCATTGATATCAATTAAGGCGGCATTATCGTTAACTTGCAAAACGTTTTTCAGGTTGATTCCAGTTCCAGCATAGCGCAGCGTACCGCCGCCGAAATCAATGGCAATAGGCCCCATTGCAATCCCGGCAGCGGATGCAACCGTCTGCACCGCACCACTATCAATGACTGTTCCGCCGGGATTCACATATCTTTCAAGCCATTGCATGGCCGGGCGGGGATTGCCGCTGGCATACAGCAAATTGGCATTGCTTTGCCAGGTATGGCCATAGGCGAAATCCCAAAGCGTGACACCCTTGACCATGGAGTTGGTATAGAAAATCGGGAACTGAGCTTTCATCTGCGCAAGCTGTGCGGCATCACTGGACTGATTCAGATCATATTCCGATATATAAATCGGAAGTCCCAGCGTGTCGAGGGTGTTAAGATCCGTTTGTATGGTTTGTGCGCTGACATGCTCCAAGCCATGTGCTTCCAGGCCAATACCATCAATGAGTCTCTTGCTTTTGAGGGTTTTGATCAGGGCCATGTACTGTGCGGTCTTTGTGCCGCTGGCAAGAATGCCGTAATCATTGATCAGCAGCGTGGCATTCGGAAAGTCCGTTCGCGCCAACTTGTACGCCTGTACCACCCAGCCGAATCCGCCATAACTGGAGGAGGACGTTCCTCCATCGGGCAGGCCGGCTGCGTACTGCGGCGCACCATCCAGTGGTTCGTTGACCACATCGATCAAATTGGGAGAAAATCTGCCGGCGTAAGCGGAAAACCACTTCTGTTCCGCCGAGGTAGCATTTCTGGCCGTCACCCATGCCGGCTGCTGGCCCTTCCAGATCATATTATGCTGCTTGACCAACATTCCACGCTGCGCCGCCAGGGTGTACATCGCGCTGAGATGGGACCAGTCGAATGTGCCCTGCACCGGCTCGACGCTGCCCCATTTGCCGTCGTTTTCCGGGGTCAGTTGCGTGAAAAAGTCGCCGAAGGATGGATACGCCGTGTCCTGCCATGTGGTGCCAAGGAAGGGATGGGCACTGATCTCACCGGCTCTCATTACAGATACGGCAACGGCAACGGCACCTGCCACGGCATGACGCACCAACGCGCCGCTGATTCTGCGATTTCTCCGCTCTTTCATCGCAACAGCCCTCGCCTTTCAGTTAATGAACCAATGAACCGCTGTGATTCCGGATCAGTCACAATGCCAGTGGATGTCCCAAGCG
>JAKBAC010000038.1 GCA_021809365.1 Planctomycetota bacterium | reverse complement strand
GACCAAGGACCAATGACCAATGACCAATGACCAAACCATCGGATTTCCAAACCCTGTAACCCACCCTCCCGCATTTAACAAAACATATCCTCGCTTCAACTGTAACCCGTAACCTATCACCCGTAACCCGTCCCCTGTAACCTCGCGTCTATTGATCGATACTGAAATTACTGATCAATACTGCAATTACTGACAAATATTGATTTCCCCTCCCCCACCGCGCCCTATAGCCCCCACAATAATCATTGATCCGTGATCCGTGATCATCGATCCCTGAAAAAGAAAGGCTTAACATGTCTGATCTCCACACCGCCACCAGTTGCCTGGCTAACCTGCCCCCTATCGCACCTCGCTGGCTTTGGCGAAATCGCCTGCCCAAAGGCAAAATTGTCCTCCTCGCTGGCCCGCCCGGTTCAGGCAAAACCTTTATTGCGCTGGACCTCGCCGCCCGCGTCACCACCGCCGCCCCATTCCCCGGCACCCCAACCACCGCCCCCATGTATGACCTTCTACCTGATCTCCTGCCTGACCCCGTGCCTGATACCCCGTCCCCTGCTCCTCTGCCGTCTGACAAAAACTCCACGCCCCCGGGCAAAAAGGCCCGCAAACCCATCAAATCACCCATCATCACCTCATGCCCCTTGGCCGCCGCTAATGCCGCCGAACTCGAAGCAGCCCAGCGCCCTTCCGTCGGCTCGGTCCTGCTTATTACCCCGCAAGAAGATCTCATTGACAACATGCGCACGCGCCTCGAAGCCGCCCGTGCCAACGTCGATAAAGTCATCACCACCACCGACCTGGCTATGGAAAATCTCAAATCCTGCACCGACCAGATCAAAGACCTGAAACTCGTCATCATCGACCCGCTCTCCTTTCTCACCAGCAACGACCATGAACCTTACAGCACAGCCAGAAAACTTTACGAACTTTACCAGCATCTCTACAGTCGTTCCATAACCATTCTCGCCCTGATGCCCATGCACCTTGGCCGTGGCGACCCGCTCCGCCGCATCCCCCGAATAAATACCCTGGCCCCTTTCGCTTCAATTATCTTCGCCGCATCCCCCGACCACCGCGAAGAAAACACCCAACCTCACCGCCGGGTATTCATCCAGCTCAAAAACAGCCTAAGCGTCCTGGCCCCAGCCCTGCCATTTCAAATTGAAAACAACGCCATCGCCTGGGCAGATGATCTGTCAGAAAACGAAAACATCCACGCCATCCTCGCCCCACCACCCCGCCCAACCGGACCCGACCCCCTCAAGCTCGACCAATGCGCCCAATGGCTCTGCGAATTACTCGCCCGCGGCCCCGTCCCCCAAACCGACATCCTCAAATCCGCCACCGCCGCCGGCTTCTCCTACCGCACACTCCGCCGCGCCAAAGACCAGCTTAAAATCCAGTCCAAACGCAAAAACAACGGCCACTGGCTCTGGCGCTCATCCCCCGGCAAATTCGACTACGACACCCTCGACATAATAAACGACCGCCTCCTCCACGGACTCCCACCCATTTAAACCGCCCGCGCTCCACTGCTCAACTTTCTAAATTCACCTCTCTATCGGGCCGCCGCCCGATGCCCCCCAACCGTGATGCGAACAATTAGCTCAATGCGGCAGCATTGAGTTCTCCGCGGAAACACAGTCTGATTTGACGATGCAGTTCTCCGCCGTCACGACTGGTGGAGACCACGATTAACAACGCCGCCCACGCTCCCATCACGATCCGTCAATTTCGTCGCTTAACCCTAACTCACGCAGGGCCGCCCGCGCTTCTTCCAGGCGCTGCTCGGAAATGCCGCCATCGGGGTTGACCTCAACTTTTACGGTTAGTTTTAATCCGCCATCGGTGACGTGCCGCGAGAGAACTTTGGTATAAAAATTCATCCATTTCTGCGGCGGCACTTCCCCCGACCACCGGAAGCCTGCCTGCTTCGCCGCCGCCGCTCTCATCAGGGGCAGTACACCCGCCTTGCCCACGGTAATCTCCGCGGCAACGGCCACCTCGCCCACCAGCGCCTGCACGGCAAAAGTCCCCTCCAATGCGCCGGCGGTAAAGGCTCCAGCGGCGATGCTTCCACCGCCGGCCGTCCACACCACAGCCTCCTTCGCCACTTCCATATTCCGTCCGAATTGATCAATTCCCTGTGTCCTGAAGATGATCTGTTGGCCCGGTTCAACTGTCGCACGCGACGGCGTAACAACGAGTTTCGTTAATCGCGGCGGCTCGATGTGCTTTTTTGCTTCCTCGCCCCGAATGACAAACATATCTTCTGATATTTCGACCTCGTTAGCTGCAAGCTCCTTCTCGAAAATAAACGGTTCATAATGGCCATCCGGCTTTCTGCCGACATACGCCAGAATACCATCACGCACGCCGCGTGCGATGGTATCCTTTATTGCGTCACCATTTATCAACCGCGGCAACTGTGGGGAAGCGAAAAATGCATCCCGCACCGCCTTGGTGCTCCACTGCGCCATCGCGGGCCAATTCCGCACCAGAAAATTCGCGCTAATATCCTTTTCAATATCCCCTTCCTCGCGCAGCCGTTTGATTATCACGGTAAGCATGTCCGCAGCTTGACTGGAGGTGATTAACCCCAAATCCACGGTCCGCAACTCATTGGCCTTGTCCAATAGCAGCACATTTTTGTAGCTGCGCCACACCCCCTCCACCAAATCCCGCTTCGAGCGGCGAATATGCTCCTCCAATTGACGCTGCTGGGCATCATCAAGGCGCGATAGATCCTGCTCCCTGATGTCTTCCCACGCCAAGGCCTTGCGGGCCTCTTCGCGCAGCAGTTGGGCTGAATCCGCTGCCACCCAGATCACCGCACTTTTGAAGGTCCGCGAAGATTTGCCATATTCCCTTGTCAGATCTGCGATCAACTGCCGCGTGGCATCGCCGTCACTCAATGTATGATCCAAACCCATAACAGCCAACGTCAGCACCGGCCGATCAGGAATCTGGCTGCTTTTCTCCGGGAAGTATATTCGTTCCGCACCGGCTCCCGCCGTAAAAACTTTCTGTATTTCCGTCCTGACACGCTCGTCAATTTGCGATCCCTGAATACTCGCCCGGCGATCGGAAAGCAGTTTATTCAGATTCGGTGACAGGCTGAACCGATACCGGTTCTTCTCAATGGACAGGTAGTAACAGGATTGCCCCAACGCCTCCAACACGGTTTCCACATTCCCAATGTCCAATTCCGGTTCACCCACCGCCAGTCTTATTTCCGGTACCGTCGCCTCGTGGCGGGCCATCCCGCCGTTGGATTCGAAAAAAATGGCCGTGGCCACTTTGGTATGCAGGCGGCCTTTTTTAATTGCCTCATCCGCCTCGCGGTCCAGTCGCTGGGCATGCGAATCACGCTTGCCGCAAATGTCCGTCGTTACCGCCCCTTCCAGCCGCGGCTCGCCAAGCTGCTCAAACATGGCCGTGCGAAACAACGATTCATCCAATGGCGCTGTTCCTAATCCGATCAACGGGTCTTTATGCCCCCCCTTGTAGCCATCTTGGAACGCGCGCGATACCCACAGCGCCAGCAGCCGTAAAACCCCCCGCGTCTGCTGAAACCGCGGCAGTGCCTGCCACTTGCGTTCAAACACGGATAACACCGTCGGATGGAACGGATACGCTGACCTGAACGCCTCGCGAGCATGATCCACCGGGAAATCGCCGATCTGGGTTTTATTGTCCAATACCCACTCAACATATTGCGCGATGGTCTTTTCCGCATCCTTGTTTGGGCCGTCCCATTCAAACAATCGGCGGCGAATAATTTCCGATGCTTCCCCCTCGCTGGACATAATTACCGCCTTGCCCAACCGATCCAGCATTTTCTTGAAGCGGTCATAATCCGACTGGTCTTCCGCGTTCATTTCCAATTCTGAGTCCGGTATGGATGCCACCAATACCGTGTTATCCTGCCCGCGCACGGTCTCTGAAAGATTATGCAGAAAATTGTAGAGCTGGCCGGCCAGCCCGTTTTTCCGGAAGCGACTGACAAAATTCATCAATTCGTCCATGAGAATCAGGCAGGGCCTATCCGCCGGCAGCAGCCGCCGGATCACATCACCGGATGGTGCCGTAAGCTGTTTGTCGTGTTCCGCCACAATGGCGAATGCCTCCGCGCCGCCCAGTTGCCAGGCAATTTCACCCCATGGCGTTTTACGCAAGGGGGTGCCGCCCTTGCCGCCTCGCCCGGATATGGCGTCAAACTCTGTACCGACAAAAACCGCCGTCGCCGCCACGGGCACGCTTGGCACGCCCGCTCTTTCCAGTATGCCATCCACACCCATCCATGCGCCGGCCTCCGGCCCGCCACGGGCCAGATGGTAAAGCAGCGTCAGCGCGTGTGTTTTGCCGCCGCCAAACTGCGTGGTCATATTAAAAACCGCCGACGTTTCGGTTCTGATTCCCGAAAGCCGCCGAACCACCTGTGCGGCCAGATCAATAAGGTTTTTGGTTAAATATGTCCGGCCAAAGAATCGCTGCGGATTTTGATAATCCGCAGGTGCCCGGCCATCGCGGACATGATCCAGGTGTACCGCGAATTCCGACGCATCCAGAGGTTTGCCGTCGCGTAAGTCCTCACGCGGATTAATAACTTTGTACCAGGGCTGTAAGGCCATAAAGCCATCCTACATGGTGCCAATAAACTGCCATAGATTGTCGAACGCCGAGTCCGCAAAAGGCCAATACCCGGCCTGCGCCGCCTCGCCGACCCGCTTTTCGGGATCATCCTGTCCCGCCAGCCAGGCGTGGGCACGGGCTTTGTCCCGGGGTGACGGATGGGATCCATTCTTCGTCCTTACCCTCAACCAGCAGCAGCTTGGATTTGGTAATCTGAATCTTCGCTGTCGGCGAGCGGGTTGGCAATCGTTCCTCATCGGTTCCGCTGCTCACGACCGCACCTCGAAGTTGGATTCCAGCACGGCCGCGATGGCCTCGGCATCGTAGCTCGTCACTTCGTGCCGACCTTCGCGAGCGTCAATGCGGAACAAACCCGGTCGCTGGGATTCGCCGTGCAGACACTGCAAGGCGGAGCGGATCATTTCATCACTATGCGTGGTGGCAAACACCTGCACATTGAACCGCTCGCAATGCTGCGCCAAGAACATCCAAAGTTGCGCCATCACCGAATGGTGCAAGCCATTGTCGATCTCGTCCACCAGAAGCACGCCTCCTCTGATATCGGCGAAGCTCACAGCCATGACAAATAGCCGCACCAAGCCTTCGCCCGCCGCAGCAAGCGGCAACAGGGAGTCCAAACCAATGTCGGCGTAAACCGCCGCAGATCCGCCATCAGAAAGCACCTCAAGCCGGCTGATTCGCGGGTCAAGTGATTTCAGGGCTTCGACGACGGAATCCTCCTGTTTTACTTTCACCAAAGCGCTGAATTGCCGAGCGACATCCGGCATGGACGGCCAGCCACGGGCGGATAGGAACCCGGTTGGAACAATTTCTGTGACAGGCTCCTCCGGACCACTGGTGCCAATCATGTGGGTTGCCGGATTAATCCTGATCGTGCCCTCAGACGGTACACCTTCGGCGGTTCTGAATGCAAGTTCTAATCCGCCGATGATGAAATTGTCGGAAATAGTAGTAACGCGTATTGTTGGCGACAGCTTCGGGTCGGTGGACGCAGAGACTGGCTCGGCCTTAAGGGCTGATATTTTGAGTCGGCGGGTCTGATCGTCCCACCGGCCGTCTACTTCAATCGGATGGCGAGGATCTGCGTTACCGAACAAGGGACGCCACAGCCTGTCAGCCTGCAGGGAAAATTGGTCGCGCTGCTGCGCGATGGAAAGGGCTGCGGTCCCATTGGTGGCACTACCGAGAAGAAACAGGCTCTCCAACACTGTAGATTTCCCGGTATTGTTTCGCCCGACGATCAGGTTCATCCGCCGCGCGTTCTCTAATTGCAGCGACTCGATTCCGCGAAGGTTTTTGATTGAAAGGTTCGAATACATATTCCATCTCCTGGCGTCCAATATCGGCGATCCGCCGACACCGAATCCGAATTCTACCCCGTTTTACATATCCTGTAACCGTGGCACCTACCCGCCGAGGCAATCGCACGAAACGCACGGCGTGCGTTTTCAATTTCAACCGTGCGTTTTATCCGTGCGTTTCCGTTTAGCACGGCGTCTATGCCGCAGTTTCTCAACACCTGCTGGTTATCCTTTTGGCACTTCTGCGGGCACAAGCGGCCATCCCTGCGGAGGCCACCCCCGCGGGTCAGAATTTCCCCATTCACCAAAGTCCGATTTGAAATCATCGGCTTTGTACCCGCGCTTGACTAACCATTCCGCGAAAGACTTGCCACGGGCTGTAAGGGATACCATTGCGCGTAAATCAATCTGCAGGAGTCCCGCGTCTGGGAGGCTGTCACAGAGCTTATCGACGGAGAAAAAACCATTCCCCGCCAGTTGCCTCATCTTCCGCTGTTGATACTGGTAGCGAATTCCCGGACCGAAAATTGATTCCCTCCTCAGGCTCAAATTCTTTTCGTCCATAAGAATCAAAAACTGCTTTGCGGCCTCATCGAGAAGATCAGCGATGATCTGAAACTGCGTATTTTGGTCCACGTCAAAATCCGGGCGGGTACGCACCCTGTTCCCAAGTTTCTCGATGGCAGTTTTGATCTCGGTACAAGCAGCACCCAGCGAAGCCACCAAGTTGCCGTCCTTGTGGCTTTGAAAACTCGCGTGTGTAACCCCGGCAAGATCGGTTGGCAGTTTAATACCAGCGGCATGGTCGTACACAATGAATGTTCTTGCCCGGCCCAGGACCCCAATGAACAGCCCGAGTTCAATCAGTACATTGTCTCGTGGCTGGGCTTTTTCTACTCCTCGGCTCGACGCCATGTCGTCCGGCGTTAGGACCAGGATCGCAAAATCGAAATTCTGCGATTTCTCAACTAGGGCCTCAAGTGTTCCAGTTGCGAGGCCGAAAACCCCCTGGCTCCACAATACGACCTCGCAGGCGCGATCCAATCCTACCTGGATTGCTTCAGCAATTTTCAAGCCCTCAGACGAGGACCCAACAAATACAGAGGGTCGAACTGTCGGCACTATCAAATCCTTTTACCGTAGAGTTTTTAGACCGCCACGGCACGGACCGGCGATCTCAATTGCTGCTCATTCATAACCCCAGTCCCTTCTTCCGCGCCAACACGCCGTCCACCCACCGTTTCTCCTCGGTACCTACAGGATAAAGCGCGGAGAGCGATTGGGCCAGCTTCCAGAACTTACCGTCTCGGCCCGCCCCTTCTTCCACCAGAAAACGCTTGACCGCCTCGCCCCGCCCGGCGGCAAATAATATCATGCTCTGATGCACGCGATCCAATACCGTATGGCCCAGCTTCGGCACGCTCTTGTCACCCCATCCGCCATCTTCATTTTCCAGTTCATCAATGCCGGCAAATAAATTCGCCTGCCGGGCTTTCTTCCGGGCGTTCCGCGGCACCTGCCCCTCATCCTTGCCAAACAAGATCCGCGTGCGTTCCGCCACGGCCAACAGCCGGGCCTTACTCCCTTTCACCTCCACCACGTCGGCCAATTGTTCCAAATTCGCCCCCAATCCCTGTGCAATTTTCCGCGCCGCATCATATTCCAACGTATAGCCGGTATTATTCGCCCCCGCCTTGCCAGTACCACCCTCGTTACCGTCGGGGGCAACCTCCTCTCCTCCATCATCATTGCTGTCCCCTGTAACCTGTCCCCCGTCACCTTCGCCATTATTTCCCGCTCCCATCGTCCAAAGCCATATTGCCGTCAGCCGGGCATCAGGCTCCAATGATCCCGCATCCGCCCCGTTAAACACCAGCCGCAGCGCTTCTTGCGATACCGCCGCCCACACATGTTCCAGATATTCGCGTAATGTTACCTTTTCCCCAGTGGCCTTTTCCACGCGGCTGTAGCGTGAAAAAATTTCCAGTGCGGGTCCGAGGCACGCAAAAATCGCATCGGCGCCCACCACACCCTCCGCCTCCAGTCGCGGCATCCATTCATGAATGCGCCTGGGCAGTTCCTGCAAAACCGTCCGCCAATCGCCAATAGCGTCGGTCTGAACGCTGCCATCACTATTTTCCCGCGGCCGGCAAACCAGATGCACGCTGCTGGCCAGTGCTGCGGAATCCATAGCTCGCAACCGGCTGCCCATTTCGGTATCAATTGGCCACGAACCCGTGATAACCCAGCCCGCATCGACCATCGCCTGCAGCTGTGCTTCCCATCCGCTGGTGGATTTATGTGCGAAGACGATCAAGCCGATACCATCCGGCCGCAGTATCCGCCGCCCCTCGGCCATGGCCGCCGCCATGGTGCTTTCAAAATAGGCTTTGTCTTTTCCCTTAACTTCATCCACGATGCACTCATCGGCCTTCGGCGTGAGTTCATCGCCGAACGCCCCATCCAACGATGCGGGCAAGGTGCGTTTGAGCCAGACGTAAAAGAAGTCAGAAAGGTCGGCGTAGGGAACGGCATCGTAATATGGCGGGTCGGTGATGAACGCGGAGGCGGCGTCGCTCGGCAAGCAATGGTATGACGCAGAAGTTCGCTGCACCTCTCCCGCTTTCCAGTCGCTCCCAATGCCCGTGAGGATGTGCTCGGTACGGCCAACTTGGATTGACCACGCCCCGCTAGATTCCCCGATCGGTGCTCCCTCGCCGAAGTCCCAGACCATTCCGATCGCTTGGCGTCCGAATAGATGGCGGGGGCATTGCGCGATTGGCTCCCAAGGGCATAACGAGTTACCGAGGTCCGCCTGTTTATCCAATGCCATTGCGAGGCACGCCTGCACCGCTCCGGCGAGTTCTGATTCGTCCCCGCTCTCAAGTTTCTCTCCCACCTCGCGCACAAGCCGGGCCAACGTGGTCAGCGCAAGGGCCTGGCGCGGCGCAAACAGATCGCACCACTGCTCCATGCCGTAAAGCTGGACGCGGAAACCGAGCGTTCCCTGCGGTGGCAGCGGTTCCTCCGGCACCAGAGAAAGCGGCCCGGTGTGTTCCTTTCGCCGTTTTCCTAATTCCTTCGCCGCCGCAGCGGTGGCCTGCAAATCTTTCTCGGCGGGCAAACGGTAGAAGCGGCCCGGTTGATCCGCCCGCGTTGTCACCACCGCAAACAGCCGCGCATCAGCGGCCCCGCCCTTGCGGGCTTTAAGTTGTACCCGCACGGACGCCACCGGCGTGGTGTAGCCGCAACACGGACACGTGGCTGACCCACGGGCCACGGTTCCACCGCCAACCTCTGACGTTTTTACATTCCGGATAATTTCAAAATCGACTCTCTTGGCCACCGGGTTGGGAATAATTTTCAGCGCTACGCTGCGATTTACTTTCTTGGCCAGCCACAGGGACCGCATCAGCGGTACCTCGGCACCGCAGTTCGGCCCTTCGCATTGAATGGTCCGCGCCCATAAATAAGCAATGGGCACAGCGCCATCAGCATCCTTGGGATAATATTGGGAAAGTTCCTTTTCCGCCTGCTCTTTTATCCATAGCCCCCATTTCCGCACTTCATCGGCCAACTGTTGGCCATATTTGGGAATATATTCCAGTCCCACTTTGTTCAGCAGCACCGCCACCGGATTAAGATCACTGGCAAACGCATCAGCGCCCACGCGCAGTGCCTCCAGCGGAATTGACCCGCCACCGGCGAACGGATCCACCACCAGGGGCCGCGTGCCCGGCAAGCCGCCCAGGCTTTCATGCGCGGCTTGCGTAAGCGCCCGGGCGGTGGAAAGGAAAACTTTTTGTGTGGAGGCCTCCCAAGCCGCAAAATCCGCAATGAAATCCAACAGCAGGGTCCGCAATAATTCCAAATCGGCGAGCTTGGCCGGTGGAGGATCACCATTGCGGCGGGGCACCGGAATCGTGGTTAAATCCAGCGGTGCTTTTCGTTGGGCCAGTTCACCGTAGCGCCTCCAAGATTCACCATCACAAATGCCGGCAATCCCCGCATCGGCCAGCGCAGACTTGGCAAATGCGATCATCTGCTGCGCCGCCGCCGCGCGGAAGGCCGGCGGACATAAGGGGTCAGCCGGATCAGGCCAAAGCGATGCGCAAATCACCGCCCGGCAAGCCGCCAATGGCCGCCGCGCCCACCAGATATGCAGCGTAGAAATATGCCCATGCCGGATCGACTTCTCCCGCCGCGCATGGGCGGAAATGCGCTTGATAGGCAAGTCAACTTCAATAAGGCGTTGGGGATATTTTGGATTCACTTTTTCACCACCGTAACCGCATCACCTTCCACCTTCATCCACCCGGTTTTACGGAGCAATATATCCTTAAAGTCTTCACCGGTTTTTATCCCCCGCTCCGTAAGGTCGGCTAAACGCAGCAGGTCCAGCGTGCGGATCAGCAGCACATTGTCCTGCACCGCCTTTATGATAATCTCCGAATTTGGCGGTTGGTCTTTCTCCTCCAGCGATCCTGCGGAGCGGAAAGTGTTGACAATGGCGATCCCGGGGAATGTCGGCAGCAATCCTCGCCTTTCCCGGTGATCATCAACCTGATTGACCATTGGGCGATCGAAGTTGCCCTTGATACCTTTGATCTCAAAGAGGGCAATACATTTGCCCTCCGCGTCGAGCAGTCGTTTGTCCTCGATTTTGTCATCCTCGCCCACCAGACTGAGCCCAAAGAATTTGTCGAAGATTTCAACAACCACTTCCACCAATGGATCGGATTGCAGGCAAAGCACCGCCTTGAAATTTTTATACGCCGCGATTTTTGTCTCAAGGCTCTCAAGCTTCCTGCGGAGGCCATCCGCGTCGCCAATCAGCTTTGCCTCCTGCGAAAATGAAAACTCCCCGACCCACGCGGGCAGTTCGCGTGAAACCCGTTTACGGTAGGCGATGACGGCGGCGACCGCTTCGCAGACCATATCACGCACCTGAAGTTCGTTTGCCGGTTGGGTACATGGGAGGATAAATAGCTTGTCTGCCAGCGCCAGGCCGAGGTGATGCCCGTCCTGTTTGCAGATGGGTGTTAGCTTGTATGGGGTCGTTTCCGGCACGGATAACTCGGCGTAGCCGGTACCGTGGCGCTGAATGTATTCCTTGAACTCCGGCACCTCGCTCACCAACCTCGGATGCGGCTCCCGAAGCGGTGAATGGCCAATGCCGAAGATCTGCGCAATGCGGCGGAAGATATCGGGAAGGGGGCGAGTCTGATAAGGCGAAAGTGGATGAGACGCGGGCAGCAGGAAAATGATAGGAATTCCCTTATCGAAGGCCGAGAAGAACTCGCGCTCACGCCGGTCAAGGTCGGCGTCGCTCAGGCACCGGACGTAGTCGCCTGCGTCGGAAGGATCCATCCGCTCGAACGCCCCGGCAAATATCGCAATGCCGTCATAATTCAGAAAAGAAACGTTTGCGCCCAGGGGTTCGCCGTGTACATTGAATCCATCGACGGAATGTTTGTAGGAACGCGCATCCTGCCCGGCGCGCGGGATCGCATAGGCAAGGAACTCCAGTGGCTTGGTATTCGCGTCCGGCGGCAACCATGGTAGTGCCCCGCCGGTATTCGCGGCCAGTGGTCGCTTTTCATCTTTCCGGGTAAACATCATCACCTTATCGAAACAGCGACGCGGCGGAGCCTGCCGCTCGCCAGCGCGGCTTATTTGCAACTTCCAATACACGGTCCAGGTTTGGCTTCCTATCCAGGGAGCGTCCGCGGATGGGTATCCCGCCGCGTGCGATAAAGTGCGGATTCGCCTCAGCGGAAGGGCCGGGGGATCCAAAGTCAATCACAAACAGCGGATGGTGACGTTTGATTGCCTCGTCGCCCGCTGCGAATGTGCCGCCAGTATTTCCTGATTCCACGAGAATCATCCCGTCCGAAAGTCCAATGATGGTGCTATTGCGTTTCATCGCGTTGCGCGCCATCCATGGCAGCCCCGGCGGAAACTGGGAAACGACAAGAAATTGTCCTTTATCCAACACATCCGCGATCTCTTTTTTTATACGGAAATGCTCTATTCCCTCGGCCATAACAAATATTGTCGCTCCGCCGGCGGCCAGAGCCGCGCGGTGTGCGGCCAAGTCCACGCCGTGGGCGTAGCCGCTGACAACGCATACATTTCGGGCCGCCAGCGCCGCGGCGGCCTCGCGTGTGATACCAAGGCCCTTCTCCGACGCTTTGCGAGAGCCACAAAAACCAACAGCCGGTGATTCGAGGAACTTTGCGTCACCTTTCAAAAAAAGAAACGCCGGGGCCTGATTTCCGAGAACCGCCTTGAGTCTTGCCGGGTAGTGATTGTCGCCGAGCCAGATGATACTGACGCCTTGGCGTCGCAGATCTTCCCAGAGGCGGGCGGCGGCATCGGCCGCTCCGGCGATATTCCCGACAATCTCTTCGGAGACGCCCAAGGCCTGGGAAAGCCATGGCGCGCCGCGTCGCAGGGCCCCATCTATCGACAACTTATCCCGCGCGCAGGCCTCGGCCAGCCGCCGCAGGGCGGCTTCCCCGATCCCTTTGGTGTGAATCAACTGTAATAGCGGAATTTCGTTCATAGGTTATCTGTATCCCGTAACGATTTTACGCACACCAAACCCAAAACGTATTTGGCTCCAAGGCGCTTCAAATACCTCGCATAGCACCAGAGCGTAACGCCGGATTGGTAAAGGTCATCAACAACGATCACCGTTTTGCCCTTTGCGTCCGCATTCATTGTAACGCATTGCCCGGATTCGTATAAATCACACCACTGCTTGGCTTTGTCAATAAGGGACAGATTCTTTAGTGCGGCCTTATCGCAACTCAGCCCGCTTGGGGTGAAGGGTACCCCGCAGTCCTTCGCGACAGCGCTCGCAAGTTTTCTGCCGAAATTGTCACTGCTCAGATTGGAAGGAACGGCGCTGGCTAGACGGTTGTCGCCTTCTTCAGGCGGTATGGGCAAAAGCGCAAAGGCCGTGGCCATAGCGGCCGTTATTGTGGCGAAATGGCTTCCGGAAGATTGGTACTTCGCTTGATAGAGGGCCTCGCCACATTTTGTCCGGATATTTGCGTCGGGATCGTAGTTGAAAGACAGCCCCATGCAGAAGTCCAGTTCCCCACAAAAGATGGGCTTGATGTGGCTGCTCAATCCGATCAACACGTATTGCTCAAAACTCTGCTTCCATTGCTCAATCCGGGCAAGGTGATTGGAACTAAGCGAACCTGGCGGAAACCACAGGTACTTCATCTTCCCACCCTTGGAAACGCACCATCCGCGTGGAGCAAGGGGCTTGATTTCCGAAAGGTGAAAATCAAAAAGATCCGGATAAGTGTCGGCGGACGTAAACAGGCTACACGCTCCGTCCTCATATTCATTGATGTGGCACTTAAGCTGGGATCGGCTGTGGGTTAACTTCGGAATCACTGGCACCCCTCCGCTCCCAATATCGCCGCCGCCGGAACCGAATAATGTTCCACCGCCATAACTTCGCGCCAACCCAGCCTGGCTGGATCACGTATTACGTGCACCGCCGGATTGCTGCCGCAATTGTACACCACGTAGAGCCAATAATCCTGCTTCAAGCGCGCGGCGGTTTTGTATTCATTGCTGCTTAACGCAATTTCGCCCACTCCGCTGCGGCCCTTCACTTCGATAAACCGCACTTCGACGGCCGTGGCGGCGTCCTCCGGGTGGGGCTTGCGCGAAATTAAGTCAAAACCGCGATCCTGTGTTTCGACGCTTTCCACATTGCGGCCTTGCGCGTTCTCATAGGCCATCACCGTTTCCACCGCAATGCGTTCAATATCATCATCACGCACCATGGCCGCCATTCCAGGGCTGGTGCGTTCCGGATGCGGCAACACCCAGGCCGCACCGATGAACTGAATATCGCCGATGGCGCATTGATGTTCCTGATCCAATTCACGTCGGCGGTTTTCCAGCCGGTGGTTGAGATCTTCGATGCGATCCTCGGCCTGCTTGATGAGCCCGGCGAGTTGCGGTGATTTATCCCCGTTCTGCTGTTGTTCGCCGAGCCTCGCAAAAGTCAGGTTGTGGCGATGAATCAATTCCTTAAGGCTGATTTCGACATGTCGGCCAACGACCTGTATTTCCTTCTGCCGCCCCGCGACTGTCTCCGTGAGGAAGCCCTTCAATTCACGCTCCACCAGCGCCTGCTCAAGTTTTGCGCGGGTTGGCATTCCGCTGGAAGCCGGGGCGGCCGTTCCTTCCGCTGCCGGCGATAGGTCAAGGAACACGGTAGGCTGCTTAATGGCGATATTTCCCTGTGCGTCGCTGGAAACCGCAAAAAGGCGGCGATGCAGTTGATTTCCCCGGCCATCTTTTATGGATGCGGAAAAAACATCCAACCGATACGGCACGGCATGATGCAAGTCATAAAACACCGCCCCGCGCAACAAATCATCATGCACACGCTCCGCGAGGCTTTCCCGCACCGTCTCAAAAAGCGGATGGCCCGGTGTTACCCATTCAGCGATGCTTTCGCGGGCCAGCAGGTTTTTATCAAATACAATTTGCTGGTATTCATGTCCTAATTTGCCGAAGCGCGGTTCCAATTGCTCGCCCAGCGGCCATAAATTGCGCGGTATTCGGCCCACACGGTAAAGATGTCCCCCGGCACGTACTTCCTTGGGAAACACTCCCACGACCGGCCCGGCGGATTTGAAAAAGTCCTCAATAACTTCCGGGACCAGGCGGCGCTCCCTTGCCTCCACTGATTTGCCCATAATGGCGGATAAGTTTAAGGATCGTTTCGCCAGCCCTTCCAACGTGGCGTCGGTGATTTTGCGGAATCGCTGCGTGTCAATTTCCTCAATAATCCGGTTTTTAAGCGATTCTTCCGTCAGGTTGCGCGCGTACATATCCCGGATCATTTTTTCGATCTGGTTGGACGGAAATACATCGCCCAGCACGTTAAATACCTTGCCGGTTTTATGCGGGTCCAGATCATTTTCAATCTGTTCGATGCGCGTGAACAGGGTGTGCAATACGCCGCCCTCGCGGGTATTAGTGGAAACAAAATTCAATATCAGGCAGTCCTTTTCCTGACCGTAGCGGTGAATCCGCCCCATGCGCTGTTCCAGCCGCATGGGATTCCAGGGAATATCGTAGTTAATCATCATCCAGCAAAATTGCAGGTTGATGCCCTCGCCGGCTGCTTCGGTGGCCACCATGACTTGGCAGGATTCCCGGAATTCGCGTTCTGCATGGATGCGAGTTCCCGGGGTATCGCGATCACCAATTTTCATGCCGCCGTGAATTTGGGTTACCGTCAGCCCCCACATCCGCAATTTACCCACGAGATAGTCCAGCGTGTCCTTGTGCTCGGTGAAAATCAGCAGTTTCATTTTCGGATCGGTGAAAATGCCCTGGCTTGCGATAACCTCACGCAGCTTGACCAGCTTTGATTCCGTTTCCCGTTGCTCAAGCTGCCGAGCCAGGTCAATCAGCCGCCCCAGATTAAAAATATCCTCCCGTAATGTTTCGGCATCCACCGCCGGTACCACGCCTTCCAGGTCGGACATGATTTTCTGCTGCTCTTCATCCGTCAGATCTTCAAAGTTTTCCGGAATTCGATTGTTCATTTGTTCTTCGCGGTATCCTTCCGGATCAGTCAGAATCGACTGCCGTTTATCGCGCATACGCTCCAGCGTGCGCCGCACCGCGAACACGCTGGACGCAAACCGTCTTTGCAGCATCGCCATGGTAAAACCCACCGCCCGCCCGGTGGAGGAATTGGCCGCCTGCGCTTTGATGGATTGATCTTCCACATACCGCGTCAGCACGTCGTAAAGCTCAAATTCTTCACTGTCTATGTTGAAGCTCATGGTTTTTACGGTTCGCCGGGTGAACAGGCGTTTGCTTTGTCCGGTATCGGGATCGGGAAAGTGAATCAGCGCCTCTTTGGTGCGGCGTAGATAAAATGGCGCGTTGTTGCGTTTCATGGCCTCCTCGAGGCTTTTGACGTTGCCATACACGTCCCGATCCAGCAGTTCCAGAAACAGGCAGAACTGATCGGGATCGCCCTTATGCGGGGTTGCGGTCATCAGCAAATAATGGTCGGTCATGTCCGAAAGCGCTTCGCCAAGCTGGTACGCGAGTGTTTTTTTGTCAGCGCTGTAGGCCGCCATTTTATGGGCTTCATCCACAATCACCAGATCCCAGTGGCTGCGCAGCAGGCTTTCCTTAGCATCCTCTATCCGCGAAACCCACGCCACGGATGTGATGACCTGATTTTTATCCTGCCATGGATTTGATCCGTAGTTGGCGCGGAGCACCTCGCTTTTGACAATTTCAAAATCCTCCCGGAATTTGTCCTTGAGTTCGCGTTGCCACTGAAACGTCAGACTGGCCGGCGTAACAATCAGCGTCCGCTTCACCAGCCCGCGGATTTTCAACTCCTTAAGCAGCAGCCCGGCCATGATGGTTTTACCCGCGCCCGGGTCATCGGCCAGCAGGAAACGTATGCGCGGCAATTTTAGAAAGTGGTCGTAAACCGCCTCCAACTGGTGTGGCAACGGGTCTACCCGCGCGATGGACAAAGCAAAATAAGGATCGTATTCGTATGCCAATGCCAATCGCATGGCCTCAATGCCGAGGCGGAAATGCAGGGGCTTGCCGTCAAAGGGTTCGGTCTGCGGATTGGCCTGTAACGCTTCGACTTGCGCCACACTGAGGACCGGCTCATGCACCAGGCCGCTCTGCATCCCCTTTCCGGTGATTTTGAACGAGTCACCCAGCGGGTCAACGACCAATATTTTCACTGGTTCCGGGAAAATTCCACCGCGCACTATTATATTGGTTTTAAGTTCATCAATTCTCATTCCCGCGCCTTTCACATGATCTGTTTTTTGTCTCTCCGGGCCACCGCAAAATTCCGATTTGCCCGCAGTCTCAGCAACCTCTTCAATTCCCTGTTTAGGCAGCGGTCAAAAGAATACCGCAAGAACGGCCCGGCGACTACCAAAAGGACGCCATGAGTCGGGTTGTAGATGTCTCGCCATGCCCGCGAGCACTCGACAGCGCATCCGGGACTGCTTTTACAGTATGGCGTCGCACGGAGAACAGTCACTCGCCCCCACACCGCGCCCGTC
Source organism: Planctomycetota bacterium (assembly GCA_021809365.1). Next base: position 6,004 of record JAKBAC010000038.1, on the reverse strand, counting down.
CCCCCCCACAACCCCGCCACCCCAAACTGCACCGCCCACTACTGAATGTACTGATCAATACTGATCGATACTGAAATTACTGCTCATTACTCATTATTCACTCAGCGAAGCGCCGTCACCGTTAATCTGTGTCCATCGGTGTAATCTGTGGAACATCCGTCCCGCGGAGCCCCTGTCCCCTGTAACCCGTCCCCTGTAACCTCGCGTCTACCGCCCAATATTGAATACACCGCTCACTACTGCCCAATACTGCAATTACTGCCCAATACTGAACCCACCGCCCAATATCGAAATTACTAACCAATACTGCAATTACTGCATGTACTGCATGCACCATTATTCACTACTCATTACGCCCGCCCCCCGCGCCCTATAGCTTCCGCAGTATTGCGCATTGATCCGTGATCCGTAATCATTGCGCACGTTTGAAAAGTAAATAATCCGCCGGGTAGCATGTTCAGGAATCCGGAACCACCACGCGCTGGGTCCTATACTCCCTACGCAACACGCAAACTTCCCCCTCCCCCGTTTAGCGTCGTCGCCCGGCGACGAGCGCCACCGCCAACACCCCAACAGTCCCAAACCAATCCCACTGCTATCCGCGCAATCGGCGTAATCCGCGGTTCAATCCATTCGTGATCGCATGCAAAATATTCGCCGCAATTACGAATCCTCCGGAAAAATTCAAAATATCTTGGCCCTCTTGGCCACCTTCAACTTCACCCGCTAAAATCAACCACTTCCTCCACATGTCCAACTTGGCCACCTTGCCACCCAACTTGGACACCTTGGCCACCTTGCGATCCATCTATTGGAAGGATGCCAGAAGTTAGTCTCCCATGATGCGAAGCCTCACCCGCGCAGGATGAAAAATCGCCATGTTTTTTTCGCTGTTGCGAAGGTCTGGCGAATTTCCAGAGCAGAATGCTATGAAAGCACTGGCGCATTTATATCCCTCGCCAAGCGAAGTCCCCCGAAGCGACTCCGCCACTCTATTCATTACTCATTACCCACTACGCATTAAACTGAGTTTGCAAACTCAGTCCCCCGCATCGGGATCATCTTCCTTAAGCTCCGCGCCGGGATTGGAATTCATGTCCAGCTTGACCACGTCGTTGTGGAAAAATAAGCCTACGGTCCAGTCGATGACCAGCCGCAGCCGCCGCGACCACCGCGGCATCTGTGAGAGATAATAGGTACGCCACACCCACCAGGCGATAAACCCGCGCACCTGCAGCTTCATCACGCGACCAATACCGTTGTAATGTCCTAATGCGGCCAGCGTGCCCATACTCTTGTAGTCAAACGGGACCAGGGACTCGCCGCGCCGGCTGCGGCAGATGTTGTCAGCCAGCACCCTGGCCTCGCGTAAGGCATGTTGGGCCAATTGTGGGTAGGGCTTGCCTTGCGGATCGGGTATCCACGCACAATCGCCAATCGCCCATATCTCGGGTCGCTCCTGGCATCGCATGGTCGGCTGCACGGCAATGCGGCCATGCTGCTTGGGAACGGGCAGATCCTTCAGCAATGGATGCGCTGCCAGCCCCGCACACAACAGCGTCAGGTTCGTCGGGATAAAAGTTTGATCTTTCAGCGTGATACCATCCGGGCTGATTTTCGCCACCGGCGTACTCACGCGGATTTCCACGCCGCGCTTTTCCAGAACATTTTGAGCAAAGGCGGCCTGCCCCTGCGGCATTTCCTTAAGGAATGTCGCACCGGCCTCGCACACCAAAACTTTGACCTCCTCATAACGAATATGCTGATAGGTACCGCAAATATTGCTAAGGAATTCTGTTAATTCCCCCACCAGTTCCACGCCCACCAGACCCGCTCCGATGATCACAAAGGTTAGAAGTTGCTTTTTGCGGGCCGGATCGCTTTCCACATCCGCCTGTTCAAATGCATCAATAATTCGATTGCGCAGGGCAATGGCGTCGGCGAGCGTCTTAAAGGCCATGGCATGTTCGGAGCCGGGAATAATCGCCCGGTTGGTTACACCACCAACAGCCAATACCAGTTGGTCATATTCCACATGATAGCGTTGGCCGCCAGGCTGATGCACCGCCTCGACATGCCGTGATTCAATATCCAGATGCGTTACGTCCGCCATGATAAAGCGGGTGCGATTCAGAAGTTGGCGGATCGGGCACACCGTATGCCGGGGATCCAAAATGCCCGAACCGGCCTCAAATAACAGGGGTGTTATCAACAGATAATTATCCCGACTGATCAAGGTAATGTCTGTATCTTCCGCTGATGCAGTGGCTTTTTCCAGGGCCGCGGCGGTGTAAACGCCGCCAAAGCCGCCCCCCACAATCACGACACGATTTTTACGATCTGGTGCAGTCATCGCATTGGCTCCTTTTCGATGATTGCCCGGCCTGCGGGGCCGAGCGATTTTTGGCCCATTTTCCGCGCGGCTGGACCATCGGTATCAGGCAAGCCACCGTCGCCGCTACGTGTAGAGCACCGGATGACAATCCGGTGGTTGATCCAGTGCCGCGAACCAACCCCCAGTTTATCACCACGGTGCTCAACGACGCGATGCGCCCCCAAGAGGCTGAAAATCGTCCCGGCGCGCCGGGATCGCATCCCGGTCATTACTCGGACAAGGCCCCAGCCACCCGCCGGCGAATCCGGCCCGATGCAGTCCCCTTACCAGCGGCGGACATTGGCGCATCAGTCGCCAGAGCAAACCTGAACGAAAATTTTCAATCATCAGCACAATGGGGCCTTGATTGAGTCCGCAATGGAATGGCGAATGCCAATAGGGCGATCTTGCCGTTCCGCCGGGAAACGTTGCATTAAAGGTGGACTTGAAGCCATACGTGTTGCTAACGCGAAGATTCAGTGTGTCAAAATGGTCGATGGCCGGCAAAACGATTTCCGGGGCAAATGGCAGGGATGCGATGACCCCCCAGGGAGCCAGCGTTCCGTCATCCGGCCCGTCGGGTATACCGCGCCCCACGTAACCGAAGAATTGGCAGTTTTTACCCTTTATTTTGCGCGTCGCCGGCCCCGGTCCAAGACAGGCGGTAATTCCCCAGCAGTTTTCACCATATCCCTTAAAGCCAAGGGGATTGTCAATGGCATATTGGCGTTGCGCGTAGGTGGCGCGGCGGCTGTTCTCAAAATAGTCGATGCTTTTTGTCCGCATGTAATAATCCTGGACGCCTCGGAAATCTGTCCATATATGTGAAATCTGGTGGGTAAATAACGGACCGGAATATAAAAACTCATGATCGTATACTTTTCGCCAATTATAGGTTGAGGTCCACGCGGCATAGCTTTCCGGTGACAGGGAAAATCTCGGTGCACCCAGGGCCAGTAGATACAAAATCAATGCCTCGTCATACCCCTGCCAGCGATAGGGCAGGAAACCATTTTCCGGGTTCCACCCCATGGCGACGGTTAACCCGCTATTGGCCGCCCATTGCCAGTCAGCGCGGTCGTAGAGATACTCGGATAAACTGCGAATCTCCCGCTCCGCCGGGGTACCTCCGGTAAAATAGGCTGCGGCCACTAACATACCGGCAAGCAGTATCGCGGTATCAACTGTTGACAGTTCGCATTTCCAGGCCCGTTTTCCGGTGCTCATATTTAGAAAGTGATAATAAAATCCTTTATATCCTGTGGCGTCAACCTCCGTCCCCTGGGAACTCTTTCGGAAAAATCGCAGGGTTGCCAAGGTTATTTTAATGGCGTTGCTGCGGGTGATAAAGCCCCGTTCCACGCCCACGGGATACGCCGAAAGCGCCAAGCCCACCGCGGCAATACTGGCGGGTGCCCCTTTTTCAATCGTGTCCGCCACCAGACCATTGAGATTATTAACCTCATGAATAAAATAATCGAACGTTTGGCGTTGAATCTCTTCGAGTTTATCGCTGCGTGATGGAGACTTCTTCATGACGTAAGTTCTCCGCCAAACGGTTCCGGTGTCGTTTGCAAGGTAATGGCCGCTATGCTTTGCGGCGGCATGGTGAAATCCAGGTGCACGGTGCCCTGATGATTCGTCCAGGGTTGCGGTTGACGCATGATCTCGGAGGCGGCGTGCAGCTGGGCCACTTCCCGAACACTGGGAAATTTAGGTTCGCCCATTTCCATCCAGAGGCGTTTGGCGTTCGCGTGATCGTGATCAATGCGTTCAATCCAGACATGGCGCGGCGGATCAATGGCCGCGAGTGCGACATGCACATTCTCACAGTCGATCCGATGGCGGGGCCGCGTATGGTTGCACACCAGGACGGTCACGCTACCGGGCTTTCGCACGCCCCAAACATTAAGCGTCTGATGCAGTCCATCCACCAGTAACTCTTCGGTGCCCAGCCGATGCAGCAGTTCAAACGCCCGGTAGGATGGTTTGGCAACACCTTGGAGCGTCAGGAGGCCAAAGCCTCCCTGGAATGGTCGTCCGGGGAAATAGTTTTCCTCAAATATGTCGCTGAATGTCCAGAAGCTGTAGCCTTGCACCAAACCTCTGGCTTCCATCATGGTTTTGACGATCACGCAGGCGGTATACGGGTCATCATGCAGGGAATCGCGTGGATTGGAGGAGGCATTCCATTCCGTATAATAAACCGGCCGACCGCGGGCTTTCCGGTGCGTGTCCTGCGCCCGTTGCCGCAGGAGACTGCGCGGGCTGTGTTCCAATTGGGTCAGTGTATCTTCCCCGATAGTACCCAGAGCGTCGGTGGGGTAATGATGCGTACTGACGAAATCAGCGGGCAGTTGATGCTGGTCGCAGAAATCAAGAAATTCCGTGATCCATTGGTCATTGGCGGTGGCCGGCCCACCCACCCGCAACTGATCATCCACCTGCTTGATCGCCTCAACGGTATAGCGATACAGCTTAAAGTAATCGTCCTGCGTACCGGTCCAGAAGGCCGCAAGATTCGGCTCGTTCCACACCTCAAAGAACCAGGTGCGCACTTCCGCAGCACCGTAGCGCTGTATCCAGTGGGTAAAGAGATCTCTGATCAGCGCGGCCCATTGATTGTAATCCCGGGGCGGTGTGACATTGGCCTGGTATTTGAAAACCACGGTGTTGCCGGAAGCCAGGGCTGACGGCATAAAACTTAATTCCACAAACGGTTTCATGCCAATGGACAGCAGAAAATCAAGGATTTGATCCACGTTGAAAAATGAATAAAGCAACCGCTGTTCTTCGTTGACCAGCGTGCCCATATCATCACTTAGCAGATCATGGAACCGCACATGACCAAAACCCAGTTCCCGGTGGCAGCGCTGCAATTGCTGTTGCCAATCGGCCCGCAACGCCATGGGGGCGTGGTCGCTACCGACCGTGTGTTCCCAGAAATGAGGCAAGGCCCCAATACTTTGTGAACAATCGCAGCGAAACTCCACCACAGCCATCAACTATCCTTACGACTTAACAATAATATATGTTAATGCAATTCCCTTGCCGCGCCCAAATCTTCCGAATGGGCCGATTTCCGGGCCTTTGGGAACATTTGAATTCCGACTTCGGCCATATTGTCCGGGACGGCACGTGCCAATGACGCCATCGTGTCGCGGTTCACATATCATGATTGTTACTGTGGACATTTCTCTTAAATAACCGATGATGATGGGGATTTATGAGCCGGGGCTGTAATGTTCCGGTATGAAAGGATTGACAGCAGTATGAAGACGGTAGTGCACGTCACACATGAAGCAGTTCAAAAAATCGGCGGCATCGGAGCGGTGCTCCATGGCCTGCTGACGGCCAAACATTACGCGGAACATGTGGATCGCAATATTCTGGTCGGACCCTTGTTTAATACGGATGGCCCCGCTGATTTACGGTTGGGCCATGACGGCGAAGTGCTTTACAGCTCGATGGATGGGCTGATTCACCATCCGTTGGCCGGCGCGTTGGCGGATGTGGAACGCAAATACCATGTGGATTTAATTTACGGGCGCAAGGTCTTTCATGATAAATTCACGGGCATAACATCGCACCCGGAAGTTCTGCTGGTCAATGTAAATCATTTTGATCAGG
>JAKBAC010000207.1 GCA_021809365.1 Planctomycetota bacterium | reverse complement strand
ATTCCGAAAGGTGATTCGCGGAAGCACTGGATAGAAGGCTCAACCCATCGACCGAATGACACGGTAGCGTTCCCACTTGACAAGGCTCGGCTCATAGAAGATGCCCAAGATGTTTTAAGGGGGGGGCGGCTGCGGCCGAGAGCAGTGGAACAGGAGAAAGTTGAGCAGTAGAGCGAATCGGGCCGCGGCCCGATTAGAGCAGGTGTGAGTAGAACAGGTGAACAGTAGAGCACAAGCCAACAACAAACATCAGGGCGCTGCGCTCAACGAGCAACGAGCAACAGGGGGCTCGCGGTATGGGCGCGAGCATCATAATTTCTTTGTGTGCATAGCGATCCTCATGGCTGAGGCTGAGCCATTGATGCAGGCATGTTATTTACTTGTCAATGACGTTGTTCAGCGGGTCTGAACTATTCATCGGGAGGGCTATAGGGTGGCAGTAAGAGGGATAATGCGCAACAGCGCTAAAACGTTAAGGCTTTGGCCCCGCGCGACCTGGCAGAATTTGTCACAGGCCCCCCGATGGGGGCGTGCGTGACACTTTATGCGGATTACGGATACCGCAATAGGCTCTCCCTAGTGCCCTGTTCCACCCGTAATTATGGGTGGAACAGGGCACTAGCACCGTGGTGATAACCCGGAGCCGTGGCGCTCCCGCGACCTCTCGTGCTTTGTCGCTCGGACCCAACTGGAAATCCTACCGCTTCTGCGTGGCGGTGCCGGTGGGACTGAATCGGTAAACATACAGACATTTGCGGTTTTCCGGATGCTCCGGATCGGGGATGGAAGTTTCAGAGTGCAACAAAGGATAGAGCCGCCGGGCGTAATCGGTGTCTTCACCGCAATTGATAGCTTTGAAACCCACCTGCAGCGCCAGTTCCCGCTTGACCGGGCAGAGATGATTCGGCGTGCGGAAATACTGGTTCCCACGCTGATAATACGTCTGATGAGCCAGGGAATAATCAAACGGCCCGGCATACACGCCATCCACTTCCAGCCGCCCCGCAAATACCACACAATCGGCTGGCGGCGTCTGTTTGATCGCGTGAAGAATATCGCCAATATAGGTCTTCGCCACCATGTCATCATCATCGATGAAAGCGATATATTGGCCGCGGGCCTGTTGCAGCAACTGCCCGCGCTTTTCACCCACCGCTTTTTCACCGCTATCCAGCGCGATGTGAATTTCCACCTGCCAGGGATTTTCCAAAGCGAAAATCTGCGCATGCAATTCCTTCAGCAATGCCGCCAGCGTGCGCTGCCGTTGATGCAGCGATGGAATTAAGATGCTCAAATGTGGTTGAACAATTCCAAAGCCCGCGGCTTTCCGCACCTCGTACATCGCCTTATCGGAATCCCACCATTGCTGGTTGCGGATAAACAGCGCATCGGGCCGCCGACCAATGTGATAATGCCGAAACAACACCCGTGGCTGATACTGATATTTACCGATGCGCCGCACCACATCGGTAAATTCATTGTCACAAAACATGGATCGGTATGCCGGATGATACGCATAGCCGAAGCGGCGGTACAGATTCCACCCCATGACCGTCAACGTGATCAGACGTGGGCCGCCGATGTAGCCATCATCAAAATGCAACGCCCCATCCATGGCCGGGAATTTCTGCCGCATCGTCATTGCGATCGTGTCATCCCAATGGCGGACCTGCGGAATCATGTCATCACTGGCCAGAATTAAAATGTCCGGTTCCATGCCGGTGACTTGCTGCGCCTCCGCGAGATCACTGTTGCAGGCGTCGATTTTGCCGCGACCAGCCGGGCCGATGCGAACATGCGCATCGGGAATCTTCGCAAGCCGCCGCAACATGGCGGGATTATTCATCGCCGGATCATCGGCATCAATGGCAATCAGATATGCCAGATGATGCCGATGCGATTCCAACGCCCGCCACTGCGTAAACGTTTGCAAAAACATATTGGCCCGGCCCCGCGTGGGCCACTTAATAAGCATGTTCATTGATATTCCCGCAAATGGCCTGGACATGGCACAATCCGCACGCGTTACGAAAGCGTGGCGGCGGTAGGCATGAGGTTGCGCGCAATACCGTGCCACACTGCCGCCAAACCGGATTCCACATATCCCCACAGCTTGCCCAGCAGCGTGCCAAGATATCCAACGGGTTTGAAGATCATGCTGGCCAGAATGGGCCACTTCACAGCCAGAACATCAGCCAGGCCAGACTCACTGAAGATGATAAGACCCCCAGCAACCAGGAGAAGAAACACCGTAACAACGATGAACCGCCCGAGCTTGTAGCTCAAGGAATTGGAAATGGCGTGATATCGCGCGGCATTGTGCATTTCACCGGCCTCAACCGCCCGGGCCGAATTAACAAATACCGCCTGCTGACGCAGCGCTGGCTTCAGCGCGGCCACGGTGGCGGTTGTCGTGGTGTATGTTTGCGCCGCGTCTGCCGCCACCGTTGCCACGGCTGGCCGCAACGCGGCGATGCGCGCATCGCTTTGCGCTTCCACCGCGGTTTGCGTAACGAGCGAACGCGAATCCCGCACCGTCCGGGTGGCCGCGACATTCGCCAAATCGGCGGTATGCTCAATGGCCGCGAAATCCGGCGGCGTTGTCAGGCGTGTGGTTTGAATGCCGGCGCATCCACCCGCCGCGACAACCGCCAGAGCCAAAGCCGCCATAACACACAATCGTTTCTGATTATTCATTGGATACTCCATTTGTGAAAGGTGAAAATGAAACATACTGCTTACGCAAGAAAGGGGGACATCCTTGGTGATTAATGGCCATGCGCCATATTCCGCAATTCGCCCAGAACCTGATCCAGCTTTGCGGACTGCTCATCCTGTTTGCTTTCCAGTCGCTGCCGCCAGGCCGCTGAATCGCGATCCGCCGCATCCATACGACGCACGCCTTCCATCAGCGCCTGCTCCGTACGGCTGATGCGCCTTTCATGGCCGATCAGCCAACCCATCAGCGGACCCACCAGCACCGACGCGGTCGCAAACATCGGCAGCCAGGTTTGAATGCCGGCAAGTGAACCGGCATTCCGGGCAAGCAACATCGGCACATTGTTCCACGGCATCAGCATCACAATCGCCCCTGACAAAACAGGGGGAACAGAATACAGCGCCCTGTACCCTGTCCCCCGTTACCGGAATCACGAAACGATCGTGTTCCGCACCGCCAGAATCACACAACCACTGCGGTTGTTGGCACTGTTGGGAATCGTCAGCGGCGTCTGCCGGGCGGTCTTGCCGTCAATGCGGTAGATAATGCGATACGCCACCTCAGCCGCATCAAAATACAGGTGCATCGACATGGCCGCTTCAATGCCGCCGCCAATCTTGGTGGACACGAGGTATTGGTTCATATCCGCCAGAATCACATCGCCCGGTGTGCCCACCGGCGAGCAATGGAAGCTGTACACCACGGGTATTCCAAAGAGCCGGGCTTCCGGTGATTGCTGAATTGTTCCCGCGGCAAAATAGAGATTGCGGCCTGACGCATCCTTGAGCTGTTCAAATTGGGCTTCGGCATCGGGATGGGCAATCCAGACCACGCCGCTGGTATCGCCCGGGCGAATGGTCCACAAGCGGCTTTTCATATTGACCAGATTGCTGTAGCTGATTGTGAAACCAACCTGATTGACATCGGCGGCCACTGTTACCAGGGACCCGCTGTTCAACAATCCCTGCGGCTGCCCCAAACCACTTCCGTTGATGAACGCCTGGTTGAGATCCCACGCCAGGGCGATGCCCCCCTCATCAAAAATGAAGTTAGACAGTGCCACGTTATTATCTGCCAGCAACTCATCCGTCACAGGCAACAGCGTGCCCCACCGGTTCAGGGTCATCTGGACCCGACTGTATACGGGTTTTTGCGCGCCGATGGCCACGCCGTCGGCATTGAGCCAGGTGCCAAGGGACGCTCCGGTCGCATTGGTTTGTCCCAGCGTGTTGATCGACCGCACCGGGATAAACAGCGAATTGCCCATGTTGATGGGATATTTCCGCGCTTTGTCGAAAAGTACCGACTCCGCCAGAACATCCCGGTAAAGTTCATTGGCATATTCCGTGGGAACCAACGCTCCGCCATCCGCCGGGGAACTTTCATCCATGCCATCGGCCTTGGCGATCATGCGTTTCATGCGCTCATCGCTGCCCTGATGCAACGCGTGCTTGCGAACGCCCTGGGCAAAATCGCCCAGATTCTTGAATCCGCCCGTGGGGTCCAGGTCTTCCCGATCCGGGCCGATGACCAATGTTGGCCGCACGCCCTTCAATCCGCGCGAAACCTGATCAATGACCCGCGTCGTGATTTTTTGGGCGGCCGCCTCAAGCTGCTGGGTCATGGATTTCTGAATGCCCGCAACCGCGTCATCGAGATCTTTGATGTCCGCGGCCACCGCCTCGGCGACTGCGGCATCAACGGCGGATTGGGCCTGATCTTCGGGCAAATCAATGACCGAATCTTTCTTCTGGCCCAGATAATCCTTGAGAAATTTAACTTTCATGGTGTGTCCTCGTAAAATGTGTTGATGCAAAATAAACCACCGATCGCCAGACAGTGCCGCGGTCAATACCCGCCGCCGGTCATGCCGGTCAATTCCGGATGACGATGCTGTAGCACCGGTGCGGTGCGGATAAGTGGTGAAGCCGCGCCTTGATGCGTGATGCCGAGTTTTCACACAGCCACAGAAGAAGTTCCTTAGGGACTGCGCAAAAATAAATTCATATTTTTTGGCGTAGGGATTTTGGCCGCTGG
>JAKBAC010000037.1:667-23118 GCA_021809365.1 Planctomycetota bacterium | reverse complement strand
TCCTTTTGCGGCATTTGGCGGACGTAAGAATGGATAGATGCGTGGTAGGGGAGGAGGGGGAGAAGTTTCGAGCTTAGAGATGTGACATGTCAGATCCCATATTTCAGATTTTGCATTCTGTATGTATGGCCGCACCCTTTGTTTTCATCGGTCCTGGCGCGACGGGTGTAGCCGATGGGCGTGCGGGATGGTATAGTTTCAATATGGAGAACATACCGGGTCAGCATCTGGCACCTGCGACTGCTGAATAAATGTTCACCGCCAGGCATTCCCGGATTTTGGCGCGCAAGAAGTGTGTGCCTGTTGTTTTATCCGGCGATGACATAAAGCCGAAAAAGGAGATTCACTTTGGCTATCAGTGATACAATTAAACGCGGAGCGATTCGCGCCCCACATCGCAGTTTGTTACGGGCCACGGGCGTCATTCGTGACGAGTCCGATTGGGATAAACCCTTCATTGCGGTGGCCAACAGTTTCGTTCAGATTATTCCCGGACACGCACATCTGGATGTGGTGGGTCAAAAAGTCCGCAAGGCGGTGCGAGCGGCCGGCGGCGTGCCATTTGAATTCAATACCATCGGTGTCGATGACGGTATCGCCATGGGGCATGGGGGAATGAAATATTCGCTGCCAAGCCGCGAGTTGATCGCCGATTGCGTTGAGACCATGCTGCGAGCGCACTGCTTTGATGGTGTGGTATGTATTCCGAATTGCGACAAAATCGTCCCCGGAATGATGATGGCCGCGGCACGGGTGAATATCCCGGCGGTATTTGTTTCCGGCGGCCCGATGCGCGCCGGCGTGCAGCCGTCCACGGGCAAAGTGATTGACCTGATCAGCGTCTTTGAGGGCGTCGGTGGATTATCCGCCGGCACGACTACTGAAAAGGAACTCAAGGAAATTGAAATGAACGCCTGCCCGACATGTGGTTCATGTTCCGGGATGTTCACGGCCAACAGCATGAATTGTCTGTGCGAAGCGCTGGGGTTGGCGTTGCCGGGCAATGGCTCTATTCTGGCCACGGACCCGCGCCGTGATGAATTGTTCGTGCGGGCGGGCAAGGCGATTGTGGAGATGGTGCAAAGGAATATCCGCCCACGGGATATTCTCACGCGGAAGTCGTTTGAAAATGCGTTCGCTCTGGACATGGCAATGGGAGGATCCACGAACACGGTTCTACATGCGTTGGCTGTCGCCGCGGAGTCGGAGTGTCCTTTTGAGTTGCGATCGCTCAATGAAATCTCGGCGCGCGTGCCGCATATATGCAAAGTCGCTCCGGCCGGTGTACACCACATGGAAGATATCGACCGAGCTGGTGGAATCCATGCCATTCTCAAGACGATCAGTGGCAAGCCGGGGGTGCTTCATCCGGAGTGCATCACCGTGACCGGTAAGAGTCTTGGTGAAAATATCGCGAACGCCGTGGTCAAAGACAGTGAGGTAATCCGTCCGCTGGAGCGGGCCTATTCGCAGCAGGGGGGATTGGCGATTTTGTTCGGCAATCTGGCCCCGAATGGCGCGGTGATCAAGGCCGGCGGCGTGGCTGATAAAATGCTTAAGTTTTCAGGCCCGGCCATTATTTTTGAGTCGGAAGAATCAGCGGCGACCGGCATACTTCTGGGAAAGGTAAAATCCGGCGACGTGGTGATTATCCGGTACGAAGGCCCGCAGGGCGGTCCTGGAATGCAGGAAATGTTGGCACCTACCGCGAATATCATGGGGCGCGGCCTGGGCGAATCGGTGGCGTTGATTACCGATGGGCGGTTCTCCGGAGGCACACGCGGCGCGTGCATCGGCCACGTTTCGCCGGAAGCCGCGGCGGGTGGACCGATCGCATTGGTTGAGCCAGGCGATATTATAGAAATTGATATACCGCGACGAGAACTTCATATTCGGATATCCACGGAAGAGCTCGATCGTCGGCGGAAAAATTGGCGTCAGCCGGCCCCCAAGATACTACATGGTTATCTGGGCCGGTATGCCAGCATGGTCACCAGTGCGGATACCGGAGCAATTCTGAAAAATCCATTTGTCACGGGAACCGCTGGGAAATAAGCCATTGCGGGCATCAGCGGATAAACCGCATTCGGCCAATGTTGGGGATGATTGCCCAGTTGATCCACCGCACGGGACGAAAGCCCGCCGGCCAGTAGACCATAAATGCCCGACCAAGAATATAGCGTTGAGGTACGACACCCAGAGGCAGGTGCATGGAACGCAACACCGGCTCAACGCGATACCATGCGCGAGAATCCTCGCTGTCGTTGGAGTTGTCGCCAAGCATAAAATATTGTCCCTTTTTGAGCGTGATTGCGTGATTCATGGTACCGGTACCAGGCTGTTCGCCGCCGGGATCTGTTGAACTGTTGTATGGAAATCGAATGGGCATTTGCGTGTAGTAGATGTCCCGCATCAGCAATACATGCCGCAACGTACAGGCACCGGTGAAGGACATTTGAATCTTCGGTGTTTCCTGCTGGTTGGTCGTTCGGCGTAACTGCGCAACAGCCAGGGCATCCCGCAAAGTCCATGGTGCGGCGTACTGGAGCATCAACCGACCATTGATCCAAAATCGGGCTTCATGCTGGGTATTGCTGAAGGCCAGGCGATAGGGCCGGCCAGTCCGCAGGGCGGCGGGCCGATGCGCCACACTCCATTTCGCAACAGGTATGACCACAAATGTTTTTGTGCCGACATTCCATTGATAAAGTTTCAAGGCTCCATCATGCGCTAACGTTACACGGAAACGATTGGTGGCGGGGCCTAAGGTTAAGCGAGCCGCGGAATCGGTTGATCGTGATAACCATACCGCGCGCATATAAAGATTACCGACAATATGACGGCCATTGAGGCCGCGATTGGGGTTGTAGCCCAAGTCGTTGTACAGGTAGGTGTTACGCTGAATAAAATCCAGATGCCCAACGGCACCGGCACTCCCGGCCGAAAAGCTGATCACCGGCCCACCGGTAAACCATTTCCCAGAATCGCTATTTTGCGGTTCGCCGACCCATGGATTCGTCCAGCGATTGCCATTGATGCGTCTGCGTCCAGCATCGGTTGGGTAAAAATCATTATTATACACGACCTGTAACATGGCCTTTTCCACATGCACCGGCTTATGCGCAATTTTGCCGTTGATGAAAACATCACCATTGACGATCTCAACCGTGTTGCCCGGCAAACCCACCAGACGCTTGATGAAATTCTGCTTGCCGAACATCGGCTCTCGAAATACCACGACATTCCACCGTTTTGGCGGAGCGAACCAGTAAAGATATTTCATGACCAATATGCGGTCGCCGTTGTAGGCGTATGGAAAATGGAGCGTACGCGACGAATTGCCGTTGTCATACACGCGCTTCATGATGGGCTTGCCCCGCAGATCAGCGGCGGGTATTTCAAAATGACAATTCGGGCACATTGTGTAGTCGTGTGCCGGGATGGCGTATGGATTGGTCAGTTCGCCATTGCCCAGGCGAACCAAGGTTGATTCAACCGTCCCGGTCTGAGGATCGCGGATGGTCATCCATTGTTGATCCACATTGGCATTCACATTAAACGAATATCCGCACATTGGGCATACGGCGCGGAAGTGCGCTCCGCTTAGCGTGGGTGCCATGGAACCCGTTGGAATGACAAAAGCTTCAACGCAGAACGTGCGGAAGGTGAATGCCAAAATCAGGGCCAGAATCACCGCTTCGAGTGTTTCGCGCAGGCCGGAACCGGAATGATCTCTTGGCCGTGTCGATGGGGACGCATGCGAACCGATGGATGTCCGGTGAGCCGGCGCACTGGCCGTCGGTGGGGGGGCGGGCATGCAAGACCTATCATCGGGCGAGGCGCTCTCCGCAGGTGGCCGAGGCGTGGGCGTATTATTGGGATTATTTAAAAATGGGTTATTGTCCGATACCATGCCGATTCCTGTTTTAGTGTGCCCCTTCCACCATTGCCGCATCCATGACCGCTTCTGAAAGGGTGGGATGGGCGTGAATGGTGGACGCGATTTCCGTGCGTGTGGCCTCCAGCCGTCGAGCCAAGACCAATTCCGCCAACATTTCCGTGGCTTCGGCCCCCAGCAGGTGGGCACCGAGCAGCTCGCCATATTTTTTATCGAATATCAATTTAACAAAGCCATCCGGTTCACCCATGGCCTGAGCCTTGCCGTTGGCCGCAAAATTGTATTTGCCGACTTCATAATCAAGTGACTTTTCCTTGCATTGCTTTTCAGTCAGACCGACACTGGCTACCTGCGGATAACAATAGGTGCAGCCGGGGATTGTGGTGTAATCCATCTCCCGGCTATTGACCTCGAACATGCGCTCCACCGCAATGGTGGCCTCCATGCTCGCGACATGCGCCAGCCAGGGCGGCCCGACGACATCCCCGGCGGCATAAATTCCACCGACCGAAGTCTGAAAGGACTTATCGATTTTGATCGCTCCGCGTTCAATCATGGGTGTGGCATTGGGTGCAAAAAGATTTTCGACATTGCCGGTAACTCCCACCGCCAGCAGCACGACGTCGACATGAATGGTTTCACTTTTCCCATCGCGTGATACCGTCACCGCAACGCCATCGGATTGTACTTCCACCTTCTCGGTTTTGCTGTTCGTGCGGACATCCATGCCGCGCTTTTTGAAAATGGCTTCCAGACGTGTGCTCACATCGACATCTTCAACGGGCAGAATATTGGGAAGCATCTCCACCAGCGTGATCCGGGTGCCGAAGGCGTTGTAAACATAGGCGAATTCCACGCCGATGGCACCGGCCCCGATAATCAGCATTGATTTTGGAACCTTGGGGAGAATCATCGCTTCGCGACTGGTGACAATTGTTTTTCCATTCGGTTCAATGCCGGGCAACTCGCGGCTTCTGGCTCCCGTGCATACCAGAATTTTCGCGGTTTGAAGGGTGTTGGTCACCGCGCCCTTGGCGTCCCGGACTTCCACCACACCGGCCTTGGGAATGAACCCCGAACCGGCAATCTTGCTTACCTTGTTTTTCTTGAATAGAAATTCAATGCCTTTGCTCATCGTCACCGCAACCGACCGGCTGCGCGCGACAATCTTATCCCAGTGCATTTTCTCCGTACCAACCGTAATGCCGTAATCCGTGGCGGCGCGGTGCATTTGATGCATCAGGTGGGCATCCTGAATTAATGCTTTAGTGGGAATACAGCCCCAGTTCAGGCAGATTCCGCCAAGTTCGGCGCGCTCCACACAGGCAACTTTCTTTCCCAACTGCCCGGCCCGCACCGCCGCTACATAGCCCGCAGGCCCGGAACCAACAATGACCAGATCAAATGTTTCGTCAGCCACAAATTACTCCTGTCCGGCCACCCATGGCCGCGGATTTGAATTGTATGCGAACAATTCTCCGCCGCAACCAGTTTGGTGCCGGTTGACAATTTTACGGGTGCATGACACTTTATGCGGGTTACGGATACCGCAATAGTCTCTCCCCAAAGCACCGCAGTGATAACCCGGTGCCGTCAGCCCTCGCGTGGACCAGCGGCACCGCATTACCATGACGGTGCTCCGGGGGTATCGTGCTTGCGGGGCCATACGACGATACCCGCATAAAGTGTCGCGCGCCCCAATTTTACTGCTGATGCGACGATTCGAGCGCCTTTTCCACTGCCGCATGTGTGATTCTTCCGGCGTGAATATTCAGGCCTTCCGCCAGGCCCGGATCATGATGAGCTGCCTGTTCCCAGCCATTATCGGCAATTGCCGCAACATAGGGAAATGTGGCGTTACATAACGCAAATGTACTGGTGCGGCCCACCGCGCCGGGCATGTTGGTCACGCAATAATGCACAACGCCATCGACCATAAATGTCGGCTCGCGGTGCGTGGTGGGGTGGCTGGTTTCAATGCAGCCCCCCTGATCAATGGCCACATCCACCAGGACGCTTCCGCTTTTCATGCGTTTGAGATCATCGCGCAATATGAGATGCGGTGCCCGCGCGCCGGGAATCAACACCGCTCCTATGACCAGATCCGCGTGGA
Organism: Planctomycetota bacterium; assembly: GCA_021809365.1. Next base: position 17,107 of record JAKBAC010000037.1, on the reverse strand, counting down.
TCAGCGCCGCCCGTACCGTGTGCGCATCGGAATAAACGGTGGTCACATTGGCAGGCATCACATCGCTTAAATACCGCAGGCGTTCCAAGTTGATATCCATCAGGGTTACGTCGGCTCCCAAACCTGCCGCCACTTTCGCCGCATTGTGGCCCACCACGCCGGCTCCCAGGATAACAACATTGGCCGGGGCCACTCCGGGTACGCCGCCCAATAAAATGCCCCGTCCCCGCATGGGGCTTTCCAGATATTTTGCGCCTTCCTGAATGGACATTTTTCCCGCAATTTCACTCATGGGTGTCAAGCAGGGCAGCAGGCCCCGTCCATCGCGAATTGTCTCATACGCAATCGCGGTAATGCCATGCGAGAGGCACTCCTGCGCCAGTTGCGGCGCGCCGGCAAAATGAAAGTACGTCAAAATCATCTGCCCGGACCGCATCAGTGAATATTCCGCCGCCTGCGGTTCCTTTACCTTCACCACCAATTCCGCCTGCCGCCAGACATTGATCGCGGCCGGTACAATTTCCGCGCCAGCCTCGGCATAGTGGCGATCATCAATGCCACTGCCCAGGCCCGCCTGAGTCTCCACGACCACGCGATGTCCGTGCCCCGTAAGATATTCCACCGCGGCCGGGATCATGGCCACGCGGTATTCGTCGCTTTTAATTTCTTTGGGGATTCCAATTAACATCGTCAACTCTCAAATAAACTGTGCGGCAAACACAATCCGCGCTGGGAAAAATACGCAAGGGCTTCATCGACTGTCGCAAATAATTTTGTGGCCGTCTGGGTCACAAACGGGCTTGGCTCTGCCTTGGGCCGCCATATCACATATACATCCCGCGCATGATCGTAGGCATGTTGCAGTTCACGTTCCACGCCGCTGGATAACCCCGGACGGCCATCGGCCATTTCCGGAATGTAGGACACGATCATGTCGCTTTGCCGCACCATCATAAAATCCCGCGCATAAATCTGCCCATTGATGTCCCCACCGATGGACAATACCTCCGGCACCCGCACTTGAACATTGCCGCCGCCGGCCTCCACTGTCAGAATTTGCCGCCCTTCTTCCGCCGCCAGAACCGCCGCGTCATACAAAATTTTTTCATCCACATCACCGGGATCAAATGTGATGAATTGGTCCGCCATCTTCCCACGGAATGCGTTGATTTCAGCCAGTACGTCCGGCATCTTGGCAACGTGGCTCATGGGGAAGCTGGGATAAACTTTCCGCATGGCCGGGCGCATCAGCAATCGGAAAAGTGTCAGCGCGGTGCTGGCATGCCGCCCGCGCGCCAGCACAAAAAATGACGCGGCATGGCGCGAGTTGGCGCGGGCCATCAGCTCGGTGGCAAGAATTTCTTCTTCCCGCCAGACCATTAAATCCTTGAGACTGTGATCCACATTATGATCGCGCATCAGGCGCTGATGGACGGTTTCCACATTGTCCAGCAAGGTGACATAAATATCCGGTTGCAGTTGCGCCAGTTGATCAAAATCAAATGCCGCAAACAGACCGTGCTTCCAGCGGAATGTCGCGTGGGAATTGATGATGACATTGGGATGGTTGGGCATATCCGAAAGAATATCCCGGAATACAGCGCGCCGCAGACTCGTTAAGCGCGACAACGGCAAATCCAGAATCCGCCCCGGTTTCACATCCGGTGCTTCGCGGTACATCATGTCACCGACATGAAATACCTTCAGCGGTTCACCATGGCTTTGCGCAATTGCCTCCACCTGATTCAGATACGCCTGGCGATCAAGTCCCACCTGTCCAGTCAATAGCATGCGCATGGCGATCCGAACTCCTTATTGGCCATTATTGTAGCAGACCAGTCGGCAAATTGGGGCTATCATCGCTTTTCGCAACGGCATACCGTCACGTTCCGGCGGCCAAGCTCCTGTTTCGTTCCCATCCCCCGCCCCTGTAAAACTGGTGGCGAAAGCCAGCATACCCTCGACGAATGGCGATCCGACTGCATTTACGCAATGGGGGTGTAAGGTGGGTGAAGCACCTGCGTGCGCAAAGAGAGCGACTGCCAAGGTGGGTCAGGCGTCCATTTGAAAAAATTGCTGGGTTATTGCTGGGTTACTTGGAATCACATCTGGATGCGGCTAAACTTCTATGTTGTTACCGGTTGGGCAGGCATTGGAGAAAATGACAATGTATACACGTTCTTTGGGGAAAACGGGTTTGATGGTCAGTTGTATCGGCTTGGGAGGAATGCCCATGTCGGTCCCGGCCGCGCGGCCGGCGGAAGCGGATGCCATTCGCGTTATTCACCACGCCATTGATTGTGGCATTACGCTTATTGACACCGCGGACAGTTATTGCCTGGATGCTTCGGAAGCCGGTCATAATGAGCGATTGATCGGCAAGGCGCTGGCGGAATTGCCGACGGCGAAACGCAATGCCGTCGTGGTTGCCACCAAAGGCGGGCTGGTGCGACCCGGCGGGCGGTGGGAACACGACGGTTCACCGAAGCATTTGCGGGCGGTATGTGAAGCATCACTTAAAAATTTGCGCACGGACATTATCACATTGTACCAATATCATCGGATTGATTCGAAAGTTCCATTGGCGGAGAGTATGGGATGTTTGAAGCAATTGCAGAAGGAAGGGAAAATTCGCTTCATCGGCGTGAGTAATTTTTCCGTCCTGGAATTGGAGGCTGCGGAGGCGGAGGCGGAAATCGTCAGCGTACAAAATCAATATTCCCGCAAGCACCGCCAACCGGAACAGGATGGTGTGCTGGAATACGCGCGGGCGCGAAATCTGGCGTTTCTGGCATGGAGTCCTCTGAACGGGATCGGCGGTTCCAAGGATTTGGGCGCTTTTGAGCCTTTGTTGGAAAGTATTGCCGCATCACATCACGTTTCCATTTATCAGGTGGTTCTGGCCTGGTTGTTATCCAAGGGGCCGCAAGTGATTCCAATTCCGGGGGCCAGCCGTAAAGAGAGCATTGAAGACTCGGCCAAGGCGTGCCAACTGAAGCTGCGTCCGGAGGAACTTGAAGCGTTGAGCGCATAAGTTGGTCAATGGGCCTGTGTATAAGTGCGGCGACTCATTTACGGAGTGCGTGTGGCTAAAAATCATCATTGGATTCAGGATTGTCTGGCGGATTCGTCGCGCGTGATCGGGGAGCTTTCCCGGCAAGTGGATCAGATCACGGCGATTTGCGAGATGGTGACTTCCGCCCTGTTAAGCGGAAAAAAATTGCTGACCGCCGGCAACGGAGGATCGGCTGCCGCGGCGCTGCATCTGGCGGAAGAGTTGACGGGCCGCTATTGTCGGCCCGATCGACGGGCATTTCCCGCGCTGTGCCTGGCGGCGGATGGAACCGCGCTGACGTGCATTGCCAATGATTGGGATTTCGCCAGCGTGTTTTCGCGGCAGGTGGAGGCGTTTGCCGGGCACGGCGATGTGCTGGTGGTATTTTCCAGCAGCGGCAACAGCGAGAACTTGATACGCGCGTGTCAGGCCATGCGGCAGCGGGGGGGAAAGACCGTCGGCCTCCTGGGTAAGGGAGGCGGGCGGAATGTGGAGCATTGTGATCTGGCGCTGGTGATCGACAGCCAGCGGTCGTCAGCAATTCAGGAAGCGCATGAGGTGGTGCTGCACCTGATACTGGAATATTTTGAAAAATATTGCGATTAGAAATATCATCGGCCACCGTCAGAAGGGACGATGGCTGAAAGGTCATGATGACACGGACATGAGCATGGCGTGCTGACGCCCAGAGGAAAGCCAAATGCCCCGAGAGCATCCAATTTTGCAGTTTCGTCAGGGACAACGGATAACGCGTCTCTTGCATGCGATGCGTCAGCGTCTGCGTTTGGATCATTGGTTTCCGCATCTTCCGGTGGCGGCGGCGGCGGCTTTGCTGGGCGCGCTGAATCTGCTGGATGGAATTTTGCGCGTAGCCCCGAGCTTTCCGGGAATCATGCGCATGAAGCCCGTGCTGCATATCACGCAGATTGCGGCGATGCGCGGCCTGGGTGGCTTGCCGGAAGCGGCGGCGGGAGTGGTGCTTCTGGTCATGTCTTTCGGACTGGCTTTCCGCTCGCGTCTGGCGTGGGTTATTGCGCTGATTATTTCAGCGGCCACTCTGGCGCTGATGCTGCATCATGATAACTTGCGCTGGGGCGCATTGGCGGTGCTCAATGGATCGGTACTGATAGCATTGGTGATTTTCTATCGGCACTTCTCCAGATCCAGTTTGGCCGCGGGCACGATGTTTTCTCTGATCAGCGTGCTGTCACTGCTCGGATATTCGGTGTTCGGCTCGTTTGTGCTGGGACAGGGCTTTTCCCCGCCGATTACCAATCTGGCCAGCGCTCTATACTTTTCAGTCGTCACGCTGTCAACGGTCGGCTATGGGGACATCGTGCCCACGCACAACGACGCGCGATTTTTCGTGATCTCCATGATCATTCTCGGTATAACCGTATTTGCGACATCTATTTCGGCGGTGATTGTGCCACTGGTGAACGGACGGATGCAGCGGCTGCTGTCAGGAGAAAATAAACGCATGAAACAGGATCATTATATTATCATCGGGGATAATCCCCTGTCGCATAACACCTACCGGGAACTTAAAGCCCGGCACTTGCCGGTGGTGGTCGTGGTACCGCGGGAGCCGGACACCGCGTGGCTGGATGCGGCGGATATGATAGTCGGCGATGCGTCTGATATTGAAATATTGCGCAAGGCTGGTGGCGAGAAAGCCCTGGCGATTCTGGCGTTACGGGCGGATGACAGTGAGAATGCTTTCATTGTCATGGCGGCCAAGGAATTGGGAGGTAGTGCGCGGACAGTGGCGGCGGTAAAGAATAGTAAAAATCTACAGCGCATTGAACGCGTGGGGCCGGATTTAATTATTGCGCCCGATGTTCTGGGCGGAGAATTGCTGGCCATGGCCGTAACCGGGGAAAAATTAAGCGGTGATAATATATTGAAGAACCTGTTTATTACCAAACCACCGGTCGCTCCCGCCGGACAAGAGAAAAAATGAAATCGGGAACGTGAGGTTGTGACGGTCGTCGCGATCAGTAAGCGCATGAAAGGAATGGTTTGATTTATGCCAAGAGTAGCCCGATCCGCAAAAGGTGGCTTGATTTATCACGTATTCAACCGTGCCATGGAAGGCAAGAAGTTATTTCGGAGAAACAAGGATTATGCGGCATTTGTGGAGATATTGATCGCGGGAACGGATCATGCCGCGGTGGAAGTCTTCGGCTTTTGCCTGATGCCAAAGCATTGGCATCTGATCCTGCGGCCATCCGGGGACAAGGATCTTGCCGCGTACATGTCGTGGGTGGCCAATACGCACGCCAAGCGCCATCAGTCGCGGTATCCGCGATCCAAGGGGCATTTGTATCGGGGCCGGTACGAAAGTTTTGCGGTTGAAGCCGGCGATGATTTCATTGATTTGCTGCGTTATATCGAGTCCATCGCCTTGCGGGCCGGGCTGGTCAAGCGCGCGGAGAAATGGGAATGGGCAAGTTTATCGTGTAGTAAAAAGGTCGCCAGAAAACTGCTGTCCAATTGGCCGGTGGATCGACCAAAGGGTTGGCGGAAGTTGGTCAATAAGCCGATGGACCGCAAGGAGTTGGCCCGATTGAATATAAGCCTGAAACGCGGTCGGCCTCTGGGCCGCGACAGTTGGGTGGCGCGGATGGCACAGAAAATGCGGATTGAGCACACGCTGCGTCCGATTGGCCGCCCCAGGAAACAGGTACGGGGATAATGCCCGGGACAGGATTCGAACCTGCAAGAGCTTGCGCCCACCAGCACCTCAAGCTGGCGCGTCTGCCAATTTCGCCACCCGGGCGAGATGTGACCATATTGCCATAAAGTGGCGGCGATCTCAAGTGAATGCTGATCCGCATTGATTTTGTAATTACTCCCGGCGTTCGGGGCCGATGAAAAATACAGGAATTATTGCACTTGATTTCCGCGATTGAACTGCGAACAATGTGATAGGGGGCAGGTATTTTGAAATGACAGTTGCGTCGGCTGTTATCGGGAACAACTTTTTTTCAGGAGGACCATTTATGTCGGACACACTTACAACCACACCCAGTCAGGATCGTGCCGCAGTTGGCCATGCCGAGGAACTGCGCCGGAAGTACACGGTAGCCAAATCCGCGGTGGCGGACCTGGCTGGAGAAGCCAGCCATGCCGCACTCGATCGCGTGGGCGATTTGAAGGTCCATGCCGCGGAGTGGGTACATGACAAGGCCGGCATCGTCAAGGAGCAGGTTTCGGACTCTCAGGCGGCGATGATTACGCTGGTAAGGCGTAATCCTCTCGCGGCGGTCGCGATCGCGGCGGGGGCCGGTCTGGTACTTGGCATGCTGATTCATCGGCGACATTAAAAATCGTTTGCCGATCATGTGTTATCATGAGTGCTGGCGCATTGCGGTCAATGGGGACAGGCTGCGCTCGGAGTGGCTTTATGGCTGTTGAACCCGCGGAAGATCGCACGGAATCGCCGGCGGAGAATTCCGCGCCGGGGGCGGGTCGGGCTTATACCCGTCGCATCTTCAGGGCGTTGCTGGATGTTATTGAGCTGGAAGCGCAGATCATTACCTTGCGGCTGCTGGCGGCGCTGACGGATGTGTTGCTTCGCACGGTGCTGCTTGCGGGAGCCATCGCCATGGCGCTGGCGGGGGTGGTATTTCTGGAAATTGCCATTTTTCAGGCATTGGACAAATTGGTTCCGGTGCTGTGGGTGTTCGTTATTTTCGCGATCGGTCATCTGGCATTGGCGGGTGGGCTGGTGTTGATCGCGTCGCGTCCAGTACGGGAGAAATCTTCCGAAGGTTCAGTTGCGGGCAGCCATGCGGCGGAAAGGCTTAAGCGATGAGTATTCAGGACCAGCTCGGTGAGTTGGAAGCCAGGCGCAATGCGGCGCTGCGGGAAGTGGACGATCAGGTAACACAATTCGAGCACTATTTACGCATACAGTATTCCCCGGAAAATGTGGTCCGCCGACACCTGGGCGCGGCAATGGGAATTGCGGCAACGTTGGGTGTAGTGGCCTCCGGCTCATCTACCGACCTTAAAGGCGGGCTGTTACGGGCGCTGGTGTCATGGTTGCGGGGTAAACCGCGGGGGAGAACGGAGCCATCGGACACCGGCGGTGAATCAACGGTGCGTGTGGACGGCGCGAATGGCCAAGTGCGCGGCTCGGGACCGGGGGCCGTCCATACGCAACCAGCGGATGCTCATCCGATTTTGGATATGGCCGAGCCGATTTTACGGAATCTTATCGTGGGCGTGGCAGAGGTCATACCCTGGCGCGGTTTGATGGGACGGGTGCTGGAAAAGCGGCATCAATCCACCGATGCCGACAATAGAGACACGGGACGTGGAAACGGATAAAATCCCGTAAGTATTGTTGCTCAGGGACTTGATCCGGCATGAATGAAAAGTTGCGAAATACAATTGTTGGGCTGACCATCATAGCGGCGGTGGTATTGATAACATGGGGAGCATTTTTGCTGGGGCGTGTGCCCGGCTTTGGTCCTAATGTTCCGTACCATGTCACGGTTCTTGCGCCTACCGCGGATGGCTTAACCTTTGGCGATCTGGTGACGTTTAACGGTGTAACGGTCGGCAGCGTGCGGGATGTATCGCTGACGGCGAATATGCGATCCGCCACCATCATCATCGGCGTCTATCGAGATGTGCATCTGCCGGATAACACCATCGCGCAGATCGGTGCCAAGACCATCGGTGCCGCGTATGTATCGCTGTATCTGCCGAAGAAGGCGGCGGAAAAATTTCTTCCCACCGACGGCAGCGCTATTATTCATGCGACCATCGCGTCTTCCAGTCTGATACCTGATTCGGTCGTGCGGGATTTTTCGTCACTGAACATGCAGTTCGGTGTGCTCAGTGGAAAATTGGATCGCGTGGCCGATGACCTGCATACGCTGCTCAAGCCCGTCGCCCTGACCAAAGCGCAGGCGGAAGGAACCGAATCAAGTACCACCGATCTGAACAATATCAGTGCCTTGATTCAGCGGTTGAATATCACCGTTAATTCAATCAACCGGCTGGTAAGCGGCGGCAAGCTGCGCCATCAGGTGCGGCGGATTTTAGCCAACGTGGCGGTGTCTTCCGAGGAGCTGAAAGATACGCTCAAGCAAATTTCCGGCACGGTACAGAGTTTTAACGGGGTATTGGATAAAGCGGGCACAACCGCCACGGACATTGACGCGGTGGCGAAAACCGCACGCCAGAAGATTATTTCTCTAAGCGTCAAGCTCACGCGTGTTCTGGAAAACGTGAACAATATTACAGAATCCATTGCCCAGGGGCACGGCACGGCCGGTCGGCTGGTGAAAGACCCGCGGCTCTATAATTCCCTGTTGGAAGTAACCCGCCGTCTGAAGCGCACTGTGGACAGTCTGCACGGACTGGTCAAACAAATTAAAGCTGAAGGCTTCGATGTGAAAGTGGGTTTCTGATCCGTGTAGATCGCCACGCGGTTTGTGATCGCATTAAATTGGAACGGTCCATCATCAGAAGAGCGTATATGCCGCAGCCCAAATCGAATACGCATGCCGCTCCATCCGATCGTGACATTTTGGATGCCCGCGCCAGAGCATGGAAGAGTCGGCCATTGTTGCGCTCGGTATACCATGACTATTTTGAGGCAATGGCGGAACGATTTACGCGTCATGCGAGCGATGCGCGCCGTCCGCATGGTGTGGTGGTGGAAATCGGCGGTGGAGCCGGGCACTTTAAGGCATTTTATCCGGATATGATTGTCACCGATATTGTGCCAACGCCACATATCGATCTGGCGGCGGATGCCACGCGGCTGCCGTTTGCGGATGGATCGATTGACAATCTGGTTATGCAGGATGTGCTGCACCATATTCCGTTTCCTTTATCATTTTTTAAGGAAGCGGGTCGAACGCTGGCTCCCGGCGGGCGAATTGTGATGATTGAACCATTTATTTCAACGCTTTCCAATGTGCTCTACCGCCTGTCACATCCGGAACCAGTCGATATGCGGGCGCGCATCTTCCGTAGCCCGAGCGATGTTTCCGGCCTGGACCCGGCGGTGTTTGCGGGGCGCGGCGCGTTTGATGCCAATCAGGCGATTCCAACGCTGCTGTTTTTTCGGTATGCGGAGATGTTTCAGCGGCGGTTCCCGAATTTGGTTGTGCGCGAACGGACGGTGCACAGCATGGTGGCATATCCACTTTCCGGCGGCTTTTCCAAACCGGTGCTCATGCCGCTGGCCGCCGTCCCGGCGGCCAAAGCGCTGGAAAGTCTGCTTTCGCCGCTGGCCCGCTGGCTGGCCTTTCGCATGTTGGTTGTGTTGGAAAAATCGCCGTAAAACATTCGCAACAAGGATTCATTGGACTATAATTTCCATGGCATTTGAATTTTGGAGAATCGTGTGATTATTGACAGCACAGTGGAGCCGGTTTTACCCATCTTGGGCGCGGTGGGAAAAATCCCCAGTGGTTTGTTTATTTTGACGACGGGCGAAGGCCCGGACTTATCAGCAATGCTGGTTTCCTTTGTTCAGCAGTTAAGCTTTGAGCCTTTATGCGTGGGCGTGGCCATCGGTCGCGGGCGGGGCATCGGCGAAATAATTGTCAGGTCGGGCTTTTTTACGCTGAACATCTGTTCCGCGGGGGATAAAGTGTTACTGCGTAAATTTGCCCGCAACGCTCTGACGGGTGATGCGGCATTGGCGGGCGTGGCGCATCGGAAATTATCGGAAGGCGGTGTGATATTTCCTGAAGCGTGCGCTTTTATTCACTGCCGCTTCAGCCATCGGATAACCTTTCATGCCGACCATGAATTGTTTGTCGGCGTGGCGCAGGAGGGCGACCTGTCGGCGGGTACCGGCTCCAAGCCAATGATACACACGCGGCATGATGGCGCGAAATACTGACCGCGATGGCTTGAAAGTGAACCTGAAAGTCCTAAAATGCCGGAGATGATGACAATAGCAACGCAACATGAAAACGTGCCTCTGGAGCTTGGTGATCCTGTTAATGCGGCGATTTTGGGTGTATCCGAAGATCGCATTCAGGGCTTTCACCGCGACCCATTCGGCGAGATTGCCCAACTTTCCGGCATTGATGTCGATGTGGTCATAGGCCGGATTACCGCTTTGCTCCGGGCGGGTGTGATTCGGCGCGTGCGGCAGACATTGCTGGCCACCAATCTGGCCTCCGGGGCGCTGGTGGCTTGGGAAATACCGCCGGCACATTTGCCGGAGGCCTTTGATTACCTGTATCAGCAGGATCCGTTTTCCGGGCACGTTGTCATTCGTTCCACGGATGGTCAGACCACCGGATCAAAATATCGTCTGTGGACCACACTGAAGGTTCCACAGGGATTCTCCTTGGAAAAACATTGTACGTTGCTGATGAATAAGATTGGCGCATTGTCATTTAAGATTATGCCGGCCAAGCGATTGTTCGCATTGGGCGTGGGGCATGTGCGGCGGCGTGGGATGGAGCCGGGAAGCAAATCGGACGACCTTGCCGAGGTGCTCGAGACACATACGGTGGAATTGTCGCAGTTACAGTGGCAGGTGCTGACCACGCTGAAGCGGGAATTTTCAGCAGATGAGATACGGCGTGACCTGTGGCTGGATCGGGCGGTGGAAGCAGGCGTGAGTCCGGAGGAATTTTTCACCGTCGCTGAGCAATTGCATCAGCTCAACATCATCGGACGATTTTCGACATTTCTGGAACACGTCAAGGCATTGCCGACCGGCGAGAAAGTGACCCAATACAATGCCTTGTTTCACTGGGCCGTTCCTGCGGGCCGGGAAATTGATGCGGGCCGACAGGTGGGGCGATTTCATATTATGACCCATGCGTATTGGCGTGAAGGCGGCCCGGAGTTCGGCAACGTGAACATCATGGGCGTGGCCCATGGCAAGGATAAAAATCTTTTACTGGCGCACAAGGCGGCCATTGATGCCCATCTGGCGCAAAGCGGAATTCCAGTTTCCTATACCAACGTGTTCTGGGGTGGTCGCAGCGAAATAAAGCCCAGCGAGATTATCCCGCAGGCATATCGTGACTGGTGCCGCCGGCTCGCAATTGATCCGGATACAATGCGTTCGTAAGCGAGAGGAAAACTTGATGGGCACGCCTGATCTTGCACGATATTGTAGCTCGATGATTCCATGCGCCACCCACGGAGCGCGGCTGTGAGCACCGTCTTATCCCAGGATCATGCCCTGTGGAAACCGAAGGCCAATCCGTGGATGATTGCGGTTTCCGTCATGCTCGGCACCTTCATGGAGGTGCTGGACACCTCCATTGCCAATGTGGCGTTGCCCCATATCGCCGGCAGCATGTCCATCACCCCGGATGACGCGACCTGGGTTTTGACCAGCTATTTGATTTCCAATGCGGTGGTTCTTACGGCCGCGGGTTGGCTGAGTCGCACCTTTGGCCGCAAGCGGTTTTTGCTCACGTGCATATCGGTGTTCGCAATCGCATCCATCCTTGCGGGAGCGGCACCGAATTTTCCATTTCTGATTTTCGCACTGGTGCTGCAAGGGGCGGGAGGCGGAGCGCTTCAGCCCAGCGCCCAAGCGATCTTGCTGGAAAGTTTTCCACGGGAAAAACATGGACAAGCCATGGCCTTTTACACTTTCGGCGTGATCTGCGCGCCGGTCATCGGCCCCACGCTGGGCGGTTGGATTACAGATTCATTCTCATGGCGTTGGGTTTTTTATATTAATATCCCGGTGGCGATTCTGGCGTTTCTGATGATCGACGCGTATGTTGAAGATCCGCATTATATCCGCCACGCCATGAAGACCAAACTGGATGTCGTGGGGTTCGGGCTGTTGTTGGTCTGGATTGCGGCGTTGCAGATCATGCTGGATAAGGGCCAGGATGCGGATTGGTTCGGCGCGGTATGGGTAAGATGGTTCGCGGCAGTTTCCGTGCTGGGTTTTCTGGCGTTTATCGCCTGGGAGCTTACCAGCGATGCGCCTCTGGTTGATTTACGGGTATTAAAAAATCGTAATTTGCTGATTGGTACGGTTTTGATATTCATCATGGGTATTGTGCTGTATGCCACAACAGCCCTGCTGCCGCTTTTTCTGCAGACAGTGTTGCAATATCCGGCCCTGCAAAGTGGTCTGGCGGTAAGTCCGCGCGGTATCGGCTCCATTGTCGGGATTTTGGTAATCGGTCGTCTGGCCAACCTGATTGATAACCGCTTCCTGATGGTCAGCTCGCTGGTGATCCTGGCTTATTCCAGCTTCCTGCTGGGGCGGCTGGACACTAAAATCGGGATGTTCAGCGTTACCTGGCCCATTATCATCAATGGTTTTGCCACCAGCATGTTTTTTATTCCGCTGACTACTACGGCGGTGGGAACTCTGCGTAACGATCAAATGGGCAATGGCGCAAGCATTTTTAACCTGATGCGGAATATCGGCGGAGCCTTCGGCATTTCCATTACCACCGCATTGCTGAGCCGGGAAAGCCAGCGTAACCAGAATATGCTGGTATCCCATACCACGCGGCTTAGTCCGGCATTTCATGGGCAGATGGACAAATTGCAGGGAATGTTCGCACAACACGCGCCTGCGGTGACAGCCCACAAGCAGGCGCTGGGGTTGATCTATCGGACCGTTGTCCAGCAGGCCAATGTGATGGCGTATGTGTTCAATTTCCGTCTTCTGTCGCTATTGGTCTTGTGCTGCATCCCGTTTGTATTCTTTCTCAAAATTCCCCGGCATCGCACAAAATCAGCGGCAGTGCATTAAAATCAGGAATTGTTACGGGCCAACGGCGTACCAGGGGCGAACGTCAATGCAGATCATGCCCGCAGCGGCGGCGGCCTGAAATCCGGGGTTGCCATCTTCATACACCACACATTGATCGGGTAATATACCCATGCGCCGGGCCGCTAAGAGAAAGCAATCGGGGGCGGGTTTGCCATGCTCAACATCGTCCGCGCAAATGACAATCGGAAATAAGTCCAGCAGGCCGGCGGTCTGCAATTGAAGGTCCACGATCTGATGGGTGCCACCGCTGGCCACAGCCAGGCCTCTTCGGCCTTTTTCCCGTCGCGCGATGTTCGCGACGCAATGGATCAGTTGAATTTCCGGAATTTTCTCAATATACGCTTCCTCTTTGCGGCGGGCGATCTCTTCCCCGGTTATGGCCGATTGGTGGCGACGAGCCAATGTCTGGGCAATTTTGAGCGTCGGCACTCCAGCCATCCGATAAAAATCTTCCTCGGCAAAGGGGATGTTGACGGCCTGCAATGTACTCTGCCAGGCGTGAAAATGGTTGCGCATGGTGTCAAGTAAGGTTCCGTCACAATCGAAGATTAGTCCGCGGATTGTGTCGGGCAGGGGGGCCGACGGATTGGTTTGCCATTGAGGTTTGATGCTTGAAGTCATGTTTTTCGATCCTGGAAAAGTAACCATGCGGTGTATTGCAATCACCGGATGCCGCATATTGTGAAATTCTATGCGTGAATTAACAATGGAATATCCTGCGGCAACTGATCCGCAACCGCGGTGAGCGTATCGCCATGTAAAGCCCGCAGCATGGTGCCGCGCCGTGATACTCCCATCAACAACGCATTAACCGAGTATGTTGCCGCGAAATCCAAAATGGTATAGGCCACATCGGGGGAAACCGCGTAAATAGGCACCAAAGGCACTGCCTCGGCGACACACGCTTCGTGAGCCTTGCGGAACGTGGCGATGGCTTCCTGGTCTTCCTCAAGGCTGGGGCCGGGACTATCCGGTGCAAAGGCGAGATTCAACTGGCGGACGAAAATTACGAAAAGAATTGCTCCGGACTGCTTGGCATATTGTGCCGCGAACTCCAGCAGGCGGGGAGATCCGCGGGTGGCCACAAGCACTTTGGGCATGGACATTTCCAGTTCCCGGGCCGGTGTTCCGAAGGCCAATTGTTCCGGGGCGGATTCCGGTACCGGCACCGGCGCGGGGGCCGCCCGCAATTGTGGAGCCAATCGGCGTAACTGATATGCCGCCGTCATCGCCAGGGCCAGAAATATGGCCGCCGCCGCAAAGAGCCATCCGGCGTAGACCGGGTAATGATGTACAAAAAGCAGTCCCAGACGCAGCATGAATAATGCAACCGCGACTCCCCCCGCGCAACTTCCCGCCAGAACTTTGACCCGCGCTTTCAAACTCATGGTCGGATATTGTTTGGTGTAAAACCGAGCCAGCAGCCCGGACACCAGCACACTAAGCGCGAAGATCAGCGCTTCGTGTTTTTGCAGCGCCAAGGTCAGTTCAATGGCGGCCATGATCAATCCGACCGCCACCAGAAAAATCCGCTCCCAGCGTTGGAGATTCAGTTCGCGATTGATCGCGGCGCTGGATAAATTGATGGTGATGGCCCCAACCACGCCGATGGCATAAAGATCGCCCAGTGTGCTTAAGTCATGAAAAATACTCAGTATAAGTACCGGTACAATCACCGCCGGTATCAGTGCCAGCCAGGGTACGCCGAACATATTGAGCCGGGATAAGAAGCGCGGTAATTCGTTGTCGCGCGACATGGTGTACTGGATGCTCATCATGGCGCCGATGGCGGTATTGACCGCGGAAATAAGCAGCAAGCCAAAGACAATGCCACAGATCCAGCCAAATGGACGGTCGACAAAATCACTGGCCATCACGCGCAAAACGGCATTCTGTATTTCATTTTCACGTTGGAAATTGCGGTCCATCCGCTTGACCTGTCCGATCATTTGCGGGTGACTTTTCCAATCCGGATGGTGTGTCTTGAATTGACGTACCTGATGATGCAGGGTTACCGCGGGCGTGGTGAATTTTTCCATGGGTTTGCCGGGATTGGGGCTTAAGGCGCACATTCCAATCGCCAGTACCAGATTCAGTACCACAACCTCCACGAGCACCGGCAAAATGGTTTTGCGGGCGGTGGTTTTGACGGGGCGCACCATCACGCCGGTCATATTGGCTACCGCTTCCACACCGGAAAGTGCCAGCACCACATTGACAAACGCAAACCATTTATCCGTAAATTGGCCTGTAATCTGACCGTGCGTCATAATCCGATGCCAGCCCATCGCCAGGTGCGGCAAACTAAATGCCGTGATGATCAGGGTGAGCACAAATGTGGCCAGCGCCACGACCAACGCCAATACGCCCACTTTTCGCAGACCGAAATAATTAAGAACGCCAATCAGAACAATCGCGCCGATTCCGCAGATCGGCACCAGGGGGCCGTCATTGGGTACGCCGATATATTGGATGCCGTCGAACGCGGACATGGCCGCGGTCACGATATAATCCGCGCATAACAGCAGAGCGCCGATCACCGCAAGCTGGCGGCTGATATGTTTGGCTGAGGAGTAAACGCCGCCGCCATCCGGAAAGCATCGGCAAATAATGGTGTAGGCCCAGCCCACCAGCGCCACCAGCACGCCCACCGCCAGAACATACCAGAAGCTCTGATAAAGTGAATAAAAGAACGCCAGGCCCAGAACATAGAAGCGGCTTGTGCCCCAATCGCCATATAAAATGGCGGAGGCATGATACCACTTGAGCTCTCGCGGGCGTTCGTTATGTCGAACGGAATGATCCATTATTCTCCGGCCTATGTATTTCCCCCGCATTCGGCGGGTGCACCCACCGATACCCGGTGTTTACGCCACGAATCAAAACCGGATAGTATACGGTTATAAACGCCAGTCAAGTGAGCGGGATAGAGTTGTGCGGAAAGTTGGCACCGCGGTACGACCAGTGAGAACCCCATGAGATTCTGCGGAATTCGCAGCCCTCTGCCAAACAAATATGGACACATTTAAAAAGTTTAGAATCGGTTCAGAATCGGTTCAAGGGGTTGACGACGGGGGGCGGAACCGCTACCTTGCGGCGATGGTTGGGTAGCTGTGTGTGGAACCAACGGAAAAGAAATGGAATTGCGGTATGAAAAAGAAAAAAATCAAAAAGAAGTATGGCAAGAAAAAATACGGCAAGTGCAGTTGAAGAAGGCAAGGTCCTACGATTCAAATACCCGCGTTGAGATTACCCGCAATTGCGGCCTCGGCGATCGCTGTGGCCGCGGTGGCGGCAGTTTCAATTCGCAGGATGTGCGTTGCCAGGCGTACCGGGGGCGTGGTCTTTTTCAATAGCCGTTGTTCGTGATCGCTCCATCCTCCTTCCGGGCCGATCATAATCGTAATGCCATTATTTTCGGTTGTGCTCGGCCTGCCGGTCCGGGCATTGCGCCAGATGGCAATGCGTTCCCACAGCGTCTGCGGCGCATCGGGGTGGGCCCAGATCATTGTGCTGCTCAAAGTATTGTCGCTTATAAGTTGCTCCGGCGTCCGTGGTGGTTCGACGGACAATATTCGTGATCGTCCGCATTGTTTGGCGGACTCAATGGCCAATCGTTTCCACTTGTCCATTT
>JAKBAC010000037.1:0-657 GCA_021809365.1 Planctomycetota bacterium | reverse complement strand
TTAGCTGCATCACCGCTGGGATGCACAACACTGTATCGGCAATCCAGCCAGATAAGTCGCGTGGCACCCAATTGACTGAGTTGTTCGAGCAGAAAGCCGGCGCGGTCCCCCTTTGGCACGGCCGTGGCAATTGTAAGTTGGCAGAAAGGCGGTGGCTCCCGATGAAGCGGGCCGGAAAGTGTATAGCGAACATGCTTTTTCGCAATGACTAATTCGGCTGAGGCCCACAGGCCATCACCATCAAACAGCACCACCGCATGTCCATTATCAAGTCGTAGAACGTCGCGGGCGTGATGGGCCTGATCGAGCGACAGTTCTCCGGCGGCGGCCAGGGGTGCAACATGAAAGCGTGGTGTACTCATAATTACGGTGTACCCATTAACTTATGGAAGCAATACGGCAGGCAATTTGGCAGTTTGATTGGCCCGCCGCAGAACCAGCAGATCCGCATCGGAATTAACGCCTGACGGCCCGGTCCATTTCAACACGGAATTGCCGATACGAAATCCCCGTTCCACCGCGACGGGCGGAAAATCCGCAGCGCTATTTCTCTGCGGATCGCTGATCCAAACCACCCCGTCGGGTGCAAGCAGGCGATCAATGGCATCAAGAAGTATGGGATGAAGTCGGCGTTCATACAATACATCCGAGGCGATA
>JAKBAC010000206.1 GCA_021809365.1 Planctomycetota bacterium | reverse complement strand
AGTCCATGGCCGCGTATACGCCCGCTGGATCTTCGCGCAGTGTTTTTTCCACCGCACTTTGGCTTTCGACAAACTCCCGCCAATCCATGGCATCAATAAAACGTAAGCTGCCAAAGCAATTGCCCATGGATATCTGGTCCGCGGCCTGTCGGCGACTTTGCCGCTGCACCAGCAGTTCAATGGTTTCACTGGATCGGGCCACGAGTTGGCTGATCCAATTCAGTGCCAGCGCCAGGGAAGCGTTCTGCCCCTGTAAACGGCGCACCAGTTCGGTGGTAAAGGCACTGGACAGCGGCGGCTCGGCTTTTACCATGGCTGCCAGGGCCACAATGGTATCATCAGGCGTTTTCTCCGCCGCATCTATGAGTTGATCGGCCCAATAATTGGCCGAATTTCTCTCCTGGCGGGCTTTCGCGATTTCCGCGGCAACCCGGCGCATGTTTTCCACCAGCGCCAGGCGCAGCATGATGGGCACCGCCCATAATTCTCCCAGGCTAAGCGTTGCAGTTCGCTGGTAGGCCGCCAGAAATCGGTCCATCGCCTCCCCATCCACCCGGCCGTCCAGGTGGCTGATGAGCCGCAGGATCAGATCATAAACGCGCGGATAGCCCGCCCGCGGCCCATTCCGCAGCCACGGCAGCTTCACGCTGTACCCTTTGGGAAAGTGCCGCTGAATCAGGCGGACCTGTTCCTCCACAAGGTAAAAATTATCCAGCAGCCATTCCGATGCGGGAGAAATAATCTGGCCCTTGGCCACGGCACCGCTGATCAGCTCATAGGCCTGAATCAGTACCACATTGTTGTCCGCCAATCGCGCCAGAAGAATTTCCGGAGCACCGGTGGATTGAACCCGATGTTCTTTAGCGAGTTCTTCCGCCAATTCTTCTAATTGACTGATGCCCAGCAGTTCCGCGCGCAACGGCTCTTCGGTTTGTACGGCCGGTACAGCGCCCGAAGGCCCCCGCTGAAATAAAGCCTTTAATAATTGCCCACGATTTTTGCCCAAATACCGGCTCCAATTAAGTGACGCATTGCTGGCCCACAAGCCGCGTTCGATGCAATCAAATCAGCGGTTACTTGGATAACATCGCAGGTTTGAAACTTTCCGGCATCGCCGGCTGCCCTCCCAAGGCATTAGTCTGTCTTCATCCCCTCATCTTTAATAGACTTCCAGCAAGACATTGTCAAGGACTTTTTTCAGCATTTTTCAGTATTTTTATTGCAGCCGTGGTGGTCGAGCCTTTGAGAGGTGCGCAAGGGCGGCTTGACCAGTCACGCCGGGGCTTCTGCCGCCTGACACTCTTATCCGATGGGTTGTTGCGCGGAAGGGCTTTGATCTGGCGGGGGGGTAACGGGTAATTTCGCCGTCAGGCGGCTGTTGAGAACACCGCCGGTGATCGCCAAGGTCAATTCCACAAGAATTTGAAATACCCGCGGCAACGCCACCACGACCACCACCAGTTCCGGTGAACCTACCAGCGGTGCGATAAACAGTGCCTGCACCGCCTCGCGTACGCCTAATCCGCCCGGCAGCAGACTGAACATGCCCAAGCTGACCGATAAGGCAAATACGCCGACGAGTTCAACCGTATGCAAAATGCTCACCTGGTGCACACAGCTTACCGCCATCCACAATCCTATTCCGCCGAACAACCAGGTGGGTAAAAACATCACCACGGCATAAATCATATGTTTTAATTTAAATCGACGGCTCGGTGGAATGGCGGATTTGCCCATGGACCGCAAGGCGGTATTAATTATCCAGAAAAACACCGGCGGATAAAACAATCCCAGCAGCCCGGCCATGATCAGGCCGCACCCCATCAGGTAAAGCGGATGATTGCGCGCTGCCACCACCAGGGCTGTGGATCCTACCAACCCGCCGGAGAGCGTGTACATGGCATTTTCCAGCAGAGTAGACAGTAAACATGTTTCACGGGCCATGCCGGCCCGATGCGTGCGTTCCAGACGCATCAGAACCAGCAGTACCTTGCCAGGCGCGTATTTGCCCATCTGGCTGAAGGTGTAGGCTCCCAGCAGCGGCAACACGGGGCTACGGTCTCCCATGCGCCGCGCCAGCCACAGCCAGGTCAGAGCGTTGGTGGTCATAATGCCCACAAATGCCAGGGGGATAATCGCACAGTAACGCCAGTCTATATGAACGGGGTGCTGGCCCACTTTACGCCAGGTTTCCGCCAGCTTGATGCCCACAAACGTGAACACCGCCGCCATCACAACGAGTTTAAGAATAAAAACGCTGGTCTTTTTTGTCACCGACAGCCATCCGCCTTGCACGTATCATCCGCCTGCCGCCCCAGCCAGGCACCGTTTCCCCCGCCCCTGGCCGCAACCGCAGAGTTTCTATTATGGCGTAAACGCTCCCGCTTGTCTGTTTATGCATCGCCCCACCCCGAAAAAAGGTACCTGACACCTTTTCCAAAAAAAGGTGTCAGGTACCTTTTATTTGGTTTGGGCCTCGGGAAACTTGGCGGCTGTGGGAGAGAATCCTAAATCCGACATGGGAATATTACCTACGCGTAAATCGGGGAGGCTCTGATAGGCAGCGGCGTTGCAAACCGCGAAGATGACGGGCGTGATAGTGATGGATCACTCATGAAAGCCGATGGGGCCGGCGGGTGATCCAGACGATCCATCTTGCCCTCGCATGGCCGGTAAAGGGTGGCAGCTTCCCTCGCCGGCCATGCACTTTTTTATGGCCAACGGTGGTGCGCAGCGGAAAAAAATAAAGCCGCGGTCACAGGCTATGCGGCGGCGGCTTTTATTTAATTTCTCACAGCGAATCGGATCAGCAGCGTTTATCCCACCGCCTGCGGTTGAAGTTCCAATTCCCGCACACTGCGACGCCCGGCAAATCCCGCACTGATGTCATGCCAGAAGTTAATCGTCGGTTCGCCAATCTGCCAGCATAAAAGTATGTCCCGGCCATTAAACCGTGACGGGAAATCCAGCAAGCCGCGCGTGGGGTCTTTGAGTTCCACGCCTACCGCGGTCAATTCCTCCAGCAGACCGCCCAACTGTTCGGTCATGTTATCAAATTGTGATTCAATGGCGTTGGCCTGCTGGGCTGATGGCTGCTCGTGGCTCGACGCCGTCTGATGCACCAGCTTGCGACGTTGCAGTTCAATGCCCTGTATGTCCGTGGCAATGCGATTGACCAGGACCAAAGCCCGCCGGGCGTCCGCCAGGGTGAAATACCGCTTGGGCGTCGGCTCCAGGGACTGTTTGTCATTATGAGGGGTTGCACGGGTCATTCTCGTATCCGCCTTTCCGGCTTAAAACTACCTTACGGGCGTTTGTCAGTAAACGCCTCTCCCTATAATAGCCCGTCAAAATGACAAATCGGCACTTTCATTCCCGGAACTTCAAGGAATGCTGATAATAAATTCTCTGCCGAGGTTTTTTTCCGCGTTAGCGGGTATAGCACCTGCAATTTTTTTCTGTTTAAGGAGCCTGCACGGAAAGGCTCACGCAGTTGCGGCCGCGTCGGTCACTTTATACGCATCGGCGGATGGTTCTTTAATCGTGGCGAGGAGCTTGTCCACGACGGCATCCGTGTCAATTCCTTCGGCATCAGCGTTGAAATTGGTAATGATGCGATGGCGCAAGACCGGTTTGGCCACGTGGCGAATGTCATCCGTGCTGACATTGAGCCTTCCCCGCAAAAGCGCCCGGGCCTTGGCTCCCAGAACCAGATTCTGCGCCGCCCGCGGGCCGGCACCCCACGTCAGGTAAGTGTTGATGAAGTCGGGGGCATCTTTTTCATGCGGACGCGTGGCCCGCACCAGATTCACCGCATAATCCACCACATGATCACTGACCGGCACGCGTCGCACCAGTTTCTGAATCGCCAGAATATCCTCAGCGGAAAGCACCGCATGGGGTTCATTGCGAATATCCATGGTGGTTTGTTTGACAATGGTTCGTTCATCCTCGCGCTGCGGGTAGCCCACTTTTACCATGAACATGAAGCGGTCCAACTGCGCTTCCGGCAACGGGTACGTGCCCTCCTGCTCCACGGGGTTCTGCGTGGCCAGGACAAAAAACGGCTGTTGCAGAGAATAGGTTTGCCCGCCGGCGGTTACCTGATATTCCTGCATGGCCTGCAAAAGTGCCGCCTGCGTTTTGGGCGGCGTGCGGTTAATTTCATCCGCCAGAAGCATGTTGGTAAACACCGGCCCCTTGATGAAATTAAAGACCCGTTTGCCGGTCTGCGGATCTTCCTGAATGATATCGGTGCCGGTAATATCCGACGGCATTAAATCCGGGGTGAACTGAATGCGGTTAAAGTTCAGACTTAAAACCTTGGCCAGCGTGCTGATCATCAGCGTTTTGGCCAGGCCCGGCACGCCCACCAGCAGGCAGTGCCCGCGCGAAAATAACGCCAGTAAAAGCGACTCCATCACATCCGATTGCCCGACTATGACTTTGCGGATTTCCGCCAGCATGGCTTCGCGCACCAGTTTAAGGCGTTCAACCGCGGCCATTTCCGCGCCCGCAGGGGCGGGAACTGAAGAACGTGGCCGCTCCGGGGTGGGAACTGTTGTCATCCATGTACTCCCAAAAATATTATTTGCCAGGCGATGCCGGCCTGAAAATCCAACCGCTGCCGCCCGGCAATCGTGTCAAGAGTCCAACGCGCAGAAAGGCCGATTGTTGCTGTCGGTGCGCACCATCGCCTTGAACCGCTTGCCTGGCAACTGCTAATTGTACCCGATCAATGAATCGGTGTGACAAATGTGCGGATGATAATAATTCATAATTTGCGGGGGA
>JAKBAC010000036.1 GCA_021809365.1 Planctomycetota bacterium | reverse complement strand
TGGCTGGTTTTGAAGCGCCCCCGACTGGCTGGTTTTGAGCGCCCGTTGACAGCCAATGCCCATACTCATCACGAAATCCGCCGCGGGTATACCAGCTCGCAAGGCGCGCATAATAATCAACCAGGGTCTTGAGACTTTTATCGCGCAGTTGCGTTCCTTGTTCATATTTCCAATCCACAACATCTGGGGCCTTGGGATAAATGACGGGTTTGGGTGTGGCAAACATCCATTCAGGAATCGTACTGAATGTCCACATTACGGGATGACCGGCAGTGGCTCGCATAAAAGCCTGCACCATCGGATCAAGGAGTTTGAAATCCCAGAATGTTTTGCCGGTTTCGGGCGGCTTGAGTTCAGCTACCGCCAATCTTGGATATGTATACCAGGGGACAAAGCGCACATCGTTAGCGCGCAGTCTCCGCAATGCCTCGAATATCCGATGGCTGATGGCCGATCCGGGGCTCAGCAGCGGGTCGGCTATAACCTGTAACGTCGGCGTGGTGGGCGATGTCCCAATGACCTTCGACCATCTGACCGATACCGTCGTGGGTGCAGTCGCCACAGCGCCCGCCGCAAATTCCGGGGCGAATATCGCCGTGACCGCGAACCGATCAACCGCATCTTCAACTCCTGAACTTTGAAAATCCGTCATCACTGTAGGGCGTAATTTCAGCGCTGTAAAGTGTCACTCGCCCCGGAATATATGCGCAAGTGCGGCCAGAAAAATCAGCGCCGCCGACGGCCAAAGCGTTTGGCGCGCTGGCCCGGCTGGGTTGGATGCTTGCCATGCTTATGTTTTCGCCGCTCGGGATTGCGGTCGGTGGCTTCATGGATTTTACCGGGTTTGGGAGGGCGTGCGGGCTCCACCTTGCGCAGGTGCTTGTCACCACGAATGGTGGAACCATGCTCCATCAGGCGCAGTTCCATGCGGCGCGATGAGATGTTGACCGCGACAATCTGCACGCGTGCCAGATCACCCAGCGTGATGCGTCTACCGGAGCGTTGTCCGCGCAGGGAGGCGGTGCGCTGATCATAAATCCAGTAATCCGGGGGCAGATCATTCATGCGAATCTGCCCCTCCACGAGAAAGCGCGTGGACTGCACAAACACGCCGGAGTTGTTCACACCCGTGACCACACCGTCAATGACATCACCGATATGCTGCGATAAAAGGTCCAATATCTTCACGGCCCGCAATTCGCGTTCCGCATCCTGCGCCCGGCGCTCGGTAAATGACAGGTGCCGACCCAGCCGCGCCAGGGTGTTGTAGTCCGGCACCTCGCCGAGGATCGGCGGCATAAGTGCGTTGATTTCCGCGCCGGCCGCGGGCACCACACCGGGCGCGTGCTTTTTTGCACGGGCCGGCTTTTTGCGTCCACCGGTTAACACACTGTCCAGCAAGCGATGAATGACCAGATCGGCATAGCGTCGAATCGGAGAAGTAAAGTGGGCATAGTTGGCGCTGGCCAGAGCGTAATGCCCCTCTTCCAGCGGTGAATACTCGGCGGTGCTGAAGGTTTTGAGCACGCTTAAATGAATTGCATACGCCAAGGGCGTACCGCGCACGGAATCCAGAAGTTCCCGGATAACATGGCGATCCAGTTTTTTTGGCAGCTTGTGGCCGGCGGAAAGCACAAACTGACGCACATTTTCGCTGGCGTCGGTATCGGGATCGGGGTGAATGCGCCGCAGAACATTGAGTTTTTTGCCGGTAAGAAATACAGCGACCGCCTCATTGGCTTCCACCATGAACATTTCAATGATTTTATGGGTGTAGGCGTCATCCCCGGGATGGGCGTCAATCACGCGGCCCGTGGAATCCATCACCAGTTCAACTTCCGGCAAGTCCAGCACGATCATGCCC
Source organism: Planctomycetota bacterium (assembly GCA_021809365.1). The sequence goes on along the minus strand of JAKBAC010000036.1, from coordinate 21,475 downwards.
TGATCCAGGCGGCGCTGTTCAATGACGCGCGCCAGACGATCCATGTTCACCAGCAATTGGCGGATCGCCGGAGAAACCTGCGGCACATTGGGGTCGGGCGGTGATTCCAGCAGACCCTTCACATATTGCCGCCCCTGACCTTTGGCATCATCAATTACCGCCTGCGCCTGCGTATATGTCAGGCGTTTATGGGAGCGTATGACTGTATTGGCGCAGCGTGCGGAAACCACGCGCCCCTGCCGATCATAGCGGATGAAGGCGCTTTTCGTGAGGCGCGGCTTGTCTTCCTGTAATGAGCATACACCGTTGGAGAGCACCTCGGGCAGCATGGGAATAACAACGCGGGGAAAATAAATGCTGTTGCCACGGCGGCGAGCTTCCATATCCAGCGGACTTTCCACCGGCACAAAATGTGAAACATCGGCGATATGCACGCCCAGTTCCCACACCGCCGGCCCCGGTCGATCGGACTGGGCGGGAGCCAGTAAATCTTCCACGGGAGTTTCCGCTTCAGCGTCCAGGACCCGCAATGTGATGGCATCATCAAAATCACGCGCATCATCGGGGTCAATGGTAATGGTGACCAGTTTGCTGATATCCTCCCGATCGCGCAGCGACGCGGCATCAAACTCCCGTGCCGCATTTCCCGCCTGTTCAAGCACCTCAGGTGGGAAACCTTCGGGCAGATCAAACTGCTTGATAACCGAAGCCAGTTCGACCTCCGGTTCGCCATGCGGACCGATGATTTCTGTAATCACGCCCTCGGCGGGCTTGCCGGCGCGTGGAAATTCCAGCAATTCCACCACCACTTTATCACCTTCGGTTGCGGTTTTGGCAGAGGCATCCTGAATGGAAATGGGGAGCTTGAAAATCGAGCCATCGGGTATGACCACCCACGCATTGAGTTGTTTGGCCAGGGTGCCCACGCAGCGGTTGGAGCCGCGGCGCAAAATGCGGATAACCCGCCCGGTGCGGCTGCGGCCCCGGGCGTCCTGCTTGTCCATGGCGATAATACGGATGATGACCAGATCGCCACTGATCGCGTCGAGCGTATCGGACGGTGGGATAAACAGATCTCCGAGTTTGTCGGGCCGCAGGGGCGTCACAAACCCAAACCCCCGCCCGGTTCCGTGAAACACGCCGGCGGCCTGCTCGCGCAAATCCGGCAGCGCCATGGCCCGGCCATCATCTTTGGGAACCACACAATCCGCCGTGATCAAAGTGTCCAAGGCGTGATGAAACTTTTCCTCATCCTTCCGCGCAAGCCCCAGTCGTGACATGATGTCGCGCAAAGGCACCGGCCCGCCATCGGCGGCGGCCAGCACATCAAGAATTTGTCCAATAAGCGGGTCTAACAACTGCCACTCCATGAAATAACCATGGTAACAGTATATCGCATGGCCGGGTTTTGGGGAGATTCACCCGGATGACCATGGGGAGGGCCAGCGGAGAATATCGGTTACATAGACTTAATAGGTCAACAGCAGCCGATCATGCACGACTTCGTCCTCCAATGTCTCACCCGCACGCTGGAAGCGGCGGAGCATGGAGCGACCGCAGCTAAGAAATATTTCGCGTTCAAATAAATCAGCTGGAATTGGTAGATCACAAAGCCGGCTACCATTTTTTTTCATCCCATCAATACTCAAAGCCACTGATACGCCACGAGAACGACAGTGTTCGATTTCGGAAAACAATTCCTCCAGGCTGAAAGCCTGTGCGCCGTAGAGAATAGTTTGGCTGTGGCTATATGGAGGATCGCAGTAAACAACATCACCGGATTGTGCTTCCCGCATAACCTCCCGGAAATCAGCATTCAGGAACTTTGTGCCGCGCGTCCGCCGGTGCCATAGGTCCACGCGACTGGCAAACTTGGCGGGCGGCATGGGGGCATGAATGCCACAGGGCGTGGAGCAATAACCATCAGCCTTTCGAAACCGGACGACTCCGCCGTAGCAGGCGCGGCAGATAAAAAGGAGATCGGCCCCATTAGGCCGTGAGTTGTAAGCGGCAAGCACCTGCTCGTATGTGGGATGCTTACCCTTCACAGCCACAAGATTGTAACGTTCCGTGTACCAGCGCTTGAGTGTTTCCGGGCTGGAGGAGAGCGTCTGCCAGATTTCAATTAACGGTCCGAAGCAATCCGAGGCAATGGCTCGCTGTGGGGCCAGTGTGCCTAGAACCGCACCGCTGCCAAGAAACGGCTCAAAATAAGTCCGAAACTGATTTGGAAAATATGCGGCGATCTGGTGGGAGAACCGCTGTTTGTTGCCGATCCATTTGAGCAATTGCTCGCGCATCGGCCTGACCAGGCCGGCCGTCACTTCCTCAAATAAAATTTGCTGCACTGCCAGTACCTCCATTACTCCGCTTCCCCTCGGACCACCATAATATGCACTTTTTGCATAACGATCAAGCTCCCTTATCTTACCGTCGTGAGCAAAAAGTCTCGAATAGCGGTGGATCGTGTGCGGCTGGCGGGCCTCCTGCGCGATATACGGGTTAATACAGGGATAAATCAAAGCGAGCTGGCCCATCGGCTTGGCAGACCACAATCTTATGTCAGCCGCTACGAAACTGGACAGACTCGCCTGGATTTGCCGGAACTCCAGTTGGTGTGCGAAGCATTGGGGATCAGCCTGCGCGAGATTATCGCATCATACGGGGAGACGCATGAAGCCTGACGCGAAGTTTTTGGGACTTGCGAAGCCTTTCTGGGCTTACGTTCGAACCATCTCGGAAGAGTGCGGCTATACGACCCGTGGTGCAGGAACCGTAAAAATTCCCGATATGCCGGAAATTATCGCCGCTTTGTCCAATCGAGGCTTAAACTCTTCCGAGATTCTCCATCAAGCCGGCGATCCCACACCGATGGGCCGGTTGCTTTGGGATTACTTTTCCTACCGGGCAACCGCACTCAACGAGCGGGTCGAGCCACGGCTGATGGATGCCACGCGGGCAAAGCAACTGTATGATCGAATTCGTCGACAGTTTAAAACTACCAGCGTAAACATTCCGTGGAACAAGCAAAAAGGGACGAAGAAGGCCCCCGCTTATCTTACCGCAATTGTCGCTACCCTTATCAGCGCTAATGCGCGGGGATTTACCTGTGACCTTGATCCGCGATCGTTGAGTACCTTTACCGCGGACGGCAAGCCGCTGCGCACGCTCGCGCGTAGAGTTGATGGTGCCTTCCCTGGAACCGTCAACCCGATCGCGGTTTGGGAAATTAAGGAATATTACTATACAACGACGTTTGGAAGCCGTGTTGCGGATGGCGTTTATGAATCGCTGCTTGACGGCATGGAGATTGAGGAATTGCGAGAGCGGGAGGGCGTGGACGTTAAGCATTATTTGATCATAGACGCCCATTACACATGGTGGGAATGTGGCCGGTCATACCTTTGCCGAATCATGGATATGTTGCACATGGGTTATGTGGACGAAGTGCTGTTCGGAGATGAAGTGGTCGAACGACTTCCATCACTGGTACGGGAATGGGTAGAGATCGCGAAACTGCGGGACGGCAACGGTTGACGCGCCGGGTGCTCTGTCACGGCCGGCCCGTCAGCGATGCAGGCAAATCAGCAGCAGTGTGCCGCCGCCCATGAGCATCCATAACAGCACACCTTGAATCATGGGCCGCACGCCGACTTTTTTCAGCGTGGCCCGTGAAAGCCCGGCACCAATAAGAAAAAGTGTTATGGTCAAGCCAATATCGCTAAGATGGCCGATGTCCGGCGCGGCGTGATCAATCGCCGGTACAAAACTGCGCGACAATGACGCCAATAGAAACAGGCCGATGAACCAGGGAATATGAACCCTAGTTTTGCGCGGGGCCTTGGCGGGCAGCGGATTTTCGGCCAGCTCTTCATTAAGTCCCGCTGGTTCACTGCGGGCGATACGCCCGGCATACCATCCGAAAACCATGGACACCGGAACAATCCACAACGCGCGCGAAAGCTTCACCGCCGTGGCGGTGGTCAACGCCGAGGAGCCATAGCGTGACGCCGCTGCCACCACGGAGGAGATGTCATGGATCGATATGCCGGCCCACACTCCAAACTGATATTGCGTGAGATGTAAAGCGTGACCAATGGGCACAAACAAGTACAACGCCACCGCATTAAGCAGAAACACGGTTCCCATTGAGACGGTCATCTGGCTTTCACCGGCATCAAGCACTGTGGCCACCGCGGCGATGGCTGATCCGCCGCAGATGGCCGTGCCGGAACTTATCAGCCATGATGTCTGGGGATCAATTTTAAGCCATCGGCCCAGCAGCCAGCCGGCCAGAAAGGTCACACTGATGCTGGCAACCGCCATCAAGGCACCCTGTGCGCCGGCGGCGAGAACCGTATGGAGATTCATGGTGAACCCCAGCAATATCACACAGAGTTGCAGCATGATTTTTGCGGCTTGATGGGTGGTGTGGTGCCACGGCGTGCCGATGGTCAACGCCAATGCCATGCCCAAGGCCAAAGCAATGGGTGGTGATGCCCATGGCGACAGGCAAAACAACGCGACCAGAATAAACACCGGTCGGTGAATGACATCCAGTGTGCGCCACCATCCACCGAATCCACCGAATCCACCGCGGGCGGGAGCCTCGCACTCCAGGGATGCCGCCAAGTCTTCTCCGTCGGGCATCGTCATATCTAAACTCCTCAATGCGTCGATCCATGACAGGCTTACACGTCGTGCCCGGTCATGCCTTAACCGCAGTGCGATCATAGGGAGTTCACACATATCAGTCTAATCAATTGTAATAATATAGAGCATCAGTTATAATTATGTCATGACGTATGATCAATTGATGACATTTCTGGCGGTGGTGGATACCGGGAGTTTCAGTGCCGGGGCAGAGCGCCGGGGCATCAGTCAGCCGGCGGTTTCCATGCAGATGGCCTTGCTGGAAAAATCACTGGGCCTGCGCCTGATGGACCGGCCGGCGCGGGGAATCATTGTTACGGAGGCGGGCGTAACACTGGCTCAATATGCGCGTCGCCTTTCTGATTTGTGCGGGCAGGCTCAACAGGCGATAACCGATCTGCGCGATCTCAAACAGGGGCGGCTGGCCATCGGCTCGAGCACCACGATTGGGGCCTATTTACTGCCGGAAATATTGGCGGCCTATCGCAAAGCGCATCCAGGGGTGCGTTTATCGGTGCGGATCGCAAACACCACCGAAGTTCAGCAGGCCCTGCTGGACGGCACGCTGCATCTGGGATTTACCGAAGGCTCGGCTGAGCATCCGGATCTGGCCTGCCGGGTCTTTTGTAAAGATCAGTTGGTGCCTATTGTCCCGGCGGATCATCCATTGGCCAAACGCAAACGTGTCACGCTGGCGATGGTGGCGCGGGAACCGCTGATCATCCGTGAACCCGGCTCCGGCACGCGCGCCATTTTGGAGCAGGCGGCGGCCAAACGTGGCGTTAAACTCACACCCATTCTGGAACTTGCCAATACCGAAGCCATTAAGGCACTGGTTGCCGCGGGAGCCGGCGTGGCGGTGATTTCCGCCTTGGCAGTGGGATCCACAGCTATCGCGGATGAATCCAGGGGAATCGTCGCGCTGCCGCTTTCGGACGGTCATATTGAGCGGCCCCTGCATTTACTTTGGGTCAAAAATCGCCATTGGAGCGGTCCGGTGGAACAGTTTGTCGCGCTGCTGCGCCGGCGGGAACAGCGATAGCAATTTGCCGCCGACGGCCAATTTGCGGTTGTGTACAATGCCGACATTTCCACACAGCCCTGGGAGGAATCCCATGACCAGCGCACACATTTGCGGCGGCGAATGCCGCAGCGCCCCCTCGCGTAGAAGGGCCGTTCGCCACCTACCGCACTGGCGGCACCGCATTACCATGACGGTACTCCAAGGGAGTATCACGCCAAAACATTGTGGAGATAACCCAGTGCCGATTGCTCCCGAGTCCACGTTTCCTGTCGTGTTCGCGTAATTGTGGCTCGCTTTGTTTTTTTTTACCCACGGCCCCGGTAGGATTAACGCACCGGTGACATGTTACAGCGGCGGACGTCGGGGTATCATGGCGGGCCTCGTTGCCATGTTCCAGATATAGCGGGCATTTTGCTTTTGAACGGATTTATGTTCCAATAGAGTATTCGGGATTTTTAGCGACGCCCGATGGCGCGAAAATAGGCCCGCGGTTGGTATGTCGCCGGGGGAAAGTTCCGCGGATGAACGCGAGGAATCGTGATGGTGTGGTGTATGCAAAGCAAGATGATGGGTAAGGGCGGCATGGCGCTGGCCATAGTGGCGTGCGGCGTGGCCTTGGCGGGATGCAGTCAAATTTCGGTACCACAACCGACCACACAATCTTCCACAAATTCCTCCGCGCCGCTTTCGACCAATCCCGACATTATTCCGCCTACGGCATTTCTACGTTCCGGTGTGCCAACCACTCGTTCCTCCACCAGCGCGTCGGCATTACCGGCGCGAACACCGGAATCGCCCCGCACCGCCGCACCGGCGTCCGCGGTATCTTCCCTATCGTTGCCGGGGCGAGAGCCGCTGATTCAAGCGGCTTCTCCTACCACGCAGCCGGGCACGAACCTCGCCGTCGCGGCATTGTTGGGCACCGTCAACAGCAAACCGCTGTTTGTGCAGGAGATATTGCAACCAATTCAGGCGAGCTTGAAAAATGCGGCGGCGATCAGCAAAACAAAAGCCTTTTTCCAGATGCAGGCGGAGCAGAGCATCGCGCGCGAATTACGAACGAAAATTGATGAAATTCTATTTCTGGCCAAGGCTCGACACTATCTCAATAAGGACGACATGAAGGAAGTGGCGGCGGTGGTGGCATCTAAAAAAGCCAAGATTATCGCGCAATATCTGGGATCCGAGCAGTTGGCGGACCGGGCGCTGCGGATGCAGGGTAGTTCGCTGGATAAAAAGCTGCAATCCATTCGGGACCAGACCATTATTCAGATGTACTTGAGCCGCACCGTATATCCCAAGCTCATTATTACACGGCGCGAGCTGTGGCACTACTATCAGGCGCATATCGCGAAATACACGCGCCATGCCAAGGTTGATTTGTATACCATCACCTACCCCGTGCGGAACCAATGGCCGCGCGATCCAAATGATCCCACACATACGCAACCGGTGGCACCTCCGACCATGGCGCAGCTTGCCGTTGCGCAACGCAAAGCAATTGCGTATTGCGATAAATTGGAAAGTGAAATTCGACATGGCGCGAATTTTGCAACTCTGGCGGAGAATAACTCGGTTGATCCGGCTGCGGATAATGGCGGACACTGGCCCAACACGCGGCGCGGAGAACTGTCCAACCGCCTGATTGAAAATACCGCTTTTTCACTTAAGCCAAATACCATGGCTCCGCCGTTGTTGATTGTGAATAAAGCCAATCCGCGCGGCGACGCGGTGGTAATTATCCGAGTGGGCGCTATCACGAGACACCATGTAATTCCATTCGGACAGGCACAGGCGGGCATCGCGAAGCAACTTAAAGACAAGCTCTATCGGCAATTCATGGACGCTTACCAGAAGAACATGTATGACACCGCATCCGTGGCCGCGATGAGCAAAATGGTGTCCACGGCCACGCAGGTGGCCACCGCGCGTTATTACACGCATTGAATTTGCGGTTATTCCACCGTCACGCTTTTGGCCAGATTGCGGGGCTTGTCAACATTGCAGCCCCGGGCCACCGCCGCGTGATACGCCAGCAATTGCAACGGCAGCACGGTCAGCAGCGGTTGCAGCGGTTCAATGGTGTCCGGCACGGTAAACACGTGATCGGCGATTTTGGTGATGTGTTCATCGCCTTCACTGGCCACGGCGATGATCTTTCCGCCACGGGCCTTAACTTCCTGAATATTGCCCAGCAATTTTTCATACTGGCTGCCGCGGGTGGCGATGAACACCACCGGCATTCCGGGGTTAATCAGGGCAATCGGGCCGTGCTTCATTTCCGCTGCGGGCAATCCTTCAGCATGTATATAGCTGATTTCCTTGAGTTTCAGCGCGCCTTCCAGCGCGACGGGATAATTAAAGCCGCGGCCAAGGAACAGCCAATTGTCGCGTTTGACATATTGGCTGGTGACCTGACGGATCAGCTCGCTTTGTTCCAGAATCAGCCGCATCTGTTCGGGAATGCGATCCAGCGCGGTTAAAAATTCCTGCAGTACAGTTTGCGACATGTACTTGCGCCGCGCGATGCTCAAGGCCAGAAGTGTTTCGACGACGATTTGCCCGCAGAAGGCTTTGGTACTGGCGACCCCGACTTCCGGACCGACGTGCAGATAAACCCCCGCATCGGTCTCCCGGGCGATCGTGCTGCCGACCACATTGACCACGCCGAGGCTCAACGCCCCCCGATCCTTGGCTTCACGCAACGCGGCCAGCGTATCCGCGGTTTCACCGGACTGGCTGATGGCAATCACGATGGTTCCTTCTTCAACGATGGGATTGCGGTAACGAAACTCACTGGCGTATTCCACTTCCGTGGGAATTTTGGCCAATTCCTCAAAAAGAAATTCTCCCACCAGACCCGCATGCCAGGCGGTGCCGCAGGCGGTGATAATAATTCGCCGCGCCCGCACCAGATCCCGGCTATATTGCGCGATGCCTCCGAGAACCACGCGGCCTTCATGCCGATCCAACCGCCCGCGCAGACAATTGGCAATGGCTTCGGGCTGCTCAAAAATTTCCTTGAGCATGAAGTGTTCGTAGCCGCCCAGTTCTATTTGATCCAGGGAGAACTCCACTTCCGTAACATCATGCGCTACGGGGACATCGTCAATGGTGGTTGTGCGGAAACCCTTCGGCGTAACGACGGCCATTTCATTGTCATTGAGGTAAATAACCTGCGTGGTATGTTCCACCACCGCCGCGGCATCGGAGGCGACAATATATTCGTCCTTGCCCACTCCAATAATCAACGGCGAGCCGCGCCGCGCCACCACCAGCACATCCGGTTCCGTTGCCGCCATAACCGCCAGGCCATACGTGCCGCGCACCTCGCGTAACGCCAACTGCACCGCCTTGGCCAGATTTCCATCATAAAAATGACCAATCAACCCGGCGAGGGCTTCCGTATCGGTTTCGCTGACAAAGGTATGGCCTTTTTCAATAAGAAAATGCCGAATGGCGGAATAATTTTCAATGATTCCATTGTGAACAATGGCTATTCTCTTTTTGTCATCCAGATGAGGATGAGCGTTTAATTCCGTGGGGGCACCGTGGGTAGCCCAGCGGGTATGAGCCATGCCCACATGGCTGGCGGGAATCGCCTTTTCATCATCCAGAATTGCTTCCAGCACACTGATGCGCCCCGCCGCTTTGCGCACAAAAAAGCCATCTTTGCCGACAATACATACCCCGGCCGAGTCATATCCGCGGTATTCAAGGCGTTTGAGGCCTTCCAGCAGAACTGGCCGAACATCTTTGTTGCCTACATACGCGACGATTCCACACATGATCATTCCCTTGGAAGGACTACAAACACCTGCATACGGTTATCGGAGCAACCGATGCTAATACTATAGCAAAATTGTTCTTCCAAAGCGCGGCTATACCTCCCGATCCGCCCCATACGTTCTGCCGGGGCCTGTAACAGTATCTGCCCAAGGGTACGGGCGCTTGGCTACGAACAACGAGCGATCAGCAGCAGGAGTTAGAAGTTAGAAAGCCGGTGACATTGGGGCACCGTGCGCTGACCTGTTAGCCGGTGGGTTTATCCCACCGGGGCTGCCCCGCGAGAAAATGGCGGGGCGAACCACAGATTACGCAAAGCAACGACGGCAACGGAAAGAGTATTCGTGTAATCCGCGCAATCCGCGATTCGTTTGTTTCCCGCGAACCCGCAGTGCAAAACCACGGATTGTGCTTTCTCGGCGGCCCCGTCTGTAAGTCCGGGAAATCACCAATGGTCAAGTGCTCTCTCACAGGCCCCGCTCCCCACCGATTCGAACCTCTAGTGCCCTGTTCCACCCATAATTACGGGTGGAACAGAGCACTAGGTTCCACTTCGCCATTTACCGGCATACGCAAAGCGTTTCCATGTTGAGCAGCTTGCCGAGTTTGTCGATTTTATCCGCGATATGCCCGACGCCCACCGCGCAATGGTGGGCGGGGCCTTGCGCGTTCCATGCCTCCACGAAGCGCCTGGCACCGATCTCAAAGCGGTAGCGGCTGTTGGTGTTGCCGATTTCCAGAATCGGGCCGGGGACGGATTCGCCCTGTGCGATCAGTAATTTCAACTTGCCATCCGCGGTCTGCACCACCGAGAGCAGCGTCACCGGGCCGTTCTTAACGGACATTTCCACCGACAGACCGCGGCCAACTTTGCCATGATAAACGTCCAAAGGTCGCACTTTTATTTTCCCCTGCGCGATGGCAAGATGCCCGGGGCCGTCGTGCCCCATCAGGACCACATCATTATTGAAATCCATGGCGTAATATTCGGTAAATGATCCTCCGGCACCGAAGGCATCCATGATTTTCATGGCCTGGGCATTTTTGATCTCCATTTCCCCGGCTACAGGAATGCCCCGCGCCGTTAAAAGGGAATTGCCGAGAATGATGGAACTGACGGCATCCTCATTGGCGGAACCCGCCGTGCCCATGTAATAGTAGGCCATCGAGCCAAGCTGATGCTTTTCCACCAATTGGTCCAGGGCCACACTGGTGCGGGCCGCGCGCGCCAATTCTTCCTGAGAACAATCACTTTGCACTTCAAATATCTTGCGGAAATGCTTCATGCGGGCGGCAAGGGCCGCGGAGGAAACCTCCGCCCGCAGTGACGCCAATTCATCGACTTCCAATATTTCAATATGCCCTCCAAACGCCGCACATTGCTGGGTCAAATCGCTGTAAATATCCAACATGCCGTTGTAATAGTGTCCCATGACTCCCAGGCGATTATGTTCCATGACGTGCGCCACTCGCGCCGCCGCCAGCCATTGATCCACCTGGTTCCAAACCTCGGGATCACCTTCCAACATGCCGGTAATCTGATGAAATGGAATGCGGCAACGATTAAACACATTGGAAATTTCCGGAACCGGGCAGGCCTGGCACCAGGCCAGCCATTCACCGGTCATGGCGGTGCGGTCGCGCATGGCGTTGAATTTCGCATAATCCATTGCCGCAGCCGGGGAGAGGTTGAGAATAATCACCGGCACCTTGGCCCGGCGCACCACCGGCAGCACCGTGGAGGACAGCGCGTATGTGCTGACAAATAAAAAGATCAGGTCAACATCGGCCCGGCGAAAATCATGCCCGGCATGGATCGCCTTTTCCGGTGTGTCAACGAGGCCAAGATTGACAACTTCACTATCCGGCCGCTTGAGGCGTTTGGCCACCACGTCCAGATACCCATTGAGCCGCTCTTTTAATTCCGGAAACTGCGACCAGTAAGCTTCCAGTCCGATGCCAAAAAGACCGACAACCAGATTGGGCTGTTTGTCATGATCGTTTTTTTTACACATGTTCATTTCAATCCTTTGCCTTCAGCGTAATTACCGCAACACCCAAGCCGCCCAAGTGCAGGCTGTTATGTGCCAAGGCCCGGTGCGCAGGAGGTTGCTCGGCGGTCTTCTGATCCACCCATTCCTCCGTGGCACCTTTGACCGTGGGTAAAATAAGCTGCACGGTTGTATTGCGTTTGTTTATCAGCAAGATTCTTTTTCTTCCCGCAGATGTCATAAACGCCTGGACAAACACGCCCGGCGTACTGACATGTGTGGCGATGATCCGATCGCCGGGACCGAAATTATCACGCAGTAACTCCAGCACCCGAAATCTCGCATTTGGCACGCCGGTGGTCCAATTCATCATTGAGACGCTGGGAAACTGACTGGGATAGCCGATCATCTGGCTTTCACCGGCAATTTGAATGCCTTGCCGGGCCAGATGGGCGAACAGATAGGCGTACATGGCCCCGCTTAAGTTCCAATACATATTTGGAATCGGCCGCACCAGTGTGGGTGCGGTGTCATCCGGCAATATTGAGCCAATTTCGTCAAGATCCGTTTTGGTTTGTGGTGAAAGCTGCTGACGAATCTTTTGAATCTTCCGCACCGTATCGAGAAACTTTGTCGCTTGGGAAAAGAAAAAATGCGGCCATGCGGCGGGCTTTTCCGTGGCTGCGGGACAGGCATAAAAATGGTAGGAAATCATATCCAGCGGTGTGCCGGGCGCGTGGTTACGCGGATTGAGAAAATACCGGAACCATGCCATATCCGTAGATGGTGCCATCAAAGCCAAACCCACAAATTTAGTCCGCGGCGAAACTTTATGAATGGCGGCGGTGATCGCGTCGTACCAGCGCGTGTAATCCTGAACATTCATGTGGTGCTCTCCATCCACTTCGTTGAGAACTTCCCACCACGCAAAATGATAGTGATAGCCTGATTTGTGCCAATGGCCATACTCATCGCGGAATCCACCCCGCGTATACCAGCTCACGAGGCGGGCATAATAATCAGCCAGTGTTTTCAGGCTCACACGCAATCTGGTGCCCTGCTCATAATTCCAATCCACCGCATCGGGATTCGCCGGCCAAGGGACCGGTTTGGCGGTTTGAAACATCCATTCCGGAATCGTGCTGAAATTCATAACCACAGGGTGGCCGGCGGTGGCGCGCATAAAGTCCCGCACCATCGGATCAATGAGTTTGAAATTCCAGAAAGTTCTACCATCGGCGGGGGGCTGAAGCTCGGCCACCGCCAACTGAGGGTAGGGGAGCCACGGCACAAAACGCACAAAATTTGCCTTCAGCCGATGCAACGCCTGAAATGCCCGATGACTGATGGGCGAACCGGGCCGCAGCATGGGGTTGACCACCACCTGCAATGTGGGAGTGGTGGGCGATGTCCCAATGACCTTCGACCATGTTACCGATACCGTCGCCGGGGCGGCTGCCACAGCGCCCGCCGCCAGTGTCATGGCGGATACCAGCAGAACAGCGGGGCGCTGCGCGTACCGGCCCAACGGCAAGCAAAACGACTTCATCTTCAACTCCAGAACAATGAAAGCCGGCAGCAAACGATAGCCGCTTACGCCAGATGAAATACTTCTTTCAGCGGCGTGGACACCGGGCTGTGATCCGAATTAGCGGGCATAATGTCGGCCATGTATTTCCACCATCTGCGACAAATCGGAGTATTGGCGAGGGCATTCCAGTGGGCTTCGTTTTCAATTTCCACATATCCAAAAAGTTGCCGCGTTTGGGGATGTAGAAAGATGCTGTAATTTCGGGCACCGTGTTCCTTAAGCGCATCCAATAGTTCGCCCCAGGCCGGATTATGTCTCCGTTGATATTCCGCCTCCATTCCCGGATGAACGGACAAGACAAACGCTTTGCGTATCATGACATTTCTCCAGCGGCGGCACTACCTGGTTCTCAACGGCGCGGTGAATCGGTAATCGCCCGACTCCACAGCATAGATGGCCCGCCCGTTTACATACGCCACAAATTGAATCCATGGTTTGTTGCCTATCTTGTGGCCGTTGAGTCGCACAATACTGGCCTGGGCGGCGGGAACTTCCACAGTCGCAAAGCTATTGGCGGGAATCCGCACATGCCAGCGGAAGGTGCCATCGGAGGTGATTTTCCAATTGCTGACAATTTTGCCGTAAGGCGAACGATGCCAGACATTTACGAACGTCAACCCCTTGAGAAGATGCGGCTTCATGAGAATGTGCTGGAATCCGGGGGCGGCGGGGTCGCTTTGAATACCGCCGACATATTGAAATAGCCAGGTAAGCATATCTCCAATAAACATGACATGATCCTGGGAATTCATTGATGGATTGGCGGTATTGCCGTTCCAGATTTCCCATATTGTGGTGGCACCGTGTTGGATCATGAAGCCCCAGCCAGGATAGGTAGTTTGATTGAGCATTTTCCAGGCCAAGTCATCCTGACCGTAGCGGCTCATGACATTGAATATCCATTGCATTCCGATAACGCCCACGCCGACATGATCATCCTGCCGATGCTCAATCCGCCACAGCAGGCGCTTGATTACCCGTGCGCGGCGGCCTTCGGGCACAATGCCAGTGGCCAGCGGCAGAATACACGCGGTATCGGAACCGTTGCCATAATAGCCACCCTTGGTATTCCAAAGATGTTCATTGAACCCGACATAGAGCTTATGTGCCTCGGCAAGCCAATGTCTTTGCCCGGCGGCGTGGTGCAGCAGTTTGGCATACCACGCCATCAGTTGCAAATCTTTATAGAGCGTGGCGGTGGCCAGCACCGATTTGGGCGTAGCACGCTTGGGATCACGCGAATGAATATGGTGCGGCGATCGCGATGGTGAGCACCAATCGCCAAATTCATCAGCTCTGGTAACTCCATTGTGAACCTTCGCCAGTTGGTAATCGATCCATTTACTCATCGCCGCATAGTGATCGCGAATCGGGGACAACTGTCCATATTGCAGGTACAGCGTGCCGGGCAGATATATAAAGGTGCTGGGCCAGGTAACATCGCCGGGATACACCGCCCAATAAGGCGGATTCACGTCGGACACATTCCCACTTGGCCGCTGTCCGTCCTGCATATCCCACAGCCATTTGTCATGGAAACGTTCCGTGTTGAACAGGAATGTTTCGCTGCGTGATTCCATGCCGCGATCTCCCATCCAGCCCTGACGTTCATCACGTTGTGGGCAATCCGTGGGAATGGAGCGGTAATTATTTTGGATACCCCAGCGGCAATTGTGCACAATCTGGTTTACCAGTTTGTCGGAACAGGCAAAGCCACCGATAACCGGCAAGGCATCATGCACTTCCTGCCCTTCCAATGTGGACAACGTCGGTGTGCCGGGATAACCGGTTAACTCCACAAAGCGGAATCCGTGATATGTGAAAATGGGATGCCAGGTGATTGGACCTTTACCATTAAGAATCACGGTATCGGTTTGTTTGGCGGAGCGCAGATTAGCCACAAAGAGATGGATTTTGCCCTTGCCTCGGTTGGTTAAATCGACGGTATATTTCCCATTACGATCCAAACTCTCGCCGTGCCGGAGGACTACCTTAGTTCCCGCGCGGCCGTTTGGGATATGAATTTGACACCAGCCAACCATGTTTTGGCCCATATCAAACACCCACTTGCCGGGTGCAATTTCCATCACTTTTACCGGGTGAAGTATCTGCGTTATCCGGATAGGTTGTTGAAATTCCGCCACCAGTCGGCCACCGGGTGAGTGCACGCGAATTGCGGATTTCCAGCCCTTGGCCGCAAAGCCGACCTGGCTCCAGCCCGGCATTCGCATGGCCACATTATAAGTTTCGCCGTTATACTCACTATCCATGCGGATCGGCCCCGTATCCGTCATTTTCCAACGGGTATTACTGGTAACGATTGCCGTGGTCCCGTCCGTGTAGGTGATATGGAGCGTTAAAATCATGCGTGGAGAAATGTGGATGGTATAAGGAGCCGTGCCGCCCATGCCGTACATCCGGCCATTGCCGAGAATGACGCCCAGAGCATTTTTGCCGGGCTGCAGCAAACTTGTGACGTCGCGCTCCACGTAATAGCACCGTTTGGGATACCAGCTTAATCCCGGAGAAAGTTGCACATCGCTGGTGCGCTGTCCATTGACATACATCCGGCCCAACCCCAGTCCGCAAAAATAGGCCACCGCACGCTTTACCGGCTTGGAAACATTGAATTGATCGCGCAGATAAATGGCGGGCAGCGGATGCTTAATACCCATTTTGGAAGCCGGTTTCCATCCAATCCATTGAGCATGATGCCATCGACTGGCCGCCAGCAAGCCCTCCTGCCATTGTGCCACCTGACTCCATTGGCTCTTTTGACCATTCTGATTCCAGACCCGCACTTTCCAAAAGCAGCGTTCGCGCGATGCGAGGGCCAGTCCGCCATAACGGATATTCGTGGACCGATCCGAAAACACTTTGCCGGAATCCCAGAGTTTATCAGTCTTGGCGGAAAGAAGTTGGGGTGACGACGCCACGAGAATTTCATAAGCACCCTGGAATTGTCCGCAGCCCTTCCATGGTAAGACCCAGCTCAAGCGAGGATGAACCGAGTTTATCGCCGACGGGTTTGTGCGTAGTTCACACCGCATCGCCACCGGCGCAGCCGTGGCATCAAGCTGTTCCCGTATGCCCTGACCCTGCATGGTGCAGCTGGCCAGCGAACCAAGCATCCCTATCATCAAGCCCGCCGCAACACATGTCGCAGTTCCGGGAATTCCAAAACGCGAGAAGAAATACCGCCGTGCAAGAAACATCATTATTTACTCCGCCAGAATTCAGTCACAAACACCCACCATTGCGGTGGCTTCAATTTCAATCAATGCTGCATCATCAATGAGTTTGGAAACTTCCACCATCACTGTAGCCGGGCGGATGTCGCCGAAGACTTCGCCATGAATGGTCGCGACTTTTTCCCATTGCGAAATATCCGCAAGATACATTCGGGTACTGACCACATCCGCCACCGTCGCGCCTAGCGCTTCCAATGCTCCCTGAATAATCGCCAGCGACCGCCGCGTCTGCACGGCCACGTCGGGCGAAAAAGTCTTGTCCTCATTGATGCCCACACACCCGCTGACAAAAATCATGTTCCCCTTTTTCACCGCCCGGCTGTAACCAATTTTTGGTTCCCAGGCGCTGCCGGAGCTTACGGTCAACTTGCCGGAACGTTGCACGACCATAAACGGAGATTTTGGATTGGTCTGTGTCATTATAAAATCCCTTTTCATTCCAACTTAGGGTTGCCGCCATATTATTGCACAAATTCCACCGGCGTGCAGGGCGGAATCAGTTGGGCTTTGGCACCGGCGTCCAGAATGGCGTTGACCGCTTCGCGGCCCTTGGGACCGAAATCCAGGGTCCAGTGATTCACATACATGCCGACAAATTCATCAGCGAGCTTTTCATCCATATCGCGGGCGTATTGCAGGGCATGGCGCACCGCTTCGGGCCGATGGGCCAGGGAAAATTCAATGCTGCGCTTCAAAATCCCGGCGACATCCCGCATGGCGGTTTCGCCCATATCCCGGCGAATCGCATTGACGCCCAACGGCAGGGGCAGGCCGGTTTTTTCCCGCCACCATTTACCCAGATCCACACAGCACACCAGACCGTTATTTTGAAACGTCAACTGCCCCTCATGGATGATCAGTCCCGCATCGGCATGGCCCGCCTGTACATATTCGAGAATCTGATCAAATGGTTTGACCACGGTATGCACGCCCTTGCCCAGCAGCAATTGCATGGCCAGAAACGCCGTCGTCAGGGTGCCGGGAATGGCGATGCGTTTGGTCTTTAATTCTTCCATGGTAAATGGCTTCTTGGATACCAGCATGGGGCCGTAGTTGTCGCCCATGGAGCAGCCGCTGGCAAGAATCGCATATTTGTCCTTGACGTAAGGATACGCATGCAGGCTGATGGCGGTGATCTCCAATTCACCTTTCATGGCACGAACATTGAGCGTCTGAATATCCTGAAGAATATGTTCAAACTCATAATTGCCGGAATCCATTTGGCCCGTGGCCAGGCCATAGAACATAAAAGCGTCATCGGGATCGGGAGAATGCCCGAGCCGCAGTTTAAGTTTTTTCATTACGCATAACCTTTTCAGTTCAGCAACACCCGTTACAACTGCGCCCGGCGAGACTCGAACCCACAACCGTCCGCTTAGAAGGCGGATGCTCTATCCAATTGAGCTACGGGCGCGTGAGCATTAGTGCCCTGTTCCACCCGTAATTACGGGTGGATTGGCCTTAAACCGGCCAGATGCCAGGAGTCGGTGGCGAGAACCGGGTTCGTAAACCCCTTGAGCCGACGCGACGCCGCAGATGGCCGGTTTCAGGCCAACCCTATGGGCGGGGGCCAAGGGGCCGTGGGCTTTGTCGCTCGTCGTCAACGTATGTATCCATACGTAATCCTCCTCGCTTCGCGCCCACAACCCCTTGGCCCTCCGTCCACCCGTAATTACGGGTGGAACAGGGCACTAGTGTATCGCACCTTGGCCGGTGATGCGAAATCAATTCCGCCGGGCAAATTAAATTTCCAGCACCAGGCGCGTGGGGTCTTCCAGCGACTCCTTGATATGCACCAGGAAACTCACCGCCTGCTGTCCGTCGATCAGGCGATGATCATACGACAGCGCCGCATACATCATGGGGCGGATGACAATCTGATCATTGACCACCACGGCCCGCTTTTCAATTTTGTGCAGTCCGAGAATCGCGCTCTGCGGCGGATTGAGAATAGGCGTGGACAACAGCGATCCAAACACGCCGCCGTTGGTGATGGTGAACGTTCCGCCGCCCAGTTCATCCATCGTGATTTTGCCTTCGCGCGCCCGTTGCGCCAGGCGCTTAATTTCAGATTCAATCTGCGCCATGGATAGTTTATCGGCGTAGCGCACCACCGGCACCACCAGACCTCTTTCCGTCGCGACCGCAACACCCAGATGAACATGATGCTTGTATATGACGATCCGATCCTGAAGCTGGGCGTTGACAATGGGAACCGCCTTGGCCGCGGCGCAGACGGCACGGGCAAAAAACGAGAGGAATCCCAGGCCCACATTGTAGGTTTTTTCAAATTTTTCTTTGTATTTCTCGCGTAACGCCATCACAGCGGACATATCAATTTCATTAAACGTTGTCAGAATCGCGGCACTATGCTGCGCTTCGACAAGTCGCCGCGCGATGGTTTCGCGCAACTTGGACATCTCCACACGGGTCTCTTCGGGGCCATCGCTTTTATTCACGGCATTCACCAAAGCGGGTGCAGCCTTGGGCGGCACCGGACGGGCTGCCGACGAGGCAGCGGACGTGGTGGCCGCCGCGGGCGCGGAACGGGATTCCAGCAATTGCAGAACATCGCCCTTGGTAATACGATTTCCCGGGCCAGTGGCGACGACCTTGGAAGTATCCACATTGTGTTCCTTGGCGATCCGCTGCACGGAGGGCGAAAGTGGTTTGCCGGCGGACTTGTCACCCGCGGATGCCTTTGCGGTTGCGGCGGGCGCTGCTTTGGCGGAAGGTTTTGCACCACCCGCGGCACCTTCCTCAATGCGCGCAATCACATCGCCAACATTAACGGTCTGCCCGGAAGCTTTGACGATGCGCAATACGCCCGTGATTCCGGCGGGTAATTCGACGGTGGCCTTATCGGTTTCCAGTTCCGCGACCACATCATCCGCTGTCACCGAATCGCCATCGGCTTTGACCCAATTGGCAATACGCGCTTCCGTGACAGATTCCCCCAGACCGGGAACAAACAGATCAACCAATGTATTACTCATAGTCTGAACTCAAATCTTTCATAAACGTCATTTGACAGCCACAACAGCCCGGCACATTCCATCCACGCCGCATTTTATAACGCGCCAACGCCTCGTCGGGAAGTCTCCGGATCGGAAACCTCCCGGGGCGTAGCAAGATTTCCGGACACCGGCAGCGGCCCTTGCCGCAGAGCAGCGATCAGGAGAGAGTTGAACAGTAGAGCACATACCGGCAACGAACAACCCCTACTTACTACTTTCTCAAGACCGACGACTGCCGCCCACAACGCGCGGTGCAAGCACACGCGGCTAAAAAGGGGTGGGGTGTCCCGGCGCACTGCCCGAATTCAGTGTCGGGTCCAACTTCCGGCCCCGGATGTCGGACACTTTCCGCACCTATTTAGCAACCGGTGCACCCACGCTGACTTCCACATCGCTGGGGCGCGCATCGGCTTTGGCTGCCGCACTCTCTTTAGCCGCCACGTCCGTCGGCGAAAGATTCAAGGCTCTGGCCAAAATCTCGGCTTGTTCATGCACATGCCGCTCGTGCGATCCGGCCGCGGGGGAACTCGACGGCTTGCGGCCAATATACGTGAGCTTCTGCATGCCCGGCCAATGGTAGTGCAATTTCGCCCCGATGAACGGATAGACTCCGTTGTTACGGGGTTCCTCCTGAACCCAGACCATCTCAACGCCGCGCGGATAGGTGCGGGCGATTTCCGTCAGAAGATCGGCCTGGAATGGATAAATCTGTTCCAGGCGAAGAATGGCGATATCGGTGATTCGGTGCTTTTCACGCTCCGCCAGCAACTCATAGTAGATTTTTCCGCTGCAAATCAGCACGCGCCGCACACGCGCGCGATCCAGTGGAGCGGTTTCATCAATCATTTCCTGGAATTGACCACCGCTGAATTCCTCCAGTCGGGACACGGCCATTTTGCTTCGAAGCAGGCTCTTGGGAGCCATGACAATCAGCGGCTTGCGGAAACTGCGGTGTATCTGCCGGCGCAGGAGATGAAAATATTGGGCCGGGGTCGTGGGGTTGCAAACCTGAATATTGTCTTCGGCGGCCAACTGGAGAAACCGTTCCAGGCGTCCGTGGGAATGTTCCGGCCCCTGTCCCTCATAACCATGGGGCAAGAGCATGACCAGGCCGTTGTATTTGCCCCATTTAGTTTCCGCGCTGGCCAAGAACTGATCCACAATCGGCTGGGCCATATTCACAAAATCGCCAAATTGCGCTTCCCAGATGACCAGGGCATGAGGATCGGCGGAAGCGAACCCATATTCGAAACCGACCACGGCCAATTCGGATAACATCGTGTTGATAATGGTGAAGCGGGCTTTGGCCTCGCCGAACGTGCCCAGCGGGTTATACGCCGCTCCAGTTTCAGAATCAAACACCACCGCGTTGCGATGGCTGAAGGTGCCGCGGCACACATCCTGCCCGGTGAGGCGAACCCAGGTGCCTTCATCCAAGAGCGAGGCAATGGCCAGCATCTCGCCGGTGCCCCAGTCGATTCCCTCGCCTTTGCGCACGGCCTCCAGCCGCTGTTTGTACATCTGCGCCACTTTGGGATGCGCTGAAAAATCTTCCGGGAATTTGCACAGCTTCTCGGCCATGGCCAGGAGTTTCTGTGAACTCACGGCGGTGTCAGCCCGCCAATCGCGTATCTCACGCGGCACTTTGACGAAATCCTTCCACGGACCATGCACCGGTGGCGGTTCATCGCTGGGCTTGAAGGTCTGCGCATATTCATGCGCCTTCTCCATACGGTCATGAACATCACGCGCCATATCGTCGAGTTCAACTTGCGTAATCTGCCCGGCATCCAATAGACGCTTGGCATAGATCGTGCGCGTGGTCGGGTGCTTGGAAATCTCCCGGTACATCACCGGTTGCGTCACGCTGGGATCATCAAGTTCATTATGCCCGCGCCGGCGATAGCAAACCAGATCAATGATGACATCCGCCTTAAAACGCTGACGGAACGCCACAGCCAATCGCGCCGCCTGCACCACGGCTTCCGGGTCGTCGCCGTTGACGTGAAATACCGGAGCCTGAATGGCTTTGGCCACGTCGCTGGGATAACGGGTGATGCGGGCATCGCTGGGGTTGGTGGTAAATCCGATCTGATTGTTGACGATGATATGCACCGTTCCGCCGGTGCGATAGGCTTCAAGTTCAGATAGATACAGCGTTT
>JAKBAC010000035.1 GCA_021809365.1 Planctomycetota bacterium | reverse complement strand
TCAAGGGGTTTACGAACCCGGTTCTCGCCGCCGACTCCTGGCATCTGGCCGGTTTGAGGCCAATCCACCCGTAATTACGGGTGGAACAGGGCACTAGGCCGCCGCACGTTCTCTGGTGGCGCACTGGTTGGCGGTGCTTTCAGCCGCTCAACCGATCATATTTGACGAAGTATATGATGACGGGGCAAGCCAGCGATTTGGAATAAGGATATCGGGTACTTGAATACTTGAATTTGCCGGTGCCGTCCACACATATCTACACATATTATTATTTCACGTCCCCGGTGCGCGGACTGGACTCTTTGTCCGTGCAGGCGAGGTGATTAGATGATTGCGGACAATTAAATGATTAGGATCAAACCGGTACAGCAGCACACCGCCAATGGAAAGTGGCGTGATGCGGATCGGCCTGATGAGAGTTGCGCACTGACTTTTTTCCTTCTGATCCACGATCAGGGCCTCAATGTGGTGCCGCTTGATAAATGCCGCCAGCTTTTCCGGATAATCCGCCCGGCCCCATTTGCGATGGAAATCTTTCGGAATGGACATATCGGAATAGGTATTAATCCCTTCCGCCTGACCCAGCCAGCCACCGGCGAGATTAAAGTAAAAATTCGTTTCGGCCTGCCAGGGCACCGCATACCCGCTGATCCCGTAGGGCAAGATGATGACATTTTCACCGCGCCGAAGGTATTGCTTATACAAGCCGGCGGAAAAAAATGGCGGATTTTCCGGCTTGACGGCCCAATAGCCGCCAGCATAATTTGGAAATAAAAATAAAATAGTGAACCCCGCCAGTAGCAACCGTGTGCTCCCTCGCGATTTGGAGAATGTCAGCCAACAGGCGACCATGACTCCCAGCGCCAGGAAGGTATAAACCATCAAACGAACGGGCATGATATCATTGACCAGGGGAAGATGGGACCATATCGCCCATGGCATCGGAATCAGCAGACTTTTATTGAATAATTGCAGGTGCGGCCCCATGCTAAATAGCAGCGCCGCTCCGCCTCCGATCATCATAAGTTTTCCCGCCGCTGTGGTTCGAAATTCCCGAAAATAGAGCACAATCATAATCAACAGGGGAAGTCCAATGTAGGCGTCCTGTTCCCACAGCCAGCCGTCAAACCACTCGGAGATGCTCTCAAAACGTGGGCCGCCAAACCATGTAATGGGTGTCGGCAGAATCAGATTTGCCAAGTCCGTCGCGCCCTGCTCGGCTGGAAAGAGTTGGCCATGCGGGCGGTGGGGATCGCTGAGCATGTACCAGATAAAAGGTAAACTAACCAGGCCGCAGAGAGCCAATGCCGCAAGCGATTCCAGCAATAGCATGATCATGGAGCGACGTTCCGCCCGTTGGGCCACCACGAATGCGGCCAGCAGCGTCATGAGCCCGAATATTACCGCTGAGGCAAATACCTCCAGGGAAATACCAATTAACAAAATTAACACCGCGGCACCGCCCAGCACAAACTTGTTTCTGGAAATTCGACCGCGCAAACGCAAAAGAGCCAATAGCACGAGCACCGGTAATGGCCAGGTGGTATAGAGATTGGGCCGCCCCATAAGTTCCGCCATCTCGAAGGCCGAAAAGCCGAATATCCAGCCGCCCATAAGGGATGGCCAGAACTTTCCCGTCAATTCCCGGCACAGCAGATACGCACACCATGCCGCCAGCAGGGGCCCGGCCAAGGCGACAACGTTATAAGTGACAATGGATCCCCATAGCAGCGTGATCGGAGCCAACGCAATCGCCAGGGTGGGCGTGGAAGTGGCCCAAGTCAGATTTTCGCCATTGGGTGCCCATACGACATGCGCGTACAACGGATTGATCCCATGTCCGAGAGCGTACGGCCACCAGCGAAAGAACCAGAGCCATTGCCGCGGATCGGGGCCACGAGCCGCAATAAGATGATCCGTGACCTGAAAGTGGATTGAAACCAGCAGCGGCAGCACACACAAACTGTAAACCACCAATGCCGCCAATGCATACCAGATTCCGCGCCTCCGCGAATCGCCGCTGGCATCAGTCTTGCCGAAGTTACCGTCTATCAGGCCCTGGCTCATTGCGAAAATCCATCCATACGCAATCGGCGATACCCAATCGTAAATCGCCCAAGTAAATTCCTCAATACCCACTATCGTTCAATACCGCAACTTTCCGCACTTTTAACCAATTGATGGTATAATACCCCCCATGGTTGAGTTTTCTTCTAATGTTCCTGGTTTAGCACTGGGCGGCGGCGTATGGGTTGACAGGCAGCGGCTGCAATTCGGTTTCTCCCGTTCGGGCGGCCCAGGCGGTCAAAATGTCAATAAGGTCAATACCAAAACCGATTTGCGCGTGCATCCTGACGACCTCCATGGCCTGAATGTGAAAGCGCGCGAAAGATTGATTGAAGCCCTCGGACGAAGAGTGGATGCCGCCGGCGCTATCGTGCTGATCAGTTCCAATCAGCGTACCCAAGAGGCCAATCGCCGCGCGTGTGTGGAGAAACTTAAACTTCTGGTATCCGAAGCGATGGTGGAACCCAAAAAGCGGCGCAAGACCCGCCCCACCAAAGCCAGCCGCACTCGCAGACTGGAAAGCAAGCGTGTGCGATCAGATGTTAAACGCGCCCGCCGCAGCCCGGCGGAATAACATTCTCATCCTATCGCGCACTACTTGATCCCGTATCGAATAATCCGGATCACATTGGAGGCGTATGGATATACCGGCTTGGAACCGCTCCGTCCCGCTGAAGCAATGCCCGCTGTTCATTTTTATGCAGGTCACTGAATCGTTTTTTCAAATCATCCATCCCAGGCTTATAGCGCGGGAACTTTACGCAAATGTGCGCCAGCAATTCCACCTCTCCGGCGAAATCGGACAGATGAATCGTTTCACTGCCGATTAGCGGTCCGGCCGTTGGAACTTGCGGTTGCAGTCCCGCAGTGGCCGGCGCTTCAAGCATATTGTGATAATTACCCAGCGCCAGGCAGATTGCGCCGGTTTCATAGCCGAAGGCGTGAAATACGGTGGAATCACAGGTTCCACCATCCATCAGCGCCCGCTGATACCGAAAATCAGCGGATTCATCGGCAATGCCTCCGGCGATCATGGCCATAAAGCGCGTGAATGCTGGGCTGAAGGTGCTGGTCCGATCGCCCACGCGAATCACGGGACCCGCCCCCTGCACGGCCTGCGCCGTGGCGCGGCTGGTTTCCAGACCGAGCACAGCGCAATGGCGGGAAATTAAACCGCCTTTCGCCACCGCAATCGCCCCGGCAAAGCCGACCTCCTCCGCACGCGTCAGCAGCACGGTGACATTGCACCTGGCTTGCAATTCAAGCAGCCGATCCAAAACGCAAAGACAGGCTGCAACGCCGGCCAGATCATCACATGCACGGGCCATAAAGAAATTATCTTCCACGGAAGCATCGGGGAGATTCCAAGTCGCGATGGTCCCGCGAGGGATTTTTCTTTCAATTGGTGCCAGTGTCACGCGCATCGGTCCTCGCCCTTTGGCCGGCGTCGCGCGCAACACGCGGGTTACTATCGGCGTCGGCAATTCGTCGGATGCGGTATTCAAGGAATCAATCCAAAGAGCCACCGCGGAACCGACGAAACATGAGGGTTTCACGCCGCCACGGAAAATCGCCCGGATGGTGCCGTCGCGCGCGGTGCCGGTGACAACAAATCCCGGATGATCGAGATGCGCTTCAAGCACCAGCGTGCGACAGCCTTTACGACCCTTGCGATACTCAAGATGGATATTACCCGCCACATCCGTTCGATAACGGATGC
This sequence comes from Planctomycetota bacterium, assembly GCA_021809365.1. The sequence goes on along the minus strand of JAKBAC010000035.1, from coordinate 19,896 downwards.
AGCGCGATCGGTTTTCGGCGGCGAGCCATCGCCCAATTTCATCCATGACCCGCTGCTCATGATACGGAGCGGTGGGCGTATTGCATAAACGCTTGAGAATTTCAAAAAAGGGATCCCGCAGTTTCACCATCCATCCCCTTTATTCGGCCTGAGCGGATGGGATCGCGGAAGCTGTCGCACGATTCTCCGGCTGGTCCTGAAATATTTCATTCAAGCCCTGACCATCCACGCTTCGCCGCAGCAGCAGATACAAGATCGTATTGCCCGCGAAATAATAGCTCAAGACATACGCCCCCAGCAGCGTAACGGCCAGAAAGAGCCAGAAATACAGAAATATCGCCCCGATCGTTTCCGACCAATTCATCGCCCACCAGTTGATCGGGGCAATCAGATGGCCGAACTGCGGCAACGGCCACAGTGCGGCAAGTTTTCCGCCACCCGTGTTCCATCCATGCAGTAAGCCAAAAAGCGTCATGCCCCATCCCACAAAAATATGCACGCCCGCCAGCAGCACATACATCGCAAATGACAGAAACAGATACGTCACCGCTCCGTATACCAGAAGCAGCAACGTGTAAAACAGCATCCGCCAGGGCCGGGCATAAACGTAGCTGAAACTGCGGCTGATGGCGTCAAACGAATCTGATCCTTCCACCGCCAGCGTAGGATAGATAAGATTAAATCCGCCCAGCAATCCCAGCACCATGAGCATGATGATGAAGCCCAGTATCAGAAACACGATAAAGATGATGCCGATAAAAATTTCACCCAGAAAGGGTATGGCTCCCACAAATGCTAAAATCGTCAACGCCAGGCCGGTTCCGAGAATTGTGATAAACGGCAACAGTGGCGCTTTAATGAACGATCCAAGACGCGACGTTGCAAATGCCATATTGGCCGCAAATGTCGGACGCCGGCCGGTAAACTCCAGTGCCGTTTGCCGACAGATCATCGCTCCGGCCAGGGCGATGGCAAGCATCGTGATCACGGCCAACAATAATACGCTCAAGAGATAAAAGAAACGCCGAAAAAACAGACCCATACCATGGCTCGGGTTGACCGCGCGCACCGGCGCGGCCCCCGCTACCAGCCATTCCGGGCCGGTAATAAATAGGTTCGCCAGGCACCCGGTGATGGAGTCATTGCGCCACAGACCTTGCGTGCCCACCGGAAGAATACCAGTGCCAATTTGCACTACCGCCTGCTCCGGCATCCCGCGCTCCGGAGTCATGGGCGCAATGCGCAAAAGCGCCGCGGTGTTCGCCATCAGCAAATGGAATTCTCTTATCTCATAGCGCAGCAAGGCGGAAAATATGCCGCGGCCCACCGTCGATCGAAGGTGCCGCATCTCATTGAGCAATTTCAGTGTGGCCTGCCGCCGGGCTTGATTGATCAGTTTCCGGCTGACACCCGGCTGAGCCGCGGCGGCGTCGACCGCCTTGATAAACTGGCGCTCGTACGCCGCGCGTATGGCACCGTAGGCTGCCGAAGGTTTGCCGGCCAGAGCATTGATTTGAGATACCGTTAAATTCGGCTCCTGGACTTGTAAGAGATCCACAAGAGCCTGCCGCCGGATCAAACGGTTCTGCCGGATGAGGTTATCGTAATATCCGGGAAATGGGGAATGAATGGCGGAAATCTCGCCCGGCAATACCTGGCATCCCCAGACCGCATCCAATGCCCGTCCGGCACAATAAATCACCAGTATCGCCATAAGACCGGTGATCATGCAGGCCGGCTGAATCGCCATGCGAAATGCGCGAAAGAGATGGCTGCATTCAAATATGGAACTGAAGCGCACATTTTGCAGTGTGAAATTCTGGTACGGTGTTTCATCATTTCCCGGTGCTGGATCACCCATAATCTTTTATCCTCGCCGCATATTTCCAACGGTTGCCATTCTGCCGGCTCTACGCCCGTGGGCTTTGCGCCCAGTGCAGCTTGCTGGCCAACATGCCCCAGTGCGTCATTGCCGGATTCTCCACCAGGCGCAACGGCTTGTGCGCCCGCCGCACCACCACAGACTGCCCCGCCACCAGCGGTTGCGAAACCTGCCCGTCAAAACTTACATGCGTGCCGGTATTCACCCGTATGGGCGTGATGCGGATTTCCACACGATCAGGCACGACCACGGGACGGAATGATAAGGAATGCGGGCAGATCGGTGTAATAACAATTGCATCAAGGTCCGGCGATATCAGCGGACCGCCCGCCGAGAGATTATACCCCGTTGAACCCGATGAGGTTGATACGATCAGCCCATCCCCGCGAAATGTGGTGGTATTCTGTCCATCAATCATAATTGTTAATTGCACCATGCGGAACGGGATTCCGGCGTTGACCACAACATCGTTCAGTGCGGCGCATTGAAATACTTCTTCTGGAGTTCGGGATTTCTCCCGGTCACGTTCCGATGCCCCCGCGGCATCGACAATTGCCCCCTCCAGCATCAGGCGCTCTGATATCCTCAGTTCTCCAGCCAGCATCCGCGGCAATTGCGCAAGGAATTCATCCACGGTGAACGATGCCAGATAACCGAGTTTTCCGAAGTTAATTCCCACCAGCGCCGCCCGTTTGCCCGCAATAAACCGGGCCGCCTGCAGTACCGTTCCATCACCGCCCAACAGCACCAGAATATCCGGATCAAACGCATCCAGTGTAGAGCTGGAAATTGCCGTCAGCATTTTGACCTCGTGCGTTTTGCCGACGGTCGCGTGGAGCGTCTTCAATAGAATATCAGCCGCCGCTACCGCGTCCGATTTATCCAGGTTGGCTGCCAGGGCAATTCGCATAACGCACTAAGATACCGGTTCCGGGCGGCTCCAGCCAGTGTAGCCAATAATAGCAATCAGTTAATAATTTGATAAGGTTGTGTTAAGCCTGTCGGTGGGGGCTTGACGACCGGTGCCAAGGCAGGGATTGTAAGGTAAAATGAAAACGTGGTTTTGGGGATTGGATGATAATGGCCCGCAAGAAAAAAATTCTGGTGGTGGATGACGAGCGTGATCTGGTTGATCTCATCGGCATGAATTTACAGCGCCAGGGCTATGAGGCCGTCACAGCCCATGATGGAAAAATCGGCTTGGAATTGGCGCGCAAGCTGCTGCCCGACATGATCGTGCTGGATTTGATGATGCCGGGGCTTACGGGGCAGGAAGTGGCCACACGCCTCAAGGGTGATCCGCAAACCGCCAATATTCCCATTCTCATGCTCACGGCCCGTGGGGAAGAAATGGACATTATCGTGGGGCTTTCCATGGGAGCCGATGATTATGTCACGAAACCGTTTTCCATGAAAGTGCTTATGGCACGCATTGCCGCCGTGTTGCGCCGCAAAGCTTCCGCGTCGGAAATCGGCCAGCAGATTCTCAGCAACGGTGCCATGGTAATTGATGAGTCCCGGCATGAAGTGACGCTGGAAGGTCGTCCCATTATTCTCACACCCACGGAATTCAAACTTCTTACCGCCCTGGCTCTGGCGCGTGGCCGGGTATTGTCAAGAGATCAGATTACCGATCGCGTGATGGGATCGGAAGTGTACGTTACCGATCGGGCCATTGATGTGCATGTCACCGCGATACGCAAAAAACTCGGCGATTATCAGTGGATGATTCACACCGTCCGCGGCGTGGGTTACAAATTAGTGGAAGTCAACGAAGAAAGCACTTGAGTCACCGGCAAGGGCCGGTCGCGGTTTTTGTCCGCGGATACGGGTGAGGGAAGACGAGCAGGGGGGATTGGGAATTGAGAGCCATGCCCGCCGTGCGCTATTTTCCGCTTCAGTTGCTTGACCACTTTAACAGCAGGGACGGGCCGCGACCCGTTAGTTTCACATAATACCAGCCGGCGGCAGCGCGGAATCCATCGCTGCGGCGGAGACCATACAAAAGAATATCCCGCAATACGGGAAGTTCCACTTTTTTACCCTCACGCGCCAATTCCATAGCCGCAAATTCTCTTATCTTGCGATGGTCGCGCTTAAGCATCGCGCTCCAAAGCGGTTCGATCAGCGGCGCAAAATCGGCATTCCGGCTTTGGATCATACCGGCCAGCACCGCCTCAACCACGCCCGCATTGGACGAGTCCAAATCGGCGGCCAGAATTTTCCGATCCAGGGGGCCATTGGCATCGGCTAATACGGTGGCGGCGGCGATCGCGCGGCGAAAATCGGTATCCGCGCCATCACCCGCCGCGGTGGCATATTCAATCAGGGCCTGAAGAATTTTCCGTCGATGAGAAATGTCCTTGCCACTGGCGTACGCCAATGCCCAATTCATGAAAATCGGCTGCCCCTGTTGAATCAGCGCCAAAATTCCCGGCAGGGGCGATTTCCCGGAAACCGCCGCCGCGGCGGTCTTGGCAATGCCCATCAGGAGAGGGGAATCCGTCTGTTTCAGCGTTTGCAAGTCAGCTATGGCGAGTCCCTTGGGATATTGCACCGCCAGCAACCCCAATTCAATTTTATCAATTGTGCCTTTGGCGAAGTGAATCATCTCAGCAAGCAGTGGCGGACCGGCCGGCGCGCCAATCGCCAAAAGCGTTTGCACCGCCCGACGCCGCAGGGACCAGGGATTTTGACTGTTCTTCGCAATAAGCTCCGCCCATGAACCGGCGGCGGAAATCCTTTGCGCTGCCACCTGGGCCAGTAAAGCCTCTTTCAAATCCACCAATCGTACCGCCTTACGCACCGCCAATTCGCGCAGCAAATTAAGCCCGCGTCGGGCCTGCTCGGGCGATTTGCATTGCAGCAACGTCAGGGCGGCATAGTAGCGAATTGAATCCGTCTGACTTTCGGCCAACTGGTCGAGCACTGGGATAACCCGCGCGGCCTTTCCGCGGTTGACCAATTCAGAGGCCGCCATCAGTTTTTCCGCGGGGTCAATGGCGGTATTCACAACCTCCATGAGTTGCGCTGAAGAAATGTTGCCGGAGTGAATCATCACGGCAAGCGAAGGCCCAATCAACCGCGGAATTGGAATGGCCAGCAGTTTTGGAATATGAATAATCGCAGAATTCTTACCGACTTCATTCGCATCCAGAAGGCCAATAAGTTGCAATTCCGGCGACTTGGAACGGCTTACCGCCAGAAAAAACGGCTCAAGCTCCGCATCGCCGGTCGCCTTCAACGATCCGAGAACCACCGAGCCGGCCATCGTGGAGGTAAATGCTCGCTGAAATAATCGCTGTGTCTCATTAAACGCCGGCCCCGGAGGAGGCGGGGAGGCGGTAGTGCCAACGGCTGCCGTGGCGGCCTGTGTGGCAGGGGCGATATTGGCCGCGGCGGATGTCGGCGCTGTACCAACTGCCGCAATGTTTGTAGTCGGTGCTCCCGCTGAAGCCGCAATTGGACTGCCGGCGGCGAGTATCAGCGCATAAGTTATCCATTTCATGTGCAAGTCAGATGTCATATTTAAGCCAAGCTCCAGAACAATCTATGCAACCATGATAAGGGATAAACCGAGAATGCAGAATCCATCATGTGTGCAATCATCAGTGTTCATTGCTTGCATCCTGGCATTTTTGGGAGGCGGAGGTCTGGATTATCAAATCTGGTGCCGCTATACTGCGTGCTGGTATGCTGGTGTAAAAGTGCACGGAGTAAAAAATCATGACTGTTGACCATCCCGCCGCAATTCGGCTGAAGGAAAAATTTCCCGGCCTGGGCCTCAAGGGCGCAACGTTTCGCGGTCAGTTCCAGGTTTCCGTTCCGCGCGCGGAATTTCTGGCGGTGGTGACGTTCTTACGCGATGATACCGAGCTTCACTATGACATGCTGGCGGATATTACATGCGTGGATTACCTTAACTATCCGAGTTGGGACAAACCGCGGTTCGGTCTGGTGTACATTTTTAACAGTGTGGAAAAATGCACGCCGCGTCTGATTGTGCGTGTATTTGTCAATGAAAATGAACTTGAGATTCCTTCTTTGGTTCCGCTTTACTCCGGGGCTGAATGGCTGGAGCGGGAAGTCTTTGACATGTTCGGCGTTACATTTACGGGCCACCCGGATTTGCGCCGCATTCTGACCTGGGATAGCTTTCAACCGCATCCCCTGCGTAAAGATTATCCCGTAACCGGTTTGGGTGAACGCGAGAATTTTCCGGTTCTTACACGCGAGTCTTCCTGAACGGATAATTTTCCAACGCCACCGGGTGATGTCGATTTCGGTGCCATGCGCCATGCAAGCGGTGCGAGGCGTGAAGAACCGTGTGCCACAACACCTTACCGGTTCCGGGAAACAGGCGACGGAAAAGTGCAACGGAGACGCCATGGGCCGCCCGGAACAACAGTCGCGGCTACTGTCGGCGAACGTCCAAGAGAAATGCCACCACAAAGCCAAACAACGCCAAAATCATCAATGGACCGCGCACGGCATTAAACCGGACGATGCTGACAATCCATGGCACTGGAGGCACCGGGCGCGGTTCAATGGGCGTCAGCGCCTCATCAATGAGACTTTGCACATCGCGCGGGCGACGATCATTCGCCAGCGGGAGAACCTCTTCATTGGGATTCACAATGTTAAGTTGCCGATCGGAGAGCCGCTGCATCAGACGCTCATCGGTGTCGGCAAGCTTGATAAAGTGCCTTTGAAGGGAAATTTTTTCATTAACCAGGGCCAGCGTCGCCTGCAGATTGTTGCGGGTAACCTCCGCCCGTCGCATATCATGCAGGGCCGGCGAAAGCACAATCAGGGCCAAGGCCAGCAGCGAACCAAACAGCACGGCCCAACTGACTACGCCGACGCTTAAAATCAGCGGAAGAAGCAGAAATGAGTTTGCTGGTTTGACACGGCGCATTGATCATCATCCAACCGAAGACCATCCATGGGAGTCCGCCCAAGTAGCCTAATTGTGCACCCGTCGGCTCGTAATGTACAGTCCCGCACATGAATTTTGGCGCGGCAGGGTGTGGCAATCTTTTCGGGCAGGGGGCCGGGGTGCGAGTTTTCAGTATAAGCCCTTCCCTAATCGCCGGCATTTATGCCGTCGATTGCGCTGTTCGCCCGGACATATTGCCACACCCTCCGTCTAATGGGCACGGGCACAAAATTACTCTATCCGGTGTCGCCATGGTAGAATCCATGAATCGCAATCGGGGGATGGCATTCGGGCGATTTTGAAAAAGCGTCGTTATGCGATTAGCCTGATCCTCCCGGTAGACCGGAGGTCCATGGATGGACATGATTCAACAGGGCACAACATCCGCAACTTCGCGCCGCCAAGCCGCACAAGCCGCACGGCCTGAAGACCATGCCGCCATGGACGCCTTCCTGGGCTATATTGAAATTGAGCTGGGATTATCCATCAATACATTGGCCGCCTATCGCTCTGATCTTTGTGACTTCGCAATATTTTGCAATCAGCAGATGAATTGCTCACTTCCGGGGGTTGATCATGCGGCGATTGGTGCCTATCTCAAATATCTCCAGTCCCAGCGCCGGATGCGCACCAGCAGCATCATGCGTCATACCGCGGCGTTGAAAATGTTTTATCGTTTTTTGGTGGCCCGCGGCAAGATGGCAGAAAATCCGACGGAACAGCTTGAAACGCCGCATGGCTGGCGAAAATTGCCGGATGTCATGAACCGAGCGCAAATCGATGCATTGCTCAAGGCGGTGGATCCCCATCATCCATTGGCGCTGCGCGATCAGGCCATTATTGAATTGTTTTATGCCTGTGGCTTACGGGCCAGTGAATTGGCCGGGCTGACCGAGCTTAATGTTCATGCGCAGTTGGGCGTGATCCGTGTGATCGGTAAGGGTAGCCGTGAACGGATCATCCCCGTGGGAAAGCCCGCGCGTGCCGCCATGGAAAAATACATGTCCGAATTGCGGCCACGCCTCCTGGCGGTATCCAACAGCCGGGTACCCAATGTGTTTGTTTCCCGTTCTGGCCAGCCGATTGATCGAATTGTGTTATGGCAGAGGCTCGATCGTATCTGTCGCGCCGCCGGGCTGAGGCATGTACACCCTCACAAACTGCGCCACACGTTCGCCACGCACCTGCTTTCCGGTGGCGCGGATTTGCGCGTGGTGCAGGAACTTCTCGGCCACGCCGATGTCGGCACCACCCAAATCTACACGCATGTCGATGCCGACCGCCTCAAAAGTGTCCATCACCAGTTTCATCCGCGCAAGTGATGAATGGGCCGCTGTTCCACCACGGTAAGGTTGAATCCTTCAAGACCATGAAGTTTCTTCGGGCGGTTGGTGAGAATAATCAATTCCCGCAGGCCCAGGTCGCGCAGGATCTGGGCACCGATACCGAAATCACGTCGTCCCATTGGGCCTTGCGGCTCGGCGGTGTTGGCGGACCTTCCAGGCGTGCTGCGCATTTCATCCAACCGTGCCAGCAGCGCCAATCCGCGCGATTCCTGCCGCAGATAAACCACGGCTCCCTTGCCGGCGCGCTGAATCATGCGCAGAGACTCCTGCAATTCCCGCCCGCTATCCGTAAAGTCCGCCGCAAAAACGTCACCCAGAAGATGTTCGGAATGCACACGCGTTAAAACCGGCTCCGATTGAATCACTGACTTGCCGGTCTTCGGGTCAATGGCACCAACGCCTCCACAGGTGATGGCCAGATGGAGCAATGGGTCGTTGAGTGTCTCGTAGACGTGCAGATCAAATGCGCCGAATGCGGTTTTCAATTCCATGGATGCAATACGTTTCACCAAAGTGTCGCGTCGCAGGCGATATTGAATAATATCAGCGATGCTGCACATCAGCAGGCCATGACGTCGGGAAAATTTTTCCAGTTCAGGCAGGCGGGCCATGGAACCATCTTCGGACATGATTTCAATAATCACACCCGCCGGATAAAGAGCAGCCATGCGCGCCAGATCCACGGACCCTTCAGTTTGGCCGGCGCGTTCCAACACCCCGCCGGGTCTGGCCTGCAGGGGATTGACATGGCCGGGGCGGCAAAGGTCATCGGGGCGGCAGTTGGGATCGATGAGCGTTTTGATGGTACAGGCTCGTTCCGCCGCGGAAACGCCGGTGGTGATGCCGAGCCGGGGGTGCGCATCCACACTGACCGTGAAGGCCGTGCCCAGAGGGGCGGTGTTATAGGCGGCCTGGGGATAGAGTGCCAGACGTCGGCAATCATCGGGGGTCATGGCAACGCATAAAACTCCACGCGCTTCTTTAAGCATGAAATTCACGATATCGGCGGTGATGAATTGGGCGGCGCATACCAAATCCCCTTCATTCTCTCGATCTTCATCATCGAGCAGCACGATCATTTCACCGCGCTTCAGGGCGGCGAGAATGTCATCAATTGGCGCAAATTGCATTGTGTGAGCACTCCACGGGGAATTTTCCAGCTTCAGTCAAGCATTCGACCCTGTTTCCGTCAGTCAATGTTATTGATTCATGGTGCAGGAAATTTCAAAATCAAATCCACCGCCGCACGTGCGGAGAGTTCCAATGGCAAGTCCGCGCTGCCCCGTTCCAACAAGGCGGCGAATCAATGGGGAACGCAGTACCTTAATTTTCCACCGTTTGGACAAGGCGGCAGGGTGCATATCCGTTGACCTTCGGGCGATTGAGTTGGATACCAGTGGGACCCGGGCTTAACGCTGCGTACCAGCATGGCACCGCCCATCTGCGTTGCCGTTCGAAGTTGCATCTGCAACTGTTGCATCTGTTGCTGGACGGCCTGATTGTCAGGCGATACACCGCTGGTGCCGTTGTTAAAACTGGCTTGTATTTTGAGCATCTTTTCCATGGCGGATTTGAATTCTTCGCTGTATTTCTCCAGATACGCAATTTTTTTATGGGCACTGGTGGAGCAGGTATAACATATCGCCAGGAAAACTGTCGGCTTGCCGGTTTTGCCGATCAGCGGGGGATATTGATTTGCCGGCAGCGCCAAGAGTTTCTGATCGGATGTATCATAATAATAAGATAAGGCCGTGCTCGCATTGGGCAGAGGATGGTAAACATATTCATGTACAAGATAGGCGATTGTAAGAATCACCACAACCACCGCAATGATGCTCATCACCGCGGCGTTTTCGTTGATGGTTTGGCGAAGGTTAGAGGGCTTGAGTTTGTCTTTCCAATCATACGGAAGGATCATATACACACCTTTCTGAAAAATCTGTACTGATCATGCGAATGCCGCGAAAAGACGCGGAAAGCAAGTAATCGCATTATACGTCATTTCTCAACGCTCGGTAGCAGCCGCGAAGAATCGCAGTCCATTCCCGATCTCCATGGCTGAAACTCTAGCACGTTTATAGCGAATTACAAGACAATCCAAAGTGGCGGGGATAATACCATGATACGGCTGGAGAAATCCGTATCCCTGGTCATAATGAAGTATTGATGATCTTTCGCAAAATCGCAGAGGAAGGAATCCGTGAATTCACGCCCTGGTCATGGCAAAATCAGCATGGCATCACCAAAGCTATAGAAGCGGTAGCGCTTTTCAATGGCATGGCGATAAATGTCCTTCAGGCGATCCAGCCCCACCAACGCACCCACCAGTGCCAGCAGTGTGCTGCGCGGCAGATGAAAATTCGTTATCAACACATCGGTAAGTTCAAACGCATATCCCGGTTGAATCAGCAGGTTGGTGGAACCGGAAAAATCCTGCGCCGGGATGGTGTTGTCCAGAATTGTATGTGCCATGGATTCCAAGGTGCGGACTGTGGTGGTTCCCACGAGCACCAGGCGGCCATTTGCGGCCTTTTGGCGTCGAATGCGTTCCACGGTAGCGCGGGGAATAGAAAATGATTCGTGGTGCATGGGATGGCCATCCAGTGTCGTCGCTTCAACGGGAAGAAACGTTCCCAGACCGACATGAAGCGTCACCCATGCCCGATCAAGGCCTCTTGCCGCCAGCCGTGTAAAAACATCGGCTGTGAAGTGCAGCCCCGCCGTAGGCGCGGCCAGAGCGCCGGCCTGCCTGGCGTAAATGGTCTGATAGTTCTGAACATCCTCCGCGCCGGGTGGAAAGACATGCGGCGCTCCACTGTCGTAAGCGCCTGGTTGCCCGCTCTTGTCCGGTTTGTTCCGCTTCTCCGCTTCCCGCGGTTCAACGCGTACCGCCTGCCGATCATCGCTTCTCGCCTTTTCAATGTATGGAGGTAATGGCACCGCACCAATTTCCGCCAAAATTTCCAAAGCCGGCCGCGCATCATTGATTTCAACAATCCATTGTCCCTTCGGGTCTTCGCGTTGCAACAACGTCATAACCAATTGGTCGGAACATTTTCCATACGCTGGACTTAGCCGCTGTCCCGGGGCCGCGCGACCGCGGGTCCGCAGCATGACGCGCCAGCGGCCTGATGAAATCTCCGCGATAAATAGTCCGGTGATCGTGCCTCCGGTTGGTTTCCGGAGGCACAGTTTTGCGGGAATGACGCGCGTATCGTTGGCAATCAGCAGATCGCCGGAATTCAAAAGATCAGGCAAGTCGGAAAACAAATGGTGCGAAATGGAGTCCGCCTCCCGGCGATATACCAGCAGTCGGCTGCGGTCGCGCGGATGCGCGGGATGCCGCGCGATCAATTCCGCCGGCAGATCATAATCAAGTTCACTGGTACGCAACATGAATCACAATCGGGAAGGTTCCGTGTTTTCAATTCTACTGAGGCGGCGTTTGCGCAACATGCGTGATCGGCCCCATCGGCCTGATAGAAACCGCTGCCGCTTCGGAGGTTCGCCCGGCTGGATTTCAAGTGGCAGGGCCATGACGGTATTGACGATGGTCTCCGCCGCCTCTGGATGCGCCAATAAGCGGGTGTTTTGCCGCATCTGTGCCAGGCGTTGCGGATCGTCGATAAGTTTCTGAATTTTATATGCCAGCGTGGGCAGATTGTTGCCACGAATGGCCACGCCAAGTTCAAGCAGATGCGCGGAATTCCGCTCTTCCTGACCTGGAATGGGATTGACAATACATAAAGGGAGATTTCTGGCCATGGCTTCGCTTGTCGTCAGGCCTCCGGGTTTTCCAAGCAGCAGATCCGCCGCCGCCATGTATTCATCCATCAGGGTTGTAAAGCCGACGGGAATTAAACGGATTGAAGAATTGCGATTTTGGCGTGCGGCAATCTGGTCGAGATGGGCTTTAAGCTCTTCGCTGCGTCCAGCGATGACCACGATTTGCACCGGACGGGTTAACTTCAATAATTCCGTCAACAGCGCCTCCACCGGGCCGACGCCATAGCCTCCGGCGGAAACCAGAATGGTAAACATGTTGCCGGCAAGCTCCAGCTTTCGGCACACCGCATCCCGCGGCTTAAACTTCATAAATACCGGATCAATTGGAATTCCCGACATTGTAATTCGGGCCGGATCAATCCCCATTTGTGCCAGAAACTCCCGCGTCTCATCAAGCAGGACAAAATACTGCTGATAAGTCCGATTCAGCCACATGGCATGGCAATCATAATCCGTGACCACAATAGCGGGTTTGACGGGAATCTTTCCTTTTTCATAAAGCCAGCCGATGAGGCTGGCCGGGGTGAAGTGTGTGCAAATAATATGATCCGGCGCAAAGGCCATCGCCGCCTTGAGAAATGGTCCGGCGTTGAATTTCTCAAATGCCAGTCTCATTTTTTCATTTCGCCACGGCGTATCGAAGGTGTCGTATATCCAACCCAGCATACGCGGTGCCTTGTTGATCAGGTCGAGATATACCTGTGAATAAATATGCCGAAACAGGCGGGTGGTGTATTTGAGCATATCCCAATGCTGCACCTCGCCGATGCCGGGATGCGCCCGGCAAACCTGCAGTAGAGCGTCCGCGGCGCGCACATGCCCCGCCCCGGCGGACGCCGATAAAATCAAAATTTTGCGTTTTTCACCGGATGCATCGACCATGCGTTCCTCTCGCGGCACAAGATTCTAAAGCGACAGCATGACATTGATCTTTGCGGCGCAAATAAAATCATTTTCCGATATTCCGCCGATGGAGTGCGTATTATACCGGATGACACATCGGCTGTATCCCACTTCCATATCCGGATGATGATTTTCCAGATTCGCCAACCATGCCACAGCGTTGACAAACGCCATCGTCTGATAGAAGTTCATAAATTCAAACTCGCGCACCAGTGAGCCACCGCGGTATTCCCACTCCGGCAGCGATTTGAGCTGTTTGGCAATCTGGTCTTCCGTATAGGGCTTGACGCCGCCCTCACAGGATTTGCACTTGCGGCTTGTAATGGCCGGGGATGTTCGTTTCTTAGCCATGTCAAAATTCCTTTATATTCCACCATGATCTTCCGCCGTATTATACCCGACGTTAGCAATCCGGGTCGATTGCAGTGTCCCGAACAGATAAAGTGGATGAAAGTCGTGTGACCCGCGTCCGATGCGCGGTTACAATGGATTCAAGCGGGCGGCGAGGCCCGCGTAGGATTGATTTAAGCCGCGGAAGGCGAATGTATGGCAACCAAACAAGAAGTTCTCGAAGCGCTTCGTTCCGTTCAGGACCCGGAGTTGTTCAAGGATATTGTCACACTCAACATGGTCAAATCGGTGGAAGTTCACGGCTCCACCGCAAAAATTGACGTGGAATTAACCACACCGGCGTGTCCGCTCAAAGAACGCATCCGCGCGGATGTTACGACGGCGGTAAAAAGGGTGCCGGGGATCGATCATGTGGAAATCAAACTCAGCAGCCAGGTGCGTTCAGCCGGGGATCAGCGGAACATTCTTCCGGGTGTGAAGAATATCATCGCGGTGGGAGCGGGCAAGGGGGGCGTCGGAAAGAGCACCATTTCCGTGGCAATTGCGGCGGGACTGGCGATGCGCGGTGCCACCGTCGGCCTGATGGACGCCGATGTGTATGGCCCATCGATTCCGACCATGACCGGACTTGAAGCGCAATCCCCCGCGGTGCAGGGTGATAAAATCATGCCTTTTGTCGTAGGCCCGAAGGATCAGACGATTAAAGTCATGTCCATTGGTTTTATCGTGCCGAAGGAAAAGGCGCTGATTTGGCGCGGGCCGATGGTGCATGGAGTCATTCGACAGTTTCTCGAACAAGTGCAGTGGGGTGATCTGGATTATCTGGTCGTCGATCTGCCACCGGGCACGGGCGATGTCTCGTTGACGCTGGCCCAATCTATTCCGCTCACCGGGGCCGTAATCGTGGCCACACCGCAGGAGGTCGCGCTGATGGATGCGCGGCGGGCGGTAAGAATGTTTCAGCAGCTTGGCGTATCAATCCTCGGAGTGGTCGAGAACATGAGTTATTTTGTCTGTGAGCATGGCACACATTATGACATATTTGGCCGGGGCGGCGCTCAACGCATGGCCCGGGAAATGGGATTACCATTCCTTGGCGAATTGCCGATGGACATTCGCATTCCGCGTTTCGGCGATCAGGGGGACTTATTTGCGGGCTTCAAGCCGGATTCCGCGTCGTGCCCATTTCTCAATACCATTGTCGAAACTCTGGCCGGGCAGATCAGCGTGCGTAATATGACCCGTCCACCCGCGAAATCGGTGAAACTGGAAGTCACTGATTAGTGCCCTGTTCCCTCCGTCAATCTTAATATTTAGGCGTGACAGAGCGCGAGGCCGACATTCCGCGTGTCACACTTTGGCATCAAGCGATTTTCGCTGCATTCCATGCAGCGCACGGATGCCCTTGACCGCCAGCTTGAGCATGGCGTTGAATTGCCGCGGCGTGAAGGTGGCGTGTTCGCCGGTGGCTTGCAACTCCACAAATGACCCATCCGCGAGCATGGCGACATTCATGTCCACTTGCGCTGTGGAATCTTCCCTGTAATTCAAGTCCAGCGCCGGCTTGCCATCCACAATTCCCACGCTGATCGCGGCCACCTGGCCGACGATTGGGTTCTCGGTCAGCAATTTATCGTCGGCGGCTTTGCGGACCGCATCACATAATGCCACGTACGCTCCGGTGATGGCGGCGGTGCGCGTTCCGCCATCCGCCTGAATCACATCGCAATCCAGCCAGAGTGTGTTTTCTCCCAGCTTGTTCATGTTGATCACGCCGCGGAGCACCCGGCCAATGAGCCGCTGTATTTCAACACTGCGACCATCCGGCTTGCCGCTGTCGCGTTTTTTACGTGTATTGGTGGAGGATGGAAGCATGGCATATTCCGCGGTTAGCCAGCCCTGCCCCTTGCCGGCCAGCCAGGGAGGCACACCTTTTTCGATCATCGCGGTGCATAACACACGGGTGTCACCGAAACTGATCAAAACCGATCCGCCGGCGTGACACGTAAAATTCCGCTGTATTGTGATTTTGCGGAGTTGATCCGCCCGTCGTCCATCTGTTCGCATCAGCGTTCCCTTTTTAACCGTGGAATTATACCGTATCCGCGCGGCCACCGCACTGCGAAGAAAGTGATGGATTGCGGCACAGTGGTTTTCATCCGCGCTAACTATGGTATTGTTACCAACTATGAAGCGGACGTTGCTGATTCCATCACTGGCCTTGTTGATCGTCGGATTGATGTGCTTTTATATATCCATCCCGCACCGGCAGGGCCGCCACGCTATTAACTTTTGTGAGGCCGGGCAGATTCATACATTGGATCCCGACAAAATGACGTGGATGCAGGACATTCGTGTGGCCATGGGATTGTGGGAAGGCCTGGCCCAGTATGATCCTCGGACGATGCGGCCAATTCCCGGAGTGGCCAAATCGTGGACGATTTCATCCAATGGCCTGATCTACACTTTTTATCTGCGCCATCATGCCCGATGGTCCAATGGGCAGAGCGTTACCAGCGGTGACTTTCTATTTGCATGGAGGCGCATTTTGCATCCATCCACCGCGGCTGGCTATGTGACCATGCTGTTTCATATTGCCGGAGCACGGGCGTATTTTAATTCCCTGGCCACCGACCCCCGGCAACATTTGCCATTTTCCAGCGTTGGCGTCAAGGCCCCCAATGCGCACGAACTGGTGGTAACGCTGGCACATCCGTGTGGATATTTTCTGTCGTTAATGGCGTTTCCACCTTTTTTTCCGCTGAATGCCGCATCCATGGCTCCGTGGAAAATACGCGCTTCCGGTGATGTTCCCGCACATTACAGCGCCCGCTGGACCCGCCCGCCCAACTTGGTTTCTGACGGGCCATACCGGTTAACCGCATGGTCATTTCATCAATATCTGGAATTGCGCCGCAATAAATATTACTGGGATCGCAAGGCGGTAAAATGTCGAACTTTGTACGTGCGGGACTTTCCCGATACGCAATCAGCGTTTCTGGCATATCAGAGCGGCGCGGTGGACGTGCTGTCGTTTGTGCCAACGCGTTTCGCCCCGGAATTGCTGCGGCAGCAGCAAGAGGGTCTCCGTGATGACGTCCACTATCGCCCGGTATTCGGATCCTACTTTTATGTTATCAATTGCCGCCATAAACCGCTGAATAATCCGTTGATCCGCCAGGCTTTGGATATGGCCATTGACAAAAAGGCGATTGTGAAACATATCTTGCGCGTCCCGGACCGCGTCCTGGAAGTGCTGGTGCCGCCCGACAGCATTCCAGGTTACACCAGTCCGCAGGGTTTGCCGATGGATATTGCGGCGGCAAGAAAATTGCTGGCCAAAGCCGGCTATCCCGGCGGGCGGGGCTTGCCGATATTTAAATTTCTCACCAACAGCGGAGCATCCATCAACCGCCGGATTGCCGAGGCTGTCGCGGCCATGTGGAGAAAAAATCTGGGCGTGCGTATGGATATCCATGAAGAGGAAAGCAAAATATTCAATCAGGATGTGGTACATGGAAATTATGACATTGCCCGCGCCGGCTGGTATGGCGATTACATGGATCCGACAACCTGGCTCGATTTGTTCCGCACCGGCAACCCCAATAATCAATCTGGATTTTCCAATCCGCGATTGGATCAACTGCTGCATGAGGCATCGTATCAAGGCGATCCCGCAAGGCGTTTTGCCCTGTTGCATACAGCCGAAAAACTGCTGGTCACACGCTGGATGCCCGCGATCCCGCTTTTTCAATACAGTGACGGCCTGATGTATAATCCCAACCGCATCGGCGGCATTCCCACCAATGTTCGCATGATTACATTGTTCAAATATATTCATATTATCCACCATCCCGCCCCGAAATTTTCGGAGGCGCGGCCATGAGAAAATTTATTATCTCGCGGCTCTTGCAATCCGTGCTCGTGGTGTGGCTGGTTTACACTA
The DNA here is from genome assembly GCA_021809365.1 of Planctomycetota bacterium. Next base: position 2,743 of record JAKBAC010000035.1, on the reverse strand, counting down.
TTACGTTCTGGTTGCTGATGGCCACGCCCGGCGATCCGTTCATCGGGCAAAAGCAACCGCCACCCGCGGTACTGGCCGCTTTACAACAACGTTATCACCTGAATCAAGGCGACTTTCACGCTTATCTTGCCTATGCGTGGCGCGTTATCGCGCATGGTGATCTGGGGCCTACCATCAGCTATTCCAACTGGACGGTATTGGATGTGATTCGCACAAGTCTGCCGGTGTCGGTGGCATTGGGGGCCATGGCATTGCTGATCGCTTTATGGCTGGGTGTGGCGGCGGGGGTATTGGGAGCGGTGTTTCGCGGGCGCTGGCCCGATATTGCATTAACCGTGGGCACACTTCTGGGAATCAGCCTGCCGACATTTGTCATCGGCTCCGGTCTATTAATGGCGTTCGCGGTTGAAACATCGCTTCTGCCATCGGGCGGCTGGGGAACACTTCGACAGCTCATTCTGCCGGCATTCACTCTTTCGGTGCCCTTTTTGGCATATTTGGCCAGGTTATCCCGTGCCAGCACGCTGGATGTCATATCCTCCGACTTTGTCCGCACCGCGCGGGCCAAGGGATTGTCCCCCATGAAAGTGATTGCGGGCCATGTTTTGCCCAATGCCTCCATCGCGGTGCTGGCATTTCTAGGCCCCGCCACGGCCAGTGTTCTGACGGGTTCATTTGTTGTAGAGAAAATTTTCGCCATCCCCGGTCTGGGCGAAGTCTTTGTCAACGCATGTCTGGACAAAGATATTCCGCTGGTGTTGGGAATCGTGCTGGTTTACACAGTACTGCTCGTGATGATGAACCTGCTGGTGGATATCGCCTGTGCCATGGCCGATCCACGGATACGGTTATGACCGGCACCATAAAAGTGTGGGCATGTGATGCGGAAACATCAAATCGGGTACGCGGGGCATGGGAGGCGACCGTGCCGCGCTACCATTCCTTGTGAATCCATGAATGAGGATAATAGAGATGTGCAATGGCTTGTCCGCGCCATCCACGCTGCGCCAGCGCTTCAGCGCCCCATTGTGACAATCCAATGCCGTGGCCGAAGCCATGGCCATCAACCAGTTCAATATCGTTTCCATTTCGCCGAATACGAAAAAAACTGCTGGGCGGTGCCGGTACTGATCGGCTTGGGTCCAGCGCCAGCGCCAAACGAAATTCCTCGGCCCGCATTTTCCCGATATGCCCGGCCGCATCAACCACTGTGATAACCATTGGCCGAGTGGTTATCGGGTTGCGCTGCGTAATGCGTACAGAGACAATCGGCCCAAGTTCGGCGAGATAAGGCAGGTCATTTCTCTTTCCCCACCAGGTTACCGCCTGGGTTATTTGTTGCAAACTGAACGTCAATGTCGGCCAGGTAAATTCGGGGCAGTTGGCGTCCAGAGAACCGAATACGTGATTGACCAGCGGAGGCACGGAGGCATCGCCCCATGCATCCGCCGCACTCTGTGAAGCACCGCCGTTGCAGGCAGAGTAAAATGCGCAAAAAATGCCGTCTTCTCCATTTTGTTGGGTTTCCATCACCTCGCCGGTGGTGGCGCGGACGGCGTTCCATGAGCGGTTGGTCTCGGCGCTACGTCCGCCATAGACCTGCGAATTTTGCCCGCCGGTAACATCCCATGCGTGCGTGCGGCCAAACGTTTCAATTTGGTATAGGGCGTAAGTCCGAGCCGCGATTGCCTGGGCGCGGTACGCAGCCGGCAGCCAGGAGCGGTAAAGTTCCCGTGAAAGCACACCCGCAAGATAACTTTCAATCGGCAAGCTGTTGATGGCGGCATATTTTCCATCCGGCAGATGTACAATCCGAATTATTCCGCGGTAGAGGCGAGGATTGATGTAAGGCGGAGTAGAGACCTCCTGCGTAATGCGGACGCGTATCCAAGGTTCCCTCATCCATGAGGGCAGTTGAATAATGCCCGGATACGATGGTCCGAGAATTTTTGGCTTGGGCAATTGGGCGGGAACCTGAGGATATGCCGGCGCGGGAACGGTCAGGGTCACGGAAGGCGATGGCTGCGAGCTTAAACTTGGCGGCGGTGGAACATTATTTATGGAGATTTTCGATGGAGCCGGCTGACAGCCGGAGAGAAAGAACAGGCTGCAGAGCGCGGCCAAACCGCACCCAATGGTCCACTGGCGACCGACTGGCATTTTACGGATCATCCATGACCCCTTCCGGCAAGAGTTACGCAATTATTCAACGCGGCGCAGCGACAAGCCGAACTCCGTGAGTTTCTGCTTTACTTCATCCAGACTGGTCTGGCCGAAGTTTTTCACGCCCAGAAGTTCCGCGTCGGTGCGGCTTGCCAAATCACCCACTGTGGTAATGTTCAAGTTCTGCAATGCCTTCGCCGCACGCACTGAAAATTCCAGTTCCGACACGGGTTTATTGAGCACTTCTTCGGGCACCTTGGCCGCGACCTGCTTCATGAGTTCCTGCCGTTGCTGTTGGCGGGCTTCATCCACCGCCTGCCCCAGCCGCAGGCCTCTCTTGGCCAACATGCTGCGGATTTCATCGAGACTGGTTTCACCAAAGTTCTTATAGCTGATCAGTTCCGCTTCGCTGGTGCGCACCAGATCGCCGATGGTGCGGATGTTCATTTTCTTTAGACAGTTGCGGGCACGCACCGAGAGTTCAAAGTCCGTGGTGGGCAGTTCCAGCAGAATATTGCGGGGAATAAATCGCTTTTCGGAATCGTCGGGCACTTCCATATACATGGAGCTATCCACATGT
>JAKBAC010000205.1 GCA_021809365.1 Planctomycetota bacterium | reverse complement strand
GGCTCCGGACATCACGAGGTCAATGGGTTTATTGAGTGCCTGCCCCAGTTCCTCACGGAGGTCGAAATACTCCGCCAGCCATGGACCCAAATCTCTGTCCGGAGGAAATGTCACAAGGAAATCAATATCGCTGGTGCTATCATCAAATTTTTCGCCTGACGCCGCCGAGCCAAATACCTCGAGACGTGCCACGCCGTGCCTGCGACAGGCATTTTGGATGGCCTCAATGCGGCTGGCAACAAGTGTAATCATTGGGTAACTCCCAGGCTTGGCCGAGTAGTTATCGCTGCGCTCAACCTGCGCCAACGACGGTAAAGGATAGCGTTAGCACCGCGTCGCTGCAACGTTCGCAAACGGGCACGACAAAACCGGCTATCACTGCATAGATCCCCTGCGCGCGGATAATGTCTGGCGTCCTGCAGCGGTGAGCCGATATTTCTGGAGGCGGCTGTTGGGCTTGTCGGGCAGCGTCGGCTCCAGGAAACTTTCATCTACAAGGCGCTGAAGGCCCTTCTTGAAGTTACCCGTTCGACTCCGATAGCCCGCAACCACTATAAGTTCCCGCGCTGTTTTTTCGCCCGCGGAACAGGCGGACAAAACATCGAGCTGCCATCTGGACAACTTGACTTGGGCCTCGACTTGGGCCTCTTGGGCCTCGACTTGGGCCTTAGGCTGTGAAGAGTCCCCGAACATGGCCTTCACCAAATCCGATGCCATGTCCACTTCCTTATCCAACTCCGGAATGAAAAACTCAAATGCTTTTCCGGCCCGGTCGTTTTTGTAATGGGGCGCTGGATGACCCAGTTTCCGCCATGATTCGCGCATCATACGCAAGCCGGTACCGGCCTGTTCGCACATGGCAATCCTCCGCAGGGCCATGGCAATGGATGGATTGCGAACTTCCTTCCAGCCATCCACGCTTGCGTGATTGTCACCAATTATTCCGGATTTACAGGCGACTGTTCGACGGGGTCATCACCGGAAAATCAGATTTATCGGGTCGTCGTCGCCTGCCTGTATCTTGTGTTTTCCAATTCCGCCGCGTATATCATATCGTTGTGCAAGAGCTTGTTGCTGCGGCGAGGACCGCTTTCTGAAAATTAAAATACATACCCCTGATAGTGGCAGACCGTATGATAAAATCAGCCAGTCAAGCCAATTGTTTCCCCTCAGCAGCACGGCTCGGGCTGGATCACCCGGGTCGTAAAAGACGGTGACGCGGGATCCTGTCGCGTGAGTTTTCACGAGGTTGCGAATGCCCGCGCCGCGCGGTGTGCCGCAGAAATAGTCGATGCGGGTACTGTTGAATACTTGGGCTGCCACGCGATACGTATAGCTGATCTCCGCTGTGAAAGAACCTCTCTGTTGAGCAGCAAAAGAATTCGTCACCCTGCCTGCGGTGGAGGGCCAACTTCGACTCGAAAGGCCGTAATAAAGGTGATACCCCGCCCACGCGAAGCACATCAGCGCAGCTAGAAGGCATATAGCAAATAAAGGTTTCCAAAGGGTGCCCAGGTACCCCCTGGGGTCTACAATGGGCGAGTCAGTTGGGCTAGTGGTCACCGGGGTTTCCAAGCCCAGATACAAGTTGAGAGCCCCGCTAATCCACTGTAAATCCTCCACATCCCATTCCCTGAATAATCGGATGCAGCCATCAGTGGTCTCAATATCCAACCCGGCCGAGGGACCTATGCTGAAAAATCCGCATGGTGGTTTCTCCGGCGCGATCCTCATGGTCCGTTGCCGCCGAATCGTGACTCGAACGCCGCGGATTTGATCAACCGGAAAATTAAGCTGTTTTCGTGTGTCGGTTATGAGCACGGATCGTCCATCGCAGATAATCAATCCGTAGAGTACAGACAATGCCGGGGGGATACCCAATCCTATCAGTGTCGCAAGAAATACGGCAAATCCGGCGATCACACCAACTACTATCAGGCCGGCCGCCGCTCCGCGAGCATTTCCCCATTTGCTTATAGAGAAGCCTATCAGCCCCAGAGCGGCAATCGCAAGGGGGAACAGCGATGCGTAAAGGCTTTTGGTCCAGGGAGCGAATACAGGCTTGAGTTCTATACGCAGCACGTCCTCCGTGCAGGCCACAGTCACAAGGCCACCCGGGGGCGGCAGCGAGTTCAGTAATTGAGTGTTCATGAGCCAGCCACCATAATAGGATTTTCCATCGTCGGCGACCTATTACCAACCAACGGTTACCTTGGCGCACCTGCTTTTCAATATACGCGGCACGGGAACATCCGCAAGTAGTGACCAGTGGCCGTCCAAGCAATCCGCCCTCCAGGCGCACCCTGGCTTTTTGCAATACAGCCACAGACGGGGCCCGCCTCGCCGGCGCTCGATCAGTAAATCAAACCGGCCATTCGCCGGGTCCATATCGAGCAAATCAGCGAATTCAATCTCGGGAACATCGGCTGGCAGGGCACCTCCATATAGACGCCCGAGCCGCTGGGTGATCCAGCCTTGGAATAATTCCCGCTTTCCGGAGGTGTCCAGTGGGCCGACGAATCTCTTAAGGCAGTATAAGCGAATCTGTGGTGGCGTTAGTTGATCCTTTTCGGACTGCGAGTTGGCCCATTGCTCCTGAAGCAGGCGTTCTGCCGCCTCGGTTGTAGGGCACTCAAGAACCATGTAGTCTTCGGGGAACCCAGCTTGGTCGCCGCCCATTCGGTTTAGCATGCGGCGGGCTTGGTCCGTGGCGAGGGCCAGAAGGTTGAACGCGGCCTGGCTAGCCTGGATCCCCGCCTGTTCAAAGGCGCGGATAAACTCCCGAACCCCACGGCCTTGCGAACCTGACCGCGACGGCTTGAGCATCATTATTCCTATGTGCTTCTCGGGAACTAGGGTGAAGAGCGTCTTCAGGTTGGCACCGGAAAAAGTGACGTATGGTGCGGAACCCTGCGAGCCCCACGCCAGCCGTTCCCGTAAAGGCCCAAGGCAATTGGCGGCACATTTCTTTGTGGCCCGATATGTAAAGTAGGTGAACGGCAACAGTATGACCAGTAATATCCATTGGCGGCCATCAAGATCCCAACCCGGGATACGGCCGATAAGGGGATCGCTTCGCAGGTAATCGACGGTAACCCGGTCACCTAATCTGAACCGGTCGGCAAAGTCCGGCCGGACCTCGCGCCGCAGGCGGACGGTCTGCCCGTTTAAGGCCGTATAACGAATCGTTGCCCATACCGTTCCATGCCTGCCCGGCTCCGTAGTAATATTCGTTATTTTGGCCTGTGCCGAGACATGCGATTGGCGGATTCTTAGGTAGTTGAAAGAATTCCAGGCGATAGTCAGGCAACCTACCGTTGTGAAAAGGAACAGCACCAGCATTCCGTAGAGACTCAGCATGCTGATCTTGTAAAGCCTCCAGCGTACAGCCATCACCGAACACGCAGTAGGCAGAGGCGTTTTCACGCGTTCAAGCCCCCATTCGGCCAAGCCGGGCACGAAGGCCAGTAACAGCGGTTCAGCCCCAGCTTCGCGAAAACGGGCAATAGATACCACCATGCGGCGATTTTGCGCCAAGAGCAATACCAACGCCTCAGGTGCTTTTGGAAATTTTGCCGGCGGCAGCAAGAAATCGTCAATAGTCGACCAAGGTACTTGGCGCGTTCCTACAGGACTATGGATGATAAGCGCATAATCCGCCACAGTATAGCGCGTAAGGCCACTCCAAATGAGTTGAAGGCCGCGTGCGAGGAAATACAGCAGGCCGCAAGCCGCAATGGGTGCAAACGGCACTAGGAAAATCTGCTCGCCAGTGAAACGGGAACCTTGAATGTGTACAGTCTCAACCCACACATATAGTGAAGCGGTGGCGGCTGCAACCGCGATTGTTACGCAGCCCTTTACGATCGAAGTTTTGTTAATTTTGATCGGCATTGCCACGAACCGCTAGCCACTGCTCGCGCAGTCAAAGCGATCAGTATAGCCGAACGTGAAAAGATTGCCCCGTAAATCCAGCGTCGGGTGTAGTAGCCTTTCCGGCCGGCCGGTGGAGTGGGGCATAATCGCATTTTTTGCCCCTGTGGATGCACGAACAACGTCACTGCCCGCGGAGCCGGCGGCTAGATGGGAGATGCACGGAGGCCACCGTGCCCGGAAGCGTTGCCCCGCCCCGATTTTTGGAACCACGAGCTTGACCATCCTAAACAATCAAAAATCTATCGCAATGGGAATTGTGGTGGGCCGGGAGCAGCAGCCCGGCCCTTTTTTGGGGCCTTCTCTACGGCATAAAGTTTCTTGCCCACAACGGTATCAAGTGCGAGCGGAAATGGCTGTTTCACAAAGAGCCGCAAAAAGGCCAGGGAGGCTCCCGAGGCCGGTTAGATTCACTGTTACTGCGTCACGTGTCAATCAATTCCTGCACTTCGCGTAGTAGTTTTGGTAACGCGTCTACGATGACTCTCCAGACGTGGGTATGGTCAAGGAGTAGCCGTGTGAAAGAACATTGCGGAAGGCCACGATCCGGTCCGCATCTGTGATCAGGGCGGCGGTTGCGGGGTCGATCTTCCGAAGCTGATTAACCGCCTCGCCGATGATCTCAAAATTTCGCTCAACCGCCTGACGGAGAAGCCGATTGTTTACGTAATTTTCCGACGAGATATTCCTTGTCTGCTCGATTATAAAGGATGCCGCATCGGCGACATCGCCTATAAGTTTAAGGGATTTATCCTGCATAGATCAATTCCCGTGATTGATCCAGTTGTTTTCGAAACAGTGCGCTGGAAATGGCTCCGGACATCACCAGGTCAATGGGCTTATTGAGTGCCTGCCCCAGTTCCTCACGGAGGTCGAAATACTCCGCCAGCCATGGACCCAAATCTCTGTCCGGAGGAAATGTCACAAGGAAATCAATATCGCTGGTGCTATCATCAAATTTTTCG
>JAKBAC010000204.1 GCA_021809365.1 Planctomycetota bacterium | reverse complement strand
GGGATCCTCATTGCCGGCTATTTCCATCTGGTGAATCGTCATGCCGCCGAGGTGGTGAAATCCGCCCTGCGCCCGCTGGTGACGTTCCTGGAAAACAAATGGTACATCGACGAAATTTATCACTACTGCATCGTGATGCCGCTGTGGTATCTGGGCCGCACCCTTTATGGTGTGGACCATGTCATTGACGGCATTGTCGTGAACTTTTTCGGATATTTTCCCCAGCTCGTCGGCTGGGTGCTCAAGCCCACACAAAGCGGTCGGTTGCGCTATTACGCCATCGGCATGGTCAGCGGTCTGGCGCTGGTAATTCTGGGCGTGTTGTATCTGCTTAGATGATCCGGGGCCAAGGTAAGCCGTCCGGATCAGGAAAACTCGGAACTGAAACGTTATGACACAATCGCATTTAATCTTGCCCATGATGCTGGTTATCCCGTTAATCGGCGCTGCGCTGATTTTCATGATCAAACCCGGAGCTTCGGGCCATCGCGCCCGCGGCCTGGGCGTTCTGGCGTTTTGTTTCGCCCTTATTCCTGCTCTCATGGGTGTTGTTCTGCTGACGCGGTTTAACTATGCCGCAGGCAGTGTCTGGCAACAGCGATTTAATTATCCCTGGCTGCCGCAGTTTCATGTGAATTTTTCCTTCGGCGTGGATGCCATCAGCCTGTGGCTGCTGATGCTTACGCTGCTGGTAACGCCCATGGCCATTCTTGATGCGGTAAATAAGATCCAGCATCGGCAGAATGAATTTTACGCCTGGATGCTCATCAGCTACGCCTGCATGATCGGTGTATTTATCAGCCACGACGTGCTGCTGTTTTACCTGTTCTTTGAATTCAGCTTGATCCCCACCTTTTTCATTCTTGGAATCTGGGGCCATTCCGACCGCCGCAAGGCCGCAGTCAAGTTTTTTCTGTACGCTTTTGCCGGCTCTGTACTGCTATTGGCCAGCCTGATTTACCTGGCCTTGGTGCATCAGGAAAAATTCGGCACGTTTTCCTTTGCTCTGGCGGATTTATATCGCGCCGGCCAAGCGCTTAGCCCCACCCAGCAGGGGATTGTATTTCTGGGCCTGCTGATCGGATTTGCCATCAAGGTTCCGTTGTTTCCCGTGCATACCTGGATGCCTCTGGCCATTACCGAATCACCAACCCCCGGCTCGGTGATGATCGCCCTGGTGAAGCTCGGTGCGTATGGCCTGCTGCGATTCGCTATTCCCATGCTTCCTCTGGCTGCGGTACGTTTTACCCCGTTCCTTGCGGTGTTATGTGTGATCTCCATCCTTTACGGCGGCCTGATCAGCTGGGTGCAGCGCGATATGAAGAAGCTCATCGCTTACAGCGTCCTAAGCCACCTGGGTTTGTGCATTCTGGCCTTGCTGGCCTTGACCATGACGGGCCTGACCGGTTGCGTGCTGGTGATGCTTAGCTCCGGTCTTTTGGCCGCCGCCATGCTGATGGTCATGGGCATGATCTACCGCCGCTATCACACACGTAATCTACTGGAAATTTCCGGCTTGGCCCGGCGACTTCCGGTTCTTGGATTTTTCGCGGTCTTCTTTTTCATGGGTACCGCCGCGCTGCCGGGATTGATTGGATTTATTTCGGAAATTATTTCTCTGGTGGGGACGTATGTCAGCGGCAGCGCCGGCCATGGCGGCTATTTAGGCCCCGCGTATGCCATACCCGCTGCTCTGGGAATGATCCTCGGTGCGTTGTATATGCTCTACTGGGTCGCCCATGTTATTTTTGGGCCATTGGTTGAAACCGTTCCTGATGCGGATACGTCTTCGACGCACGCCCCCGCAGTAGTTCAGGATTTGTCGGTGCGGGAGTGGCTGGTGCTTTTGCCGCTGGCTTTGGCGGTGCTGTTCCTTGGTTTGTACCCGGCTCCTGTGCTGAATTCCCTTCAGCCGGCGATTGGCAAAATCCGCCATGAGGTTTTGGCCGCCGTTCAGGAAAATGCTACGTCCCGCATGGCCGTGAACACGCACCGCGTCGGTGCTGTGCATTCAGCCGGGAAGCCGGGACTGGTTGCTCCGTTGGAATCGCAAGGCTTGGGTAAGGCCGTGGCGTTGCGCTTGCCGGTCCGATTAGCTCGGTAATGTTTTGAAATCAAAGAGGCTTTGTACGTGAATATTCCGCTGAATCATTTTTGCCCCGAAATCATCATGATCGTTGCGGCGTTTATTGTCGCGCTGGTGGGCGTCGCAAAATCGGATGCTGTGCGCCGCAGCGCCCAGTGGATTTCGCTGATCAGTCTGATCCTGGCTTTTATTGCGGGCTGGCGTATCGGCATGGTCGATTCCACCCCCGCCTGGCCGCTGGCAAGTTTCGCAACTTATGACACACTTCTGGCGTCCGGAATTGGTATTCTTCTGGTCCTGCTGTCATGGGATATGCCTTTTGCCATGGATCCCGCTAAAGCCGATCAGACTTTCCGCGGTGAATATTTCGCCATGATGCTGGTATCTCTGGCCGGTGTAAGCATGATGGCCAAAGTAGATAATCTGATTTGGCTTTTTATTGCTTTGGAACTGGTTTCCATTCCCACCTATATTATGGTCGCCACGGGCCGCAGCAATCCCACCGCGCAGGAAGCCGGGATAAAATACTTTTTCCTTGGATCACTGTCCGCTGCCATTTATCTTTTCGGCTTCAGTTATCTCTATGGCTTTTCCGGCAGCACCGACTTTTCCAAAATCGCTTCCGCCTTTGCCGCCGTGCCCCAGTTACCCTATATCGCCATTATCGGCCTGCTGATGGTGGTCATCGGCATCGCGTATAAAATCGCGGCCGTTCCGCTGCATTACTACGCACCGGATGTTTATCAAGGCACCGCAACGCCGGTCACCGCGTTTTTGTCTTTTGCCCCCAAGGCCGCCGGATTTATCGCTCTGATTCTGGTGTTTAATCTTACCGGATGGAACCTTTCCCATGGGGCCGCACGGGCCGTTCCGGATTTACTGATGGTCATGGCCGTGCTAAGCATGACCATTGGCAATGTCCTGGCTTTGCTGCAACGCAACATCAAACGCATGTTGGCCTACAGCTCTATTTCCCATTCCGGGTATATGCTGGTCGGGTTGGCCGTCGGTCCGATGATGATCAGTCACAGCATCACCAACGGCGTCAGTGCGATGCTGTTTTATCTGGGTGCGTACAGCGTCATGACCGTGGGTGCTTTTGCGGTTCTGGTTTTTCTGCAGGGGAAACTCGATGCTGCGGAAGATCTTGATGATATTGCGGGAATTGCCTCAGCCCACCCGCTGGCCGCCGCCTGCATGGCCGTATGTATGTTAAGCCTCATCGGCATGCCTTTTACTGTCGGATTTTTGGGCAAAGTGTTTATTGTGCAGGCTGCCTTTTCCAGCGGCCACGGCGTGCTGGCCGTTATCGTGATGATCAATGCCGCCATCGCCGCAGCCTATTATCTAAGCATTATCACATCGATGTATCTGCGTGATCCCTGGACACCGTTTAACGTCCGCCGGCCCGGTGCCATCCAATTTTCCGCCGGCATCGCTGCGGCTCTGGTCATTCTTCTGGGCGTCTTCCCGTCTGTGCTGATGAGCATCTGTCGCTACTCGGGCAGTGAAGTCACCAACATGGTCGTGCTCAATAATTCCCAAGCGACTGCAGTCAGCAAAAGGACTGCCGCGATTTTGCCGCCGATTAACCAGGCCCGATCTCGTTCAACCCCGCGAACAATATCCCACTTAAACCCCCTGGCTTCCACGCATACCGCTGTGGCCGCTGCCCTGTGACACCCAACATGTCGGCCCAACGGCGGAACGAAAGTGCGCTATAACTGCCTTGGTCACACTGCCAATTGTGATACAATCAATAATTAGAAAGGACTTCATTCAATGCAATTAGCTTCACGTCTGGATCAGATCGCCGAATCTATTACCCTCGCCGTCACCGCCCGTGCCAATGCCATGAAAAAGCAGGGGGTGGATGTGGTCAGTTTTGGGGCTGGAGAGCCGGATTTTGATACCCCGGCGGCCATCAAGGAAGCCGCCATCACCGCCTTGCGGGCCGGCAGAACCAAATATGAACCCACGGCCGGAACTCCCGAAGCGCGCAAAGCCATTGCCGACAAACTTGCGCGTCACAACAAACTCCCTTATCCGCCGGAACAAATCATCGCTTCAGTGGGCGGGAAGCATTCGCTTTACGTGGCATTCATGGCTGTGCTAAATCCCGGCGATGAAGTGTTGATCCCGGCTCCGTACTGGGTCAGCTACCCGGAAATGGTGAAACTCGCCGGCGGCGTGCCTGTGATTATTCAGGGCGACCCGGCACACGAATTTAAAATTACACCCGCGCAACTCGCCGCCGCCATTACCCCGCGCACTAAAATGTTCATCATGAATTCCCCCAGCAATCCCGGCGGCCACACGTACCACCCCGCGGAACTCGCCGCCCTGGCGGAGGTTATCAAGCCGCACGGCAATATCTGGGTATGCAGCGATGAAATTTATGAACGCCTGTTATTTGGTGATCAGAAAACCTGCTCGTGGGCCGCCCTGGATTGGAACACCTGGAAAGACCGCACCATTACCTGCAACTGCTTGAGCAAAACCTACGCCATGACGGGCTGGCGCATCGGCTATACCGCCGGAGCCAAGCCGCTTATTGACGCCATGAATAAACTCCAAAGCCAGATGACCAGCAACATCACCAGCTTCTGTATGCCGGCCATTGTGGAGGCGTTAAGCAACCCGGCCATGGAAGATGAAGTAGCAAAAATGCGGCAGGCCTTTGAAAAGCGCGGCGCGCATATCTGGCAGCGGCTTAATGCGCTGCCGGGCTTCAAATGCGTGCGGCCCACCGGCGCATTTTACGCCTTCCCCAGCATCGCCGGAGCCTTAGGCAAGCCCCTGGGAAAAATCGCCGCCAAACCCAAAGATGC
>JAKBAC010000203.1 GCA_021809365.1 Planctomycetota bacterium | reverse complement strand
TGGTCGTGGCGGCGCGCTACGCCGGGAGTTAAGTAATGAAGGCATTCACGCGGAAATTGGCCCGTCGCTACGGTGTGGTATTGAAGAAATATATCGCCAATTCCGAAGAGGCGATTCTGGTACAAGCCAGCGGGCTGGGGCGCGCGGCGATGGCCGGGGGGCTGGGCGTGCTGGACATGGCTCTCATTCACCAGACATCGATAGCGGGACTGCTGGACTGCACGGAGTTCAGAGAGCGCCGACGGAAGTTCATGCGGGCAAGCGCGGTGTTCCTGCTGGAGGCTCTTACTCCGTTTGAAATGGCCTGTCGGGGCTTCCGCGAAGCGAATAAGCAGTTGCAACAACTCATCAAAGATGCCGAGGATGCGAATGTGACTTTACATCGCGAAATAGACAAGAGGAAAACGGCGGAGAAGGTACTTCGCGCCCGTGAAAGCCGCATGCAGGAACTGCTGGCGGAATCGCGGGAACTGCAGGAAAATCTGCGCCGGTATTCCAATAAAATTCTTTACGTACAGGAAACCGAAAGGCGCCGGATAAGTCGAGAACTGCATGATGATGTGGGACAGGCCCTCACGGCCGCCGGCATCGCATTTGAAAACATCCTGACTTCATATCCCAATCCGCAGAAGGCGTCCCTGGAAGACGCCCGCGCTCTGCTTCAGGACGCGATGGTCAAAGTTCATGATTTTGCCCGTGATTTGCGGCCGACCATCCTCGATGAGCTGGGATTGCTCCCCGCCCTGCGGTCGTATCTGGACCGGGTTGCAGCCCGCACGGGCCTGCAAATAACCTTCCGCGCCACGCGACACGCCGAGGCCCTGGGTGAAGACGAAAAAATCACACTGTTTCGGGTTGCACAGGAAAGTCTCACCAATGTTGCCAAACATGCCCGCGCCCATAGGGTTCAGGTGATTATATTTGGCGGCCGTGGGGGAATCCGCATGGAAGTCCGCGATGATGGCCGATCCTTTCATCCGCAAAACTTTGATCGAGCGGCAAAAAAGCATCGGCTGGGCCTGCTGGGAATGCAGGAACGCGTTCGGCTGGTCAACGGGAGTTTTACTCTCCTGGCCCGGCCGGGGAAGGGGACGCAAATCAGTGTGGCGCTACCCTGTAAAGGTCCCGCTGTGGGACGAGGCGGCGCTAAGGCCATTGGCGGCAGCCAGACCTGAGGACAATGACATGATGGACAATATAATTAAAATTAGAGTCTTACTGGCGGATGACCACACGATTGTTCGACAAGGCCTGCGCCGCCTTCTTGAATCCCAGCCTGACATGACGGTAATCGGCGAGGTGAACAATGGACGAGATGCCTTGCGATCCGCCGTGCGCTTGGCACCGGATGTCGTTATTATGGATATGGCGATGCCCGGCCTCAACGGAATAGAAGCAACCCGGCAGATCACGCACGACGTTTCCAGCACCCGTGTTCTGGCATTGTCTGCGTACAGCGACGAAGAATATGTTCTGGCAGTATGCCAGGCCGGTGCTGCCGGGTATCTCGTCAAATATTCCGCCGCTGCCGAACTGATTTCAGCCATTCGCGAGGCCATGAAAGGCAATGCCTATTTCAGCCCGGCCATTGCGAAGTATCTCACGCGTCAGGTTGCTGCTGGTTCGCGTGGCACCCGGAGCCGGCCGGCGCACAATAATAATCTCACTCCGCGGGAGAGAGAAGTTTTGCAATTAATCGCGGAGGGAAGGTCCAGTAAGCAAATCGCCGCCGATCTTACCATCAGCGTTAAAACGGTGGAAAAACATCGACAGGCGGTCATGGACAAGCTGGACGTTCACGACATTGCGGGCCTCACCCGCTATGCTCTGGGTAGAAAAATAATCAAAAATGATCATGATTCCGGCCCCATCTGACGCCGGCGTGCCCTTGACAGCCCAACAACAATACGGGGTTAAATTCACTGCAATCTGGGGCCAATACCTACTATACTTCAGGGTAAAAACTTTGCTACTATTTCTTTGGTTGGTCGAATGCTTTTTAAGAGCATTCAAAAAAAAGCCGGTGCCGTAGCGCCTGCACCCCACGACCTGACGGTGTGGGAAGTAAATTTAATGCCGAAACGAAATGGCAATTCGGTTGGGGAAAAAATAAGGAGTTACCAATATGGATGTTGTCACAGTTACGCCCGCACCAGACCTTCAGGAAACATTATCTCAGGAAAGCCCGCAGCTCGCACCGCAGATCACCGTCGGCGAGATTGCCAGCCGGGCACCTTCCATGGAGGCCGTATCAGCCTTGATTCAACGAGCCGCCACGGTCCAGACTACTGTGCTGATCGGTGGCGAATCCGGAACCGGCAAGGATGTCGCGGCCCGCACCATTCACGATTACAGTCCTCGAAAAAACTGCCCCTTCGTGGCGATGAATTGTGCCGCGATTCCTGATGCGCTTGCCGAAGCGGAGATGTTTGGATTTGAAAAAGGGGCTTTTACGGGGGCAACCGGGGCGCGAATAGGGCAATTTCAGGCCGCAGAGGGCGGCACGCTGTTCATTGATGAAATCGGTGATCTGCCCCTGGCCCTGCAGGCCAAATTCCTACGCGTGCTGGAGACACGTGTGGTGACGCCGCTGGGCGGACACCGGGAGATTCCCATTGACGTTCGCATTATCGCGGCCACCAACCGGAATCTGGAGGAGATGGTGGCCAGACAGCTGTTTCGCGAGGATTTATTCTATCGGCTCAACGTCATCGCCATCAGTTTACCTCCTCTGCGCGAACGCATGGAAGACATTGAAGATCTGGTCCATCAGTTTCTCAAGCGGGTTAACGCCCGCAACGGAACGCATATCACGGAAGTTGCTCCCGCAGCGTGGGAGCAGCTGCGCCACTACCCCTGGCCCGGTAATATAAGAGAACTGCTCAACGTTATTGAGCGCGGCGTGGTTCTTTGCGGTGGAACCGTTTTGGAAGTTGGGGATATATCGCCCTCCGTGGGTTCCAACAAAAATCCCAAACCTGCGCCGCAGGGGAGTGCTTTCGTGCTGCCTTGCAACCGCGACAGTGGCGGCTTTCCAACGCTGAAAAATCTGGAACAGGAAGCCATTTCATCGGCCATGATTGTCTTCACCAACAACCGTACAAGGGCAGCCAGGGCGTTGGGAATCAGCGTTCGGACTCTTCAGCGAAAGCTCGCGGCAAGAGACCTTTCATTTGATCCGGCGTCAACCCCGTGCTCTCGGTATCTATCTTTTGGCGGATAAGGGTGGTGTATCATTGTCCCGGGCATCGAGGACGGGAACAATTTATAGCTGTATGAAATGGGTAATCTTCTGCTGTCTCCTCTGCTCGCGTTAATCCGCGGCAGCGCCTATACTACGGGACTGTTTTTTCCCTGGACCTTTGGAGCGCATGGAATGAAAGCGGAGGAACGCCACGAATTGCAACAGAATGATCTGGTCGGAAGTGCGGCCGGATTGTATATGTTTATTCGTAAATATGGGGTTTATGTCCTCCTGGGCGTGGCCATTATTGTGCTGGTGGTCGAGCTGATTCAGCTGCATAAGGCTAACCAGCTGCGAAAAGTGCAGGAAGCCGCCATGGCACTTCAGCAGGCCCAAACGCCTCGGCAAATACAAAATACGGTACTTAACAATTACAAAGTTCCAGCCGTCTCCGCACAGGCTTATATTCGCATCGGGGATTTCTATCTCAATTTAATTGCTTTGGGCAATCCGGCCGCGGGCGTGGAAAAAGTGAAGGCCACCAAGGCGCAATCCATTGCCGCGGCGGAAAAGGCGTTTAAGACAGTCATCACTGAATTCCCGAAAGAGACTCTATCAAGAGCACGGGCTAGACTTGGCTTGGCGTTAACCTATGAAGATGCCGGCCAATGGAGCAAGGCGGCCGCGATTTATAAAACATTTACCTCTCCCCATGCCGATTCCATTGAAAAGTCTTTCGCCCCGCTGGTGCAGTACCGCCTGGATCACTTAAAACAGTGGGCCCAACCCGTGCTGGTCGGCCCCGCGCAAACCCAGCCTGCGGCAACCCAACCATCAGCTACGGCACCAGTCGCAAAACCGGTGGCCCCCGCCCCCGCGAAATAGCCGCGATTCGCCCCCGTGATGCACGGGCGGCGTGCGGATTTGGGATTGTACGTGCCGGGGTGGGCGGGGATTTTATTCTTGGGTATTGTCTCGCGTCGAACCGTGACGCTGCCGCGTCAAGCTGCGGGCGGTGCGCGGATGTGAGATTAGCTCGATGCGGCAGCGTCGAGCTGGCTGCGGAATGTGGTTGACCGCTGCGACGCATTTCGCCCCGTCGGTCGTTGTGTGGCACATTTGACGCACGGCCCGAAGCCGCGCAGAATACCGCTTTCAGAACACGCGGAGAATTCGCCGTATAGCTGAAAGGGCTTTTGCATGCCCGGTTCCGATGAAGCCATGCTCTTTGAACTTTCGGGCGTCACGAAAACCTACGGCGCGATTACCGCCCTGGATGATCTTTCTCTGCGCGCTAAACCCGGAGCCATCGGCCTGCTGGGTCCCAACGGTTCCGGTAAAACCACCATGATTCGCACGCTCCTTGGCCTGATTCATGCCGATGCGGGCACCGCACGGGTGTTGGGCATGGATGTGCAGAACCATCCGCTTGATATTCGGCGAAAGATCGGCTTTTCTCCGGAAGATGAATGTCTATTTCCCGGGGTGGCGGGAATTGAGTTCGTGGCGTATGCCGGGGAACTCGTGGGAATGAAAAACAGCGATGCCATGCAGCGCGCCCACGAAGTGCTGGATTATGTCGGCCTGGGTGAAGTGCGGTATCGCAAAGTGGAATCCTATTCCTCCGGCATGAAGCAGCGGCTGAAGCTGGCGGCAGCCATCGTTCATGACCCTCAACTGCTGATTCTTGATGAACCCACCAACGGCATGGACCCCGAGGGCCGCGAGGATATGCTGCCACTGGCGCACGACCAG
>JAKBAC010000202.1 GCA_021809365.1 Planctomycetota bacterium | reverse complement strand
GATAAGCCGTCATAAAGCGGCCGCTTTGGTAAGATACGCAAGCCACCAAAAACTGATCTGCCTGAACCCATCCACAGGGATTATCACGCACGTAAAGGAAGTAGAGCTATCCGTTCAGTGGTTATATGCGCGGCACGGAAAGCTCTACCTGATCAACGATATGGGCAGCATTATTCCCTGGGCCAACAATGGCCTATCAAACGAAGCATTCGGCATAGCTCCAAATGATGTCGCAGGCGTCGCCGGGTCGCAGTAGAGCGCATTTAGAAGGCCGCTGCCCAATTCCAGTTAGTTTCCAACTTGAATAAATAATATTCACGGCTATATTCAGCTTTCGTTGGACACCCCTGCTTTCCAGGAGCAACAATACGACTACCGGCGAGGAAACATTCAAAAGCCGTGTGCAGGAATTCTGGCGTTGGTTCGCGGAAGCGGCTCCCCGTTATAGCGGGACAATTTCCGCTGGCGCGTGCGCCACATTGACAACCGAGATCAGTGCAAAAGCGAACGCGCTGGCCGAGAGTCTGGCGTGGGAGTTCGGACCAGGGGCTGGTGGCGGCTGGCACTCGCTTACGGTCAGCGGAGAAGGAAATATTGAAATCATTAAGCGCCTCATGCGTGAGAAAGAACTGCCCGCCGGTTCCAGCATCAACTACTTTGCCAAAGACAAGCGAATGTGCCGCATCGTTATGTAAAATTGCCATGAATCAAGACCGCGGAGCGATGGCGGCCCAATGTGACTTCAGCGCCCCTTCCAATCGGTCGATCTCGTCGTCAGTCAAAAAGCCAAAGGTGCTGCGGCGTTTGGTGGCTATGTAACCCGCCGGACGGGCACCGGTATCGCTGGGAAAAACACTCTTAGCCATGCAATTTCCGTGAAAAACAGACGCAATACGGGATTATTGAGCGCAAATCGGCATTTTGCAAGAAAAACGGGCGAGCATTCAGCAATTTTGCGACGCTATTAAAGCCGCACCCTGCTACCTTTGGCGATTGATACGCGACTCGAGCGCGGTCAAGGTAGTGAGTATATCATCAAAATTCGGTGGCACCGCAAGGAACAGATCACGCATGGCCTGATAGTCGCGTCGCAATGCGGACAATTTTTCAGATGGAGGAACCAGATGGAACGTGCCAGGTTCCGCCTCCTCGTAATTCGCCCAGCCGCTGCCGAAAAATTGACTTTTCCAACGTACCACTCGGGCGCGCAGTTCGTCCCTATCGGCGGCCGGATGTTGCGAAATCGCCGCCATATCAGCGTAATGGCGTGCGAGTCTGACCGGCATTGGCTTTTCCGCAGGTCGATAATACTCCATATGCAGGATTGTTGCTTTTTCCCAGAAAGTGCGCTCTATTTCCAATGCCACAACCTCGCAGCGCCAGTCTGCAAACGCATCGGGAAAGACATCAGCGATCCAAGGTCGTACCGGGTGACGCCCCGCCGGTTGCTGGTCGGTGAGGGAGCCAAATTCCAACTTGACCGAGCGCTGCAGGTACTGGAAGCCCGGGGGCTGCGAAGATGGGTAATGAAAAAGAAGTAGCGGGGACTGCGTTCGGCCGTCGGTCTGGAATTCAAACCATGGGCCGTCCGCTTTTCCCAGCGCATGGTTAGCCGCCGCCTCCAGCGCCGGACCGATCCGGCCCTGCACTGCGCGGCCGCATTGGACTTCAGCGTTCTTCATCCATTTATCAATTTGGTTGCGGCCTTTATGCGCTGGCGGCAGTTTCAGAAATTCGGGCGAGAGGGACAAATCTATGTCCTCTGAAAATCGTTCAATGGCACCGAACACTTTCGAAAGAGAGGTTCCGCCTTTGAAAACCAGACTGTCCGCAAATTCAGACTTGAACAGGACGTCCAGCAGCCAACACACCCAAAAGTCCTTCTCCATGATGACCGAAGAAAGATTTCGCCGGGTTGCCGCCTGCTCGATGTAAAGCCGGCGTTCCTCCGTTGGCAGCCTGAGAAAGCTGTGATTCATGGATTTTCCCCTGCGAGTTCGCGAAAGATCGGGTGCATCCACGTCGGAGCCATGGGCAGATCATTAAGCAGTTCCCGGCGCTGTTTAGCCGGAAGGGAATGTTTCAAGTGATGTCGGTGCTGCCGGGTCACATGTTCCTTGCCGATGGCCCGCAATGCCTGAATCAGAAGACCACTTAATCGTCCTGCCGCAGCCATATTCCGTGCGGTAGTTCGCCGTAACTGGATCGTGGTTGAACCGATTTTCACGGTCCGGGTCGGGCCATCAGTCAGAAATACTGCTTTGGCCGGCACCTGTTCCGAAAGTCCCAACGCATTGACCGCATAGGCTCCTGCGGGCTGAATGCGCGTGTGATCGCGCGCCGCCAGGGCCCCAGCAACCGTCTCCGCCGATGGGGCAAGAGTTCCGAGCACCGGGTGCTTCTTTGGGAAAGCATACACGCCGCGAGCCAGACGGCGAATCATTCCTTTTCGCGCCAGCCGATGAAGCGCTAAATCCACCGCTCCTCGACGCCCGATATTAAGAAAGTCCGCCGCGACAACGACACAACCACGTCCTCTATGACGAATCGACATCTGGATGCCATATTCTATGGAATGAGACGATTTTATCCGAGAATTCATGTAAGAAATATTAGCCTGTTTTTCTTACAAGTTCAAGCGGCATTTTCTTCTCCCTGCAATATGCTGCACATGCTCGGGACAGGAATCGAACCTGCACTCCTTTCGGAACCGGAACCTAAATCCGGCGCGTCTGCCAATTCCGCCACCCGAGCGGGCAATTCATTTATTTTAACATAGTCCCGGCGTCTTGGCACACGTGTGGTGGGAAAGTGAAATAATCGACCTCTTGCCATGTCCCAGCCATAAAAGTGTTTGAATCTAACACGAGATTTGACATACCTCATGCCAGCCGTTATACCTAACATATACCTAACTTTTGGAGGGCTATATGAGTCTGTTTTTATGTGTTTATCTGCCCGATTGGGATATTCAGGCGATGCGGTTAAAACAACGGCGGGCTGATGCACTCTTATCCGCCAAGGCACTGCGGCCCCTGCTGTTGGTGGTGGAACAGGCACGGCAGGAAGTTGTGGGGCGATGTTGCGATATTTGCCGCCGGCGAGGCATTGTTCCCGGCATGGCGGTGGCGGAAGCGCGGGCCTTGTTACCCCGCGTGGAGATAATGCCTTTGGATGGCATGGCCGGCACGCGGCTGCTGGAAAAGTTGGCGCGCTGGGCGTTGCGATTTTCTCCTGTGGTAAGTATCGGGGAGCCATTCCCGGATCATCAACCTTGCCCCGCTGCGGATTGTCTGTTACTTAACATCACCGGAATGGAGCATCTGTTTAACGGGCCGAGCGCCTTAGCCCGGCGCATCACCGCCCTGCTACGGCACAATGCACTGACCTGCCGCACCGCCATTGCCCCAACCCTCTCCAGTGCGGCAGTGCTGGCACGTTATGCGGAAACGCCCGCATTCATTGACGATGCCGCTGATATTGCCGCCGCTGTGCGGAACTTTCCCCTGGCGGCCTTACGCATCAGTGCCGACACGCAGGCGGCATTATGCGAAACAGGCGTGACATGCCTGGGGGAAATAATGACCCTGTCGCGTGATCAACTGGCGGTTCGCTTTCCACCAGAATTACTGCTGCGATTGGATCAACTGCTGGGGCACCGGATGGAATTGCCACCCTTGATCACCTTATCCAGTACGCCACAGGCCCAATGGCGGGCGGATGGACCGGTGGAAAATCTGGAGGGGATTCTATTGGCGGCTCAAGCCTTAACCGATCAGTTGTCACAGATATTAACTCAACGCAATCTGGGTACCACGCTGCTGACGATAGAAATGCAGGGGGAATATACGGGGACGTCCACCGTCACGATTTCCCTGACCCAGACAGTACGACGGGCCGACCGACTGTGGGCGGCCATCCGACCGCGAATAGAGCAACTTCGGCTCACGAGCGGCATTGAAGTTCTCACCCTCCGCGCTGAACAAACACATCTTCTTCCCCCGGAGCAATTACACGCGGATACCTGCACCGCCTGGCGCAGCAACCCCACCATGGCACCGCTGGCTCCAGTGCTGGATATTTTGCAAACGCGACTGGCCGCCCGGCGCATCGGCATGGCCGCAGGGGGACAGTCGCATATTCCCGAGCAGGCCATGCGCCTGAACAGGCTCAACACAGGGCAAGACAATATAGCGTCACCAGCCTCACGGGTATCACCGAATGGATTTGTCCTCATTCCCCGACCCTCGCTGCTGCTGGCTCCGCCGCAACCGGCGCAGGTGATAACCGGAGGCCCTTCTAACACACCCGAGCATATTCAATGGCAGGGCCGCATTTATACCTGTCAGCAGGTGATCGGGCCGGAGCGTTTAACCACGCCCTGGTGGACGGGCATGCCACCGGTCACACGGGACTACTTTGCCGTGCTGGACCAGAATGGGCAATGGCTATGGGTATTTCATGAAGTGGAAACCGGGCAATGGCTGCTGCACGGAGTGTGGGTGTGATGTGCGATTTTTGTGATGTGAGCGGATATGCCGGAACAGCCTGAAAAGCGTTATAAACCGGCAGTGACACAGCGGCGTGCCGCAGCCGCCGGGGCAACGCAATATGTGGAATTGCAAACCACCAGCAACTTCACATTTTTGCATGGAGCCAGTCACCCGGAGGAATATATTCAGCGGGCCGCCGAACTGGAATATGATGCCATTGCCTTGACGGATCACGCCACCATGGCCGGCATGGTGCGGGCGCACACTGCGGCTAAACAGGCCGGCATACAACTGATTGTCGGAACATATATACGCATTGATTTACCAGCATCTGACTCCAATTCCCGGCCCTGTTGCAATGTGCTGTTATATCCCACCGATGTGGCCTCGTATGGTCGCCTGTGCCGCCTGATCACGCTGGGACGCAGACAAGCCGCCAAGGGATCTTATCGCATCACCTTGGAAAATGTAGTGG